>CALBFM010000001.1:0-12285 GCA_937893445.1 uncultured euryarchaeote
GGGGCTGGGGCTGGTGGTGATTTTCATTGCATGGCGATTCGCACAGGCGTGGTGGATGCGCGTGCCGTTCCGCGAGTTCGCACTCGTCCGCTCTGAGGTCGATGGCGCCGACGCTAGCCAACAGGGGCAACTGCTCAACGCGCTCTCGCCTGCACTCTGGATGGCCGTCGGCTTCGTGGTGTTCATAGTACTGGCGAGCTATAGCGACAGCTTCAACAATCAGTTTGACACATTCTTCAAATTCAGCTGGGTGGCGCTGATGCTTGGGCTTGGCACGGCGGTCTTCCTACTGCTGCGCCGCATGCAAGGTGACGCGGCGACAGACGCGAGGGTAGCGGCCTTCTCGGGCTGGTTCGCACTCGGATACTGGGGATTCCTAGCCTACCATGCGGGAGTGCTACTCTACTCGTTGAGCCGCGACCCAAGTTTTGTTTTCGACCTGATCTTTATGTTCATCACTATTCTGGTTGCAATCTACTCGCTCTCGGTACAGGCACTGAAGGCAGAGGGCATTATCAACCGCCAAAACGTCATCTTCTACGCGACGGCATTCACGATTGCATACGGCGCGAGCAGCTTCTTCCTCACCGCCGATGAAGGCCTCATCAGCGACCCGAAAACCGTAGGGCGAGTGGCGCACATAATTGTGCTCGCTAGCGGAATGCTCGTACTGCTGCTTGCCAACTACAACTTCCTTACGGGTCGTGGACTCATGAAGAAGGGGTTCTTTGAGGCGCTGCGTGGACAGTGAGAGTTATTAGCGTACCCTGCATCGGCAGCACATGAAACCGGATGCGGGGGGAATGCAGCAGTCGCTGTCGCGTACTTTCGGCGCGCTCGGAAAGTTCATGACTGGTAAAGCGGCACGCGACCCGGAACTGGCACCGCACGCCTATCTGATTTACCTGTTGTTCTGGACTGCACTAGTAGGGCTGTTTGTGCTGTTCATCTTCCCGCACCTGTCACAGGCAATGGGGCTCGGACTGATTACGCTGTTGATTATCGCCTTCGTGCTGGCCATCATTGTTTTCCACCGCCGGAACATCTTCGCTGATTAGAGCGTCCAGACAAACGAAGTTTGCGAGAGCTACGCTCTCGTCTGAAAAGGTTTATAATGGAGGGGGGGTGCCGCCCACTTCCCGATGACAACCGTCAACGACATCCCCGGACAGAAGCTAGTCAGCGAGCTGACGCAAGCGCTGAAAGGCGAGGATGCACTGCAACCGCCTGAATGGGCACCCTTTGCCAAGACCGCGGCCCACCGCGAGAAGGCGCCCGAGCAGTCGGACTGGTGGTATCGTCGTGCGGCGTCAGTTCTGCGTAAGCTCTACTTGCACGGCCCGCTCGGAACCGAGCGACTGGCACGGCTCTACTCTGGTGCGGTCGACCGCGGAAGCAAACCCAACCGCTCGCACCCCGGCAGCCGCAAGGTGTTGCGACTGATGATGCAGCAGCTGGAAACGGCGAAACTGGTTGAACGCTCATCGAAGGGGCGCTACGTTGCACCCCGCGGACAGGCACTTCTCAACAACACCGCACACGCTCTGCGCCCCGAGATTAACGCTACCTACGAGCGGCTGGAGCGCTACTGATGAATGACCGCGAACTGGAGGAACTACGGCAGCGACGGCTACAGGAAATGCAAGCGCAAGCTGAACAGCAGCTGGCACAGGAGCAGGAGCGGGTCGCTATCGAGGCGCAAGTACAAGGAGCCTTGCGGCAGCTGATGAGCGCCGAAGCGAAAGAACGGCTGGCACAAGTGCGCGTTGCCCGCCCCGAAATGGCAAAGGCGGTCGAGCAGCGGATTATGGCACTGGCGCGAGATGGGGAGCTTACGGCACTGATTGACGACGCGACTCTGCAGAAGATGCTGACACATCTTTCACGCCGGCGCGAGACTAAAATCGAAATCCGGGGGTATCGCAATGTCTAGCCGTAAACCCTACGCCAGGAAATTGCGGCTCAACAAACTGGTGAAGCGTAACCGGCGTGTTCCTGCGTGGGTGATGCAGCGCACTAATCGCCGCTTCACTTCACATCCCAAGCGACACTTCTGGCGTCGCGGGAGACTCCACCGCTGATGGCCGATGACGAGCTCAAACTAGAGCGGATTTACACTATTCCACTGCGTAAGCTCTATCGAGTGCCACGCACACGACGCGCGCCGGTGGCGATGCGCATGGTCGAGGATTTCCTAGTGCGACACATGAAGCCGGAACGGGAGGGTATCGCGGTGCGCACCGCCGCCGAAGCTCGTAAGGGCAAATCCGAGGAACGAGCGCTCTTTATTGACCCGCCGATCAACGAGGCTATCTGGGCACGCGGCATCGAAAAGCCGCCATCACGTATCCGGGTGCGGGCGCTGAAGTTCGAGGACGGCAGCGTCGTCGTGCATCTCGCCGAGTAGATGGCACTGCTGCGGCAGGACCTTTTCAATTCTCCCTACGTCGGGGTGTTCTGCGCCGTCTCCGATGCCTTGGCGTTGCTACCGCCAGGTATCCCAGCTAATGACCGCGAAACCATCGCGGAGGCGCTAGACGCACCAGTTATCGAGGCTACTATCGGCGGCAGTCGCGTGCTCGGGACGCTAGTGACGCTGAACTCGCACGGCATGCTTGTCTCCAACCTAGCGACCGACCGTGAGCGTAATACGCTCGCGGAAATTGCAGAGCAACATGACCTGCGATTCGGCGTGCTCGATGAGCGCGCCAATGCAGTGGGTAACAACCTGCTCATCAGTGACTCTGGCGGGGTCTGTAGCCCACGACTCTCGCCGGCAGCGCGCAAAGCGGCTGAGATGACGCTTGGCATCGAGCTGCGATCGCAGCTGCTGGCCGGGATGGATAATGTCGGCATGCTCGCCTGCGTCACTGGCCGAGGAGGCGTCTGCCATCCCGAAATTCCGGACGAAGAACGACAGGCGCTCGGCCGGCGGCTCGGCGTGGAGATAATGGAATGCACTGCCAACTTTGGGATGCCGCTCGTTGGTGCCGGTGTCGTCGCCACTGCGGCAGGAGCAGTCTGCGGCCGTGCCAGTACTGGTATAGAACTGGGGCGTCTTGAAGAGGCACTGCAGCTTTTCTGAAACACTTATAACGCTGACAGCGCTCGTACATCGATGGCGTCGGAGCTTGATCAGCTGATGCAGCGCGTTGCGCTGGGTGTGGCTGTACTAACAATGGCCGGTATGGGCTACGGTGAGTGGAGCTATGGCGGCCCAACCGGTGATGTACCGAATGCAGGCGAACTGGCGGACTGGCTGCTACAGGACCCCTACGAAGAACACATCTCCGATACAGTCTATGCACCTGGCGGCGGCATTTACAAAGGACCCGCAACGGCTAATAACCACGACTTCCCAGTCGAACAGTACGCAACTGGCGCGATTATCGAGCTGCAAGGCGACGGCTCGGGCGATCTGGATTTGGCTATCTATGGTACCGAAGACCAGGAGTGCGGCTCGTCGGCCAATGCCGGCGATCAGGAGAAAGTGACTATGACCTACCGCGACTTCGCTGCCTGCGGCACTGGAGACTACATAGCCGAAGTTACGAACTTTGGCTCGGCACCCAACAGCTACGACCTATTCATCACTGTGCTCTACGAAGGCGACGCGGCAACGGGCTGAAAGCGTTCAGAACGCGCTGCAAGACAGCCACCTTCACGCGCGCGCGGGCAGTGCGGAGCACTGCCCGGCCGCCTCCCTTTTAAGCGGTCTGTACTGGGCTACCGACATCGTCGGAAGAGGCTATTTTGGCAGAGACAGAAAGCGGTACAGTGCTGGAGCGCAATATCGAGACCGAGATGCGCAAGTCGTACCTGGAATATGCCATGTCGGTCATTGTTGGCCGTGCGCTGCCCGATGCGCGTGACGGGCTGAAGCCAGTTCACCGGCGAGTACTCTACGCGATGCGCGAGATGGGCTCAGGACCACGCTCACCCTACAAGAAATCAGCGCGCATCGTCGGCGACACGATGGGGAAGTACCATCCACACGGCGACCAGGCCATCTATGACACCATGGTGCGCATGGCGCAGGATTTTTCGTTACGCTACCCACTGGTCGATGGGCAGGGCAATTTCGGCTCGGTCGACGGCGACCGTGCCGCAGCGATGCGCTACACCGAGTCCCGGCTAGCGTCTATTGCTGAGACTGTACTACGCGATATCGACGAGGATACTGTTAATTTCATCGATAACTACGACGGCTCGCTGCAAGAGCCGTCCGTGCTACCGGGAGTGCTACCGGGATTGCTGGTCAATGGCTCGGCCGGAATAGCGGTCGGGATGGCAACCAACATGCCACCGCACAATCTTTCGGAAGTTATCGAGGCTCTGCTACTACAGCTAGCAGATCCACAGGTGTCATTGTCACGCGTTATGGAGGTTCTGCCAGGACCTGATTTCCCGACCGGTGGCACTATCATGGGTCGGCAGGGCATCTACAATGCCTTCTCCAAAGGCCAAGGACAAGTTAAGCTGCGCGGACGCGTAACACACGAAGAGACAGGAAAGCAACAGCGGCTGATTATTAGCGAAATCCCTTATGGCCTGCAGAAGAACCGGCTGCTGGAAGAAATCTCTAAGCTGGTACGCGACAAGAAGGTAGAGGGTATCCGCGACCTGCGTGACGAGTCGGACCGGCGCGGGATGCGCGTCGTTGTCGAGCTGAAACAGGACGCGTCACCGCAAATCATCGAAAACCTACTCTTCAAGCATTCGGCGCTCGAAAGTAGTTTCGCTGTCAATGCAGTGGCACTGGTAAAGGGACAGCCGATACGCCTTCCACTCCAGCAGCAACTGTCTGTTTATCTAGAGCACCGGCGCGAAGTTGTTGAACGACGTAGCCACTTCCGGCTGAAGAAAGCGCAGGAGCGAGCGCACATTGTCGAGGGATTGCTGCTCGCCATTTCGCAGCTGGAGGCGATTATTGGATTCATACGCAAGGCAAACGGTCGCGATGCAGTCGTTGCAGGACTGCAGACGCAGTTTCGGTTGAGTGAGCCGCAAGCCAAGGCGATTGCCGAAATGCGGCTTTACCAGCTTTCGCAACAGGATGCCAATGCCCGACATGACGAGTTGGAGGTGCTGAAAGTAACCATCACCGACCTACAAGATGTGCTAGCGCGGCCGGAGCGAGTAAGTGAAATTATTCGCGCAGAACTGCTCGAACTGAAAGAGAAGTACGGTGATGAGCGGCGTACCGAGATTTCTGACTGGGAGGGTGACATTGACACTGAAGACTTGATACCACGCTCGCAGGTGGTAGTAATGCGGACGCAGGAAGACTACATCAAACGCGTGGAGCTGGATGAATACCGTGCACAGCGGCGTGGTGGTAAAGGCCGCATCGGTATCAAGGCCAAAGAGGGCGACACGCCGGTCGAAATTTACTCGCTCGGCTCGCACGACCATATCCTGTTCTTTACCAGCGACGGATCGATGTACTTCCTGAAGGCATGGCAAATTCCCGACGTCTCGCGCTACGCTAAGGGAACACCACTAGTGCAGCTGCTCCAGAAACTGGATGAGAAACGGCATGAATCAGACGAGAAGGTACTGCGAATGCTGCCAGTCGCCAACCTGGAGGCCGAAGGTCACTTTTTGGTCCTAGCGACACGGAATGGCATGGTCAAGCGCACGAGGCTTGAGGAATTCACCCAGCGAATTGCGCGTGGCTGGAAGGTAGACCAGGGCTTTCGGGCGATTACGCTCAAGAAAGATGACGAGTTGATTGATGTCGCTGTCTCGGATGGCACTAGCCAGGTCATGTTCACAACCCGCAACGGAATGGCTAACCGCGCCAGCGAAGGCGAAATCCGCGTTATTGGCCGCTCTGGACAAGGAGTGATTGGTATCCGGCTGAAAGAGGGTGATTCGGTTATTGGCATGGCGCTAGTCGATGAAGAAGAAACACTGCTAACTATCACCGAGCGCGGATTCGGCAAACGCGCCAGCGTCGCCAACTACCGACTCACTAAGCGCGGTGCGCGCGGTGTACTTAACCTCAAGCCGGACGAAAAGAGCGGCGCAGTCATTGCATGTCTTCCGGTGGGCGACGCGCAACAACTGCTGGCAACGACCAGCAGCGGCAAAGTGATTCGTACTGAGGTCAATTCCATCCGCGAAATCAAGCGCATTGGCCGTGGCGTCAAGGTGATGTCACTCGAGGATGACGAAACGCTTGTCGCAGTTGCACTGCACACCGAAGTTGAGAATGGTGATGACGAGCAGGCTGCAGCAGAGCAAAAAGCGCCGCTTGGACTCTGCCCTGAGTGTCGCTCGGGGAGGCTGAAACCGGACGGCGACAAACTAATTTGTGGAACTTGCGGACTGATTATCGATGGCTGAAGAGCCGGTACGCGACTTCACCACCGGCCCAGAGACGACGCTGACCGAACTGCTCGAGCGATTCGGTACGGCAGGCGGCTTTACTGCCGCCAAGCTGGCGACCGCAGCAGGAATCATGCGCCGCATGCATGATAGCGACTGCACTGTCTTCCTGAGCTTCCCGGCCGACATCATGGCAACTGGAACGCGGGGGGTGCTAAGGCAGCTGGTCAGCAATGGATTCATTGACGTAATAGTAACGACTTGCGGGACTCTTGACCATGACATCGCGCGCACCTTGGCCAATTACTACCACGGCGACTTTGAGATGAATGATACCGAGCTGCGCGAGCGCGGCATCAACCGACTCGGGAACGTACTGGTGCCTGACGATTCCTACGGAATTCCCATTGAGAAATGGATGCAATCATTTCTCGAAGACCTATATAAAAAGCAGACTAGGTGGATACCAAGGGAAATCTGGCATGAGCTAGGCGCACGGCTAGCGCGCGAGGAGCGTGGCAACGAATCACTGCTAGCCGCTTGTGTGGCGCAAAACGTGCCGGTCTTTGTCCCGGGTTTCAGCGATGGCGCAGTTGGCTCGCAGCTATGGCAGTTCTGGCAATCACATCGCGACTTCACCCCTGACACCTTGGCTGACGAGCACGCACTTTCGGACATTGTGCACGATGCCAAGGCCACGGGCGCACTGATGATTGGCGGCGGCATTTCGAAACACCATGTCATTTGGTGGAACCAATTCCGTGACGGGCTGGATTACGCCATACAGGTGACAACGGCGCCTGAGTGGGACGGCTCGCTCTCCGGCGCGCGCATCCGTGAAGCGGTATCCTGGGGCAAGGTCAGACCAGAGGCGCAGCGCGTCACCGTGGAGGGAGATGCAACAGTGCTATTGCCGCTGCTGGCAGGAGCACTACGCTAAAGCCATGAGACACTCAGAAGCCATAGCACGCGCTATCGTCCGCGGTGTCCCCAACTCCTACCTACAGGCGACCGCACGCTACTTCGGCAGCGGGCCGACCGACGTGTCGGATGCACGACGACAGCATAGCGCCTATATTGCAGCACTGCGCGGATTCGACATTGACGTCACCGAATTGGTTCCTGACGAGGAACACCCTGACTGCATCTTTGTCGAGGACCTGGCTGTCGTCTTGGACGACCGCGCACTACTCACACGATCAGGGCATGCAGCGCGCCGCGGTGAACAGCCGGCAGTCGCAGCAGCACTGGAGAACGACTTGGATTTGGTGGAAATGGAAATGCCCGGCACTCTCGATGGCGGTGATGTGCTACGCATCGGTGATTGCTTTGTCGTGGGACTCTCGACTCGCACCAACCTGGCTGGCGCGCAGGCACTGCGCGATTTTGTTGCACCCTTGTTGGTACATGAAATCGCAATTCCTGATGACCACCTACATCTGAAATCAATCTGTACCTCTCCTGGTGAAGGACTCCTACTGGCACCTGAACACGCGTTGCTCGATGGGACGCTCGAGAACATTGCCGAAGTCATTCGCGTCCCCGCCGCCGAAACATACGGCTGCAACGTTATTGTATTCGGCAACAAAGTGCTAGTGGCGACGGGGTACCCCGTAACGCATTCTATACTCGAGCAGCATGGCTTTCAGCTGCACCCACTTGAAATGTCGCAAATCCGTGCCGCTGACGGATCACTTACCTGCCTCTCAATCTTCTATTGAATACGCAGTCGTCTCAGCGTACCCCTCCCCACAGCCGCCACGCGCCGAAGAGCGCCGGCAGCGCCACTGGTAGTGAATACGGCAGTGACGGAAGTGAAAGCAGTGCCATCAGCAGGCACCACGCACGCGCGCCGGTCGCGTCGCCCCCCTGTAGCCGCCATGCCAGTCGCAACCCCGCTAAGCCACAGATTAGAATGACAACGGCCCAGCTCGTTGGCAACTCGACACCGGCCAGTGAGTCCCCAGGAGGCGCCAGCAGCAGCCCCAACCCGATAAAGAGCAACGCCACCGCGGTGCTGGCGACGGCGGCGACGGCGGGGAAATCACCGCTGGCGGAGGGAGGAACGTCATCGGGGGGCATGCTAGGCGAGTTGCGCTAACGTTAATACCCTGCCGTGCGCGTACTGCGGCTCCCTCGCAGAAATGTCGGAAGTCGTTGATATTGCACCGGCCACAGGTCGGCTAGGAGTGCTGCTGCCGGGGTTGGGTGCTGTCTCGACCACCTTCATCGCTGGTGTGCTAGCACTGCGAAAGAGGCTGGCGCAGCCGATTGGCTCACTGACGCAGCTCGGAACGCTGCGGCTCGGCAAGCGCACCGACCACCGCGAAGTCCCTGTCCGCGACTTCGTGCCGCTCGCGCAGCCCGACGGGCTGGTGTTCGGCGGCTGGGACATCTTCCCCGACGATGTTTACGCCGCCGCGCGCAAGGCGGGCGTGCTCGAGCGCGAGCTGCTCGACCAGCTACGGCCAGAGCTCGAGGCGATTGCGCCGATGCAGGCAGTCTTCGAGAAACGCTTCGTCAGGAATCTGGACGGCTCGCATGTCAAGCCCGAAACGGGCCACCGCGCGTGCATCGAGGCACTGTGCGCTGATATTCGTAAATTCCGCAAGGTGCACAAGCTGGAGCGGGCGGTGATGGTCTGGTGCGGCTCGACTGAGATATACCAGGCACCGAAGGGGGACATGTTCGAGTCGCTGGAAGCGTTCGAGACAGCGCTAGACAGCAATCATCCCGCGATTGCACCGTCAGTGCTCTACGCGTATGCCGCTATCTCTGAAGGCGTTCCATATGCCAATGGCGCACCTAACCTGTCGGTCGATTTCCCGGCAATGTACGCACTAGCGCGCGAGGCAGGCGTGCCGATTGCGGGCAAGGACTTCAAGACCGGGCAGACACTGATGAAGACCATTCTGGCGCCGGGACTGAAAGCGCGGTTGCTTGGAATTGATGGCTGGTTCTCGACCAACATCCTCGGCAACCGCGACGGTGAGGTGTTAGATGATCCGGAGAGCTTCAAAACCAAGGAGGTCTCCAAACTGGGTGTTCTAGAGCAAATGCTCGAGCCCGAGAAATTCCCTGAGCTTTACGGCGACCTGTATCACAAAGTGCGTATCAACTACTACCCGCCGCGCGGAGACAACAAAGAGGGGTGGGACAATATTGACATCAGGGGCTGGCTCGGCTACCCGATGCAGATAAAAGTCGATTTCCTCTGCCGCGACTCAATCCTCGCCGCTCCCATCGTGCTCGATTTGGCGCTCTTCCTCGACCTCGCCCAGCGCGCGAACATGAGTGGCATCCAGGAGTGGCTATCGTTCTACTTCAAGTCCCCTATGACCAAGCCGGGACTGCCACCAATGCACGACCTGTTCGCGCAGAAGGTGAAACTGGAGAATACGCTGCGGCACCTGATGGGAGAGACGCTCATAACGCATCTCGGGCTGGACTATTACGAGGACAAATGACCGCCCCTGCTTATCTCACCCGCTGGCGTACCATCTACCAGACCGCCAACCCACTGCCGGGCGCCCCACTCGACCCGGTCAGCCGCTGGATGCTCATCACGCGGGCGTGCGTCTTCAACATGACGCTCTTCTCGGGGCTGGTCGGGGTGATGCTGGCAGCGCAGCTCGGAGCCGGCGTGGTCGACCCTCTCGACGCGATACTCGTTGTGGTTGGGCTACTGCTAGCACACGCCGGTAACAACATGGTTAACGACTTCTTCGACACCATGCACGGCGTCGACACTGCCGACTATCCGCGCGCCAACTACGCACCGCATCCACTAATGCACGGACTCGTGAGCGAGACACGGTTGCTTGTCGCCATTTCCATCTGTTACCTCGCTGATTTACTGATTGCCGCCTGGTTCGCGCAGAAAATTGGCATAATTATCTGGTATTTCGTGCTGGTGGGGCTCGCGATTTCAATATTCTACGTTGCGAAACCGCTGCGGCTCAAGTCGCTCGGTCTGGGCGAAATTGGCATCTTCCTGGTCTGGGGGCCACTAATGGTTGGCGGCGCCTTCTGGGCGCTCGCTGGTAACGTCGCGACCGAGGCTCAGCTGCAAGAAGCAATGATGGTCTCGGTACCGTACGGCCTGACTGTAATGGCGGTCGTGATGGGAAAGCACATGGACAAACATGATGACGATTCGCGGAAGCACATCCGTACACTGCCGGTGCTGCTCGGTCTGCGCGGCGCGGCGAGGCTGACACAGCTGCTCATCTGGACCTTCTTCCCGGTATGCTTCTGGCTGGCGCTGCCGACCGATGCACCACTGGTCGGCGGCGGTGGGCATCCCTTCATGGCACTGGGTATGCTGGCGCTGGCGCGCGCAATGCTCTGCACGCGCATGCTGGGTCAGCCTGTGCCAGCAACTCCGCAGGAAGCGTTCCGCATTGCGTTCGACGCAATGCCCGATAACCTGAAGGAGGGGCGCACGCCCGATGACCCACCTGAGGAATACCCTATCTGGCCACTCTGGTACGTAGCGTGGGCATTCCACTTTGTCAAGCTAGGTGGGCTGCTCTTCACACTAGGACTGGTTCTCGACACACTCTGGCAGCGCGGTGCGCTGCCGTTCTAATACCGCCGCCGCTCAGGCCACGTGGAGGCGATAATCCTTGTTGGTGGCTTCGGCACGCGACTGCGGCCACTTACGCTGGCGACGCCAAAGGCGTTACTGCCGCTCGCCAACGTGCCGATGCTCGAGCGGCTGGTGCGCAGCCTGCCTGCCCGCGTCACAAAAGTGGTGCTAGCGGTGCATCACCAAGCTGACGCAATTGAGGCGCATTTCGCCGCAGTCGATTGTGGCCGCGAAGTGCTTACAGTTCCGGAAGCGGAGCCGCTCGGCACTGGCGGTGCGATGCGCAACTGCTGCAATCACATCTCTGGAACGACACTGGTCTTCAATGGCGACATTGTCTCATCGCTCGATGTAGAAGCGATGCTGAGCCAGCATCATGCGACCGATGCGCTTGCTACACTGGCGCTGTGGAAAGTCTCTGACCCGAGCCGCTACGGTGTAGCGGAGCTAGACGGAAACACTATTGTGGGCTTCCAGGAGAAACCGAAAACGGGCGAGGAGCGGTCGCGGCTGATTAATGCCGGAACATACCTGCTCGAGCCGCAGGTGCTCGAGATGATTCCCAGCGGTCGCAAGGTCTCAGTCGAACGCGAAATCTTTACGCAACTAGCTGGTGCGGGGTTGCATGGCTTTCGATTCACAGGCCACTGGATTGATGCGGGGACACCCGAGAGCTATCTCGCGGCGAATGCGATGTTGCTCGAGCGCGAGGCGACAGCAGCGCATCCCGGCGCCAGCGTGCGTGGCAACGCGCTGATTGCGGCTGATGCGGAAATTACGAGCAGCATCGTTGGCCCCGACACGGTCATCGGTCCCGGCGTATTGCTCAACAAGTGTGTTGTGCGTCGCTCGGTACTGCTCGCTGGCGCCAGCGCGACTGGCGCGGTCATCGAGGACTGTATTCTCGGCACCGGCGTCACCGTTGAGGATGACTGCAGCCGGATGGTACTGGTGACGGAAGGCAAAGCACAGGTCTGAGCACGACTCCATTTCTATAAAGGGGCCACAAGTGGCACGGCATGAAGCTAGAGTTCGACGACGGAGAGCTAACAGGGATTGCGACCGACGCGCTCGCGATACCGGTTTTCAGCGAAACGGAGCCAGACGTGGTCGGTGCGCTGGTCGCGCCGCTGCGCGACACAGGCGAGCTGAAGGGAAAGGCAGGTGAACTGACGTTACTGCATTCTCCGAATGGCTTCGCGGCGCGACGGCTGCTGCTCATAGGCTGCGGCGACAACTGGTCAACCGAGGCATCGTTCGCCTTCGGCGGGCAGGCTGTGCGCGCGGCTGAATCGCGAGGCTACGGCCAACTAGCACTGGCACTCGAAGGGGATGCGCGCAGCGCGGTCGCCGGCGCGGTC
>CALBFM010000002.1:0-16072 GCA_937893445.1 uncultured euryarchaeote
ACTGGCCTACACTGCAGGCACACTACGCTGCGGACGAGAACTTCACACTCTCCGGTAACTATACTGCCGAAGTAGTGCTGCGCTATTTGGCTGGCCCATTCCCGGGCGGCAATACTGACGAAGCGCTCGCTGGGGCGATTCTAGGCAGTGGCCCGGTCGCGGAGGCAGAACTCAGCAAATTTACCGCGGAACCTGAGTCGCTCGTACTCACTATTGATTTTCGGCTCGCTGAAGATGATGCTCTGCATCCACTTATGTTCGCGACGCAACTCGGCAACGCCACCGGGCTACAGCTCTCGCTCAGCGTCAAATATCCGCCTGACACAGAGCTGAAGACCAACAAATTCGTGCTGGATCACTTGCGGTTACCGAGCGGTGGGCGACTAGGTGGAACGTCGCTTTCGCCTGTCGCGGGCGCCGCCGCCTACAATCCTGCTGAGGGTGAAATTACTCTGGACAAAACTTCAGTATGGACTGACGGACGCGTGATGGCAATCGCTATCGCGCTGCAGTTGCTGCTTATCATCACCATCAGCTACCGGCTGGGGGGCGGGCTACTACGACCGCTGCTGTTCTGGGTCACGGCGCTGCTCGCCTACATATTTGTCTCGTTTCCCTTCTCAACAATGCTCTGCTACGGAATTATCCTGTTTGGGCTGGCGCGACAGTACCTGTACGCACTCGAGGCACGGGTGCTAGCGCGTGACATGGGCGGCTTCGTCGACGCACTACAATCGCTGTCACGTGGTGAGGCTAGAAGTGGTTTGACCGGCGCTAATGGTAGAAGCAGCTACCAGATACAGGAACTGGATGTCCCACGCAACCCACTGGCGCGGCTATTTCCATGCAAGGTGCAGGAGCTGTTCCTAATCTACGATGACGGACGGCTTATCTCGCACGCAGCGCTGCACGGCTCGCAAATGGCTGACTCAGAAATCGTGAGCTCGATGCTCACTGCAATCGGTGACTTCATCAAGGATTCGTTTAGTACTGACGACGAAGTAGGGGGGCTGGAGAACCTAAAGTATGGCAACCTCAACTTGTTAGTACAGCGCAAGCGGCCACTCTACCTGGCTGGAGTAATATCTGGTACACCTCCAGATGATTTCGGGTTGATAATGAAGGAATTCTTAGACGAGTTGTGGGACGAATACGGTTACACTATTGGTGCAACTTGGAACGGTGACACAAGCAGCCTAGCTCCAATCGCCGAGGAACTCAGCCGTTTCATCGCCTATTGGTCATCACGCTGAGTACCTTGCTTGCTGGAGTGCGTGTGCAAGTGAGGGCAACTTCTTTTAGCAGGGACCCAATCCATGTTACGGCAGCGGTCGTCGCGGACGGCCATCACGCCAGGAAACGCTAGTTGACGATACAGAGACGTTTCGGTACGACAGTCGCGGCACTCTGCGGCAGGATAGGGAGGTAACGTGCTGGACCTCGCGAGCCTGAGTGAGGCACTGGCCGGGCTGAGCTGGGGCTACATCGCTTTCTTCCTGCTGCTGGCACTGGGAGTATCGTTCCTCTGCTCGCTGCTGGAGGCAGTACTGCTCTCGACCAACTGGTCATTCATAGAACGGCTCTCGCGGGAGGGGCGCAGCAGCGGCCATCTGCTGCGCAGCCTCAAGGAGGAAATTGACTCGCCGCTGGCGGCTATCCTGACGCTCAACACGGTAGCACACACCGTCGGCGCCGCAGGTGTCGGCGCTGAGTTCCACCAGCTGGGGAACAGCTGGTTCACCGCCGCCTCGATTATCCTGACCCTGCTCATACTGGTCTTCTCCGAAATCATTCCGAAAACTATCGGTGCCACCTACTGGCGCTCACTGGCTCCCGCGGCGGCGCACATCATTCGCTGGCTGGTGTGGCTCACCTGGCCTGCGGTCATCGTACTGCGCCGCTTCTCGCGCACCATCGCGCCCAACGGCAGCCATCCCGAGATGACCCGCGAGGAGATGATTGCGGTGGCGGAGCTGGGCGAGGATCAGGGCACGCTCGACCGGGGCGAGACGCGCGTCATCCGCAACCTGCTCACGCTCGACAACATTCACGCCGAAGACGTGATGACCCCCAGCACGGTGATGCTAACCTTTCAGCAATCGCAAACCGTGGCGGAGGTGGTCGAGGCACACTCGCCTCTGCCTTTCTCGCGCATTCCGGTCACCGATGGGGGTCTGGACGACGTGGTCGGCTTCGTGTTGCGCAGCCTGCTGATGGAAACTTATGGCGGCGACGCCGGCGACACCCTGCTAGGCGAGCTGCTGCAACCACTGCACAGCGTCGCGCCGGGCGACAGCGTCGCTGACCTGCTCGACGAGTTCATTGAGAGGCGCGAGCACGCCTTCCTCGTCGTCGACGAGTATGGCACCACGCAGGGACTGATTACGCTTGAGGACGCTGTGGAAACGCTACTCGGTGTCGAAATCGTTGACGAGTCAGACTCGGTCGAGGACATGCGGCAGCTGGCCCGCGAGCTGTGGGAGAAGCGACAGCAGAAGCGCGTCAGCCAGCCCGCTGCCGACTGAGCAACTCCGCAAGGCGGTTCCCAGCCCAGATCAGTGAGGGCAGCACCAGCAGCGCAATAAGCACCGCATAGACTATTGTCAGCGCGGTCAGCAAGCCAAAATTACGCACCAGCGGCATAGGACTCAGGAGCAACACCGCAAAGCCGCCTACCGTAGTCAAGCCGGAAATCAACAGCGCCGAACCGGTCTGATGAATCGTCGCTTCCAGTGCCTCCTTCTCCGAGCGGCGTGCTAGCTCCTCGCGGTAGCGCGCAATGATATGGATAGCGTAGTCGATGCCCAGCCCGACAGTTAACGCAGTCACCATCACCGTCATAACATTGAGCGTGATACTGAGTACGGCCATACTGCCCAGAATCCATATGGTCGCCAGCGCTACCGGTAGTACATTCAGTATTCCCAGTCCAAAATGGCGATAGATAGCGACAAGCAACAGCATTGCCAGAGCCACCGAGATGAGCGTCGATTTTAGCTGGGTGCTCTGGATGGCGTCTATCGTTGTCACCGTTAGTACATGACCGCCTGTTAGGCTAGTCTCTGCTCCCGCAAAACCGTTGTCAGGCAGATCCTCTTCTAGGTCGTACATCATTTGCTCCAGCGCGTGATTGTCCAACTCACGTAATGGGGTGGGGCCAATGAAAACACGTACCACTGATGCACTGTACTCGCCCTGCGCATTGCGATAGAGAACCTGTTGCATCCTAGCGGCGTATGTCTGGTTAGTAATCGGGTCAGCCAGATCGAGGTCGCGTTGGTAGAGATAGTCGTACAGCTCCTGCACGTCATGCGAATCAGTTTCGCCGAAGGGGGCACCAGACTCAGTCAGGTTGAAGGTGTGTTGTAGCGACTGCACCCATACAAAGCTCCCACCGCGCACCGCGGAGTTCACGACCAGCGGGTCATCTTCTAGGTCGGGAAAGTGGCTGAACTCAAGGCGCGCCTGAGCCACAGAATCCGGCACCTGGAAAGAGCATGAGTTGCCAGAGGGGTGTTCCGTGTCGTTTCCCAACGCATTCCCGTCTTCGTCCTGCCAATACAGTGTCACTCCCAGCGAGAGCAGCGATTCTTCACGCTGCGGATCCGCATCCCAGGTCACGCTAACTCTCTCACCAGCCGGGACGCGGAAGGGCTGACTACGCTGCCACTCATGACTCGGATTGCTGCCCTGTATCAGCGCGTACGGCTCGGCGGCGATGGCTGTGGTGAGTACAGAGCGGACCGACTCAACCATCGGCTCGCCGCCCAGCTTGATAACGAAGGTATCATCGCTTACGCCCCACTCTCCACTGCCAAGCTGTCCTGACTCCAGCTCGGCTAGCTCATCCAGGAACCCGGCACGGGTGACATTGCCCTCAATCAAGATCTGTGACTGCGAATAACTGGCGCCGCGAAACTCGGTGCGAATCTTCTCGGCAGTAACCATGACCCCCAGGTCCTCGGAGAGAAAATCATCCAGCGAAAAACTGGTGTCAATACGGCTGGCGCCCGCTATTGCAAGCAGCGTGACAACAGCTACCGTAGCCAAGATTACCATGGGTCGACTCTCAACCGCCATCGAGGCGCGGGTAACGGCTCGCTCAATAACCTCCGCGCCCGGTTGGGTTGGCACCGATTTCAGTCTCGTGTCGAGCAGTAGCCGCGCTGCGGTGTGGAAAGTGAGCGTTAGTAGGAAGGCGCTGATGATGCCGGCCGCGCAAAGCAAGCTGAAATCACGTACCGGTCCAACCCCGGCAGTAACACCCGAAAGGAACGCAATTACCGTCGTGAGCATCGCCAGCGCCAGTGCTTGCCCAGTGTGCCACTGCGCCTCCCACAGCGCCTCCGGGACCCTGCGTCCCAGCGCCAACTCCTCCTGATAGCGCCGGCTCATATGTACTGCAAAGTCAATGCCCAGCCCCGCCACCAGAGGCAGCACCGCTACGTCAATAGCAGTCAGCCGCATTCCTGTCAGTCCTGCGAAAGAGAAAGTCCACGTCAACGCCAGCAGCAGGGTCACAAGCGGCAGCAGGACGTACGACCAGTGCCGAAAGGTGTACCAGAGCAACAGCACCGACACTAACAGCATACCACCACCCATCAACAGGTTGGTATGGCTGGTAGTTTGATCGACGTCGTATGCCAGTAAGTCGACTGAGAACGCCTCAGCACGCACCTGCTCGCCTTCCCAATCTTGAGCCAGCTCGCGTAGCTGCTGCCCCACCTGCTTGCGCTCCGGGGTTGTCAGCTCTGGGTCCAAGTTGAGCAATACCAGCGCTGCGCTCGCAATCGGGCCATCACGACACTCTGCATTCTCTTCCAGGAGGCTAATCATGTCCAAGTCACGATGCACAAGCACGTCGGTGATGAAAGTCACATGATGGTACGAGTAATTGCCTCCTTCGGACTCAACCAGTGCTGTGTAAACTTCATCCCAGGGGCAATCACTAAGGCTGATTGTTTCCAAAGATGCCCCTTTTTCACGCAGTGCCGAATCAAAGAAACTAGATACTGAGATCGCGGTGCGCACTCCCTCCAGCTGGGCGGCCTGCCGGTGCAGCTCCTGAATTTCAAGCAGAGCCTCCATCGTCAGGATATTATTGCCGTTGGTAGGTATCACATAGAGCTGAGCCACTTTCGATTCACGACCAAACAGTAGCTCGACACGTTCATGCTGGCTCGCCGCCTCCGAATTGGGCAGGAACGCTTCCACGTCGGTCTGGAAACTCACCTGTAGCAGCGACGGCGCCAGCAGTAGCGTCAACAGCAGTATCGCGGCGAGCGTCGCGTGCGGTCGTTCCAGAGGCAGCCGGGCGGCACGGTCGAGCATCACTGTCAATAGGCCAGTACACCTAATAAGCGTGTTCAGCGACCGCGCCGCCGTTGCCGCTGCTGGTAGGCTCGAATGGCGCGCAAGAAATCCACCTTGCGCAGCGCTGGCCAGTAAACGTCAGCGAAGTAAAATTCCGAGTAAGCGAGCTGCCACAGCAGGAAGTTGCTGACGCGTTCTTCCCCCGAGGTGCGCAGGATCAGGTCGGGGTCGGGCAGGTCGCCGGTGTAAAGATGCTGCGTAACCTGTGCCGTATCTATGTCGTCAGGCGCCAGCTCGCCGTCCTGCACCTTGCGCGCCAGCTGTCGCATGGCCTGGATAATTTCCTGACGCCCACCGTAGGCGACAGCGATGTTGTAGCGGTAGTCCTCGTAATGCGCAGTTCGCTCCTCGGCGTACGCAATCGCGTCGCGCACCCGCTCCGGCAGCAGTTCGCGATGACCCAGCGCGCAGACGCGCACGCGGCTGCCGTGGATGCGGGGGTCGTCGCCAACTTGTCGGAACGCGTCGGCGAACAGGTCCATCAGCGTCTCAAGTTCTTCCTTGGGGCGGTCGAGATTCTCGGTGGAAAAGGCGTAGACTGTCAGGACGCGGATGCCCATCTCCTGGCACCACTCCATCATCTCCTCCAGCTTACCCTGCCCACGCAAATGGCCCTCGTGCGGCGCCAGCCCTAATTGCTCGGCAAAGCGGCGATTGCCGTCCATAATCACCGCCAAGTGGTGCGGAATCGGTCCCTTGCGCAGGTTGCGCATCAGCCGTTTCTGGTAGACTGCATAGACCGGCCCCAGCAGTCGCCCCAGCCTGAAGAACACGGCACGGCACCTTCGTGACCCATATATGAAGCCGGACGCTGCCGACGCATGGTAAGCGAGTGGATCTTCGAGCTGGGCGGCGAACAGCCGCAGCTGGCACAGGCAGAACTCACAGAGCTGCTAGCGACGACCGACTGCGAGCTTGCTGTCACCAGGCAGAATGAATTGCAGCTGCGCTGCATCTTGGCGCGATCAGTCCCACCTGGGTTGCTGGCGCGACTGGGAATGGTACGCAGCGGTGGCGAGCTTGCGGCTACAGGCTCGCTAGAAGAGCTAGAAGTGGCGGCGACGGGTATCAACCTTGTCGGCGCACGCTTCGCAGTGCGCTGCGCGCCCGGTGCGCTTGAGCTCCAGGAGGTTAACAAGCGACTCGGCGCCATACTGGCAAAGCACGGTCGTGTCGACTTGGAGCAGCCTACAATCATAGTGCGCGTTTTCCAAGGTGAAAAACTGCAACTGCTACTTGAACGTGAAGCGACCGGTTATCGCCGCTGCCTGGAGCATCATCTGAACCGGCGGCCGCGCTTCGCGCCAGTCTCGCTGCCGCCACGGCTGGCGCGCGCGATGGTGAATCTGGCACTTCCGTCAGGTGTCGGGAAACTATTGGACCCGTTCTGCGGTACCGGCGGACTACTCATCGAGGCCGTTGACTGCAAACTAGATGCGAGCGGAAGCGACCTGGATGGAGAAATGGTCGATGCAACGCGCGAAAATATGCTCCACTTCGGCTTCAGCGCAACGCTGGAACAGGGTGACGCCGCCGCGGTGGTACAGCAAATACGACCAGCAGCAATCGCGACCGACCCGCCCTACGGCCGCTCCGCCTCTACTGGACACGAGCCACTCGATACGCTGCTCGCCCGCTTCAGCGCAGCATGCGCAGAAGCGTTGCCGATAGGCGGACGACTGGTACTGACACTACCCAATCCGGCGCTACTTCCACAGGTGGGGTTCCGCGAGCTGCACCATTACGAATGGTATGTCCACGGCTCGCTAACGCGGCATCTGCTTGTACTCGAAAAAACTTGAACTGGCATAACGTCAGTATTCGATGCGAATTGTGACGTTCCAATCCATAGAGCCCTGCTCGGCCTCAATTTCCCACTTCCAGTCGCCCAAGGATTCCAGATCGGTGCCGCTGAACTCTGTGCTATAATCGCCCTGCCCTTGCCCGGTCTCATTGTAAACTGAGTTCCCGGTATTGTTGTAGATAGTGATTGTTACGTCGGCATTCAGGACGCCGTTTTGCTCCAGGCTCCAAGCCACACTGGCTAATGCTGCATCTGCCTTTACCTCGAAGGGAAGATCCTGTGTGTCACAATTGCCAGTTAGCTGGCAAGAAACGGTCCCGTCACCATAGAAGGTTTCGACCTGCGGTTCAGCCACAGTGATAACCTTCTCAGCAAAGTCGCTGAGCCCGGTCGGGTCTGTCACAGTCAGTTTCACAGTGTAGTTACCCTCAGAGCCGTAGGCATGGCTGACGCTCACCCCCGAGGATGAATCGTCGTCACCAAAATCCCAATGGTAGGTGAGTGGGTCACCATCAGGGTCACTCGATTGGTGACCTTGAAAACTCACTGTCTCGTTGACCTGTACCTGCCCATCGATGGGGGTGGTGGCGATGGTCGCCTGCGGTGCGCGGTTCTCCTGCTCCAGTTCATCCTCGTCCGCTTCCAGTACCAGGAACCAATAACCCGCACCAGCACCAGCACCAGCGATGAGCAACAGCAGCAGTACTAGCAGGCTCAGCTTTTTCACGGTTAATGCACGACCGTGTGCAGCGCTATAAAGAATTGCGTACCTCGACGGAGAGTTGACTATAACGAAAGCATATAAATAGGGGTCTAGGCTGCCGCCCACTCCGGACTACGTCCGGGAGGTATATTTGGTCGACAAGAAAGAATTCAAGTACATCGTCCGCATCGCCAGCACTGACATTCCAGGAGAGCAGCGGCTGGCGTACGCACTTCCCCGCGTTAGGGGGATTGGCCAGCGCGTGGGTCATGCACTAATTTCCGAGCTTGGGCTCGACCCTGACCGCCCTGCTGGTGAATTGGACGACAAAGATGTCGCTCGCCTCGAGGAAGCGGTGACCAATGGCGCGCAGCTAGTGCCTGGCTGGCTCACCAACCGGCAACGGGACTACGACAGTGGAGAGGACCTCCACGAAGTGAGCATAGACCTGCAACTGACTCACGAAGATGACGTCAACAGGCTGAAGAAAATCAAATCATATCGCGGCGTACGCCACGCATCCGGTCACAAGGTGCGCGGCCAGCGCACTTACTCCAACGGACGACGTGGCCTAGCACTGGGTGTCAGCCGCAAAAAGATAAAGAAATAGGACTATGGGTGACCCACGCTTTCCTCACAAGCATTACGATACTCCTTCTCACCCTTGGCAAAAGGAGCGCATCGAGAAGGAGAACGCGTTGGTCCACCAATATGGCCTGCGTAACAAGCGCGAAATATGGAGGGCAAATACCAGAGTGCGGGAGATGCGGCACCAGGCACGCTCACTTACCGCCAACGCAGCCTCGGTGCAGGCGCAGAAAGAATGCGAGCTACTACTGGCCCGACTCAACCGGCTCGGGATGCTCGAGCAAGGCTCCGACTTGGATGAGGTGCTACGTATGAGCGTTGAAAAACTACTCGATAGGCGACTACAGACGCTGGTCTACCTGCAAGGCTTAGCGGGAACACCAAGCCAGGCGCGACAGCTGATTACGCATGGCCACATCGCGGTTGATGGCACCGTCTCGCGAGTGCCCGGAATGCTAGTCACCCGCCTCCAAGAGACGCTGATTGCCTACGGCAACGGTTCGCCACTCACCAACGACCTACACCCCGTACGACCCAAACCGCGTGGCGAAGCGGATTTCGCCGACCAAACAGCAGATGATGATGCAAAGACTCTGGCCAAAAATGATAAATCGCCGGAAGAAAAGACCGTAACTAATGAGGAAGAGCCCGCCCCGAAGGAACAGCCAGTAAAGGCTGACGAAACCACTGCTGGGGAAGCAAAGAAGGACGCTCCGACCGCAGTCGCTGATGAGGAGAAAATTGAAGCCAAAAAAACGGATGTGAAGAAAGCGCCTGCTGCTGATAATGCAAGTGAGGACGATTCTAAGACCAGTGAGGAGCAGGCATGACCGAACGCTGGGCGGTGGCGCACATATTTGCATCGCACAATAACCTCATCATCACCGTCACCGATCCGACAGGGGCAGAAACCATTGCCAAGTGCTCGGGCGGCATGGTAGTACGGGCGCAACGTGAAGAATCACGCCCTCACGCGGCGATGCTGGCGGCCAATCAAGTCGCCGAGACGCTCAAGGAGCGCGGTATCAAGCAGGTGCAAGTGCGGCTACGCGGCGCCGGCGGCAAACGAGGCGGCAACCCCGGGCCAGGCGCGCAAGCGGCCATCCGGTCACTGACACGTGCAGGTATCCTGATTACTCGTATCGATGACGTTACCCCCATTCCGCACGACGGTGGCAAGCCCAAAGGCGGACGGCGAGGTCGGAGGGTGTGATGAAGCTCACCATCCACAAAATGCGCGACGACTACGGACTACTCGAATTCGAGGAAGTCAATTACTCCTTCTTGAACTCGTTGCGAAGGGCACTAATCTCAATGGTTCCCTGCCTTAGTATTCACGAAGTGGACTTCCATATGGGTGCACTTGGCTCATGGACTGATAAAGAAGGAGATGAGCACGAGTACGAGTCTCTCAGCGCAATGTTCAACGAAATTCTCGCGCACCGGCTCGGAATGCTGCCAGTGCCGACCGATTCCGCGACATTGCAAGCATTTGGCGTGGCAATAGATGACCCCGAGCAGCAGCCGGAAATCATGTATTCGCTTAACAAGCAAGGTCCCTGTACAGTCTACTCAGGTGACCTGGAGCCAGTAAATGGTGACAAGACCCTGGCGATTCCCGACCCAGGCATCCCCATCGTCAGACTGGATGAGGGGCAGGCCATCCTGATTTACGCCCGAGCAATTATTGGCTTAGGATTCCAGCACGCCAAGTGGCAGGCGGTCGTAGCGCCGCGTTTCCACGAAGCCAAAACGCTGCGCCTGAGTGGCAAACGGAGCAAGGAACTAGTCGAGGCGAGCGAGACCGACGACTTTCAAAAGAGTGGTAAGACGCTACTGCTGAAAGACCCTATCAAGGCTTACCATGCTATTCGCAAGCTGCGGCGGTTCCACACCGACGAGGATGCACAAGCAGCGATTAAGATTGAGACGCTGCCCGACCATTATCTATTCGAGTTTGAGACTACTGGCGCTATGACTGCTAAGCTGGTGCTAGAGCAAGCCCTTAAAGCACTCGATTCGCACTGCGCTGAGTTCGTCGCCGGCCTCGAAGCGGCAGCCTAGGCGGGGGTCGCATAGCATGGCCAATTGCGCCAGGTTGAGGGCCTGGTCCTTTAGAGGTACGAGGGTTCAAATCCCTCCCCCCGCACCATTTTTATTTTATATCTAGATGGTGCAGAGAAACTATCTCATATTTCCCGCCCGGTAATAACTTCTCGATAGCTTCGCGGGATTGTCCGAAAGCAGTCGCCAGCTGCGCTAGCAGTACTTTGCGCTCAGTGAAACCAGGCTTTAACGTAACCCAGCGACGTCCACGCGCCTGCACTGCCGCAACCGGCCCCGCCATCAACTTCAGCGCACCATCCCATTCAATTTCGCCCAGCGCCAGTTCAACCGACAGGTTGCGGTGCCAGTTGCGTCGACCGCGCAACATGAAAGCTCCCTTGGGCAGGAACTCCCCCGTCGGCGGTGTCTTCGAGACCTGATCCTGCTCGACCCAATAGGCATGCCCAGAGGCAACCCCTGCACCCCAAGCGCGCGAGCAGGCGAGGCTGAAACGGCATGCTTCCTCCATCGCCGCCTCCGACGGCGATTTTGCCCCGTGCTTGACCACTACTGAAGGCGCACCGTGGATGTCGGCGTGCGCATAACGGTCGTCCTGCTTTAGGTAGCGTTTAACAACGCGATCGTTCGAGGTGGCATCGCGACCCGCCACAGCAATCTCACCGGTCGACGCAATGAACCACCGGTAGCGTTCAAACCATTCCTGCGGCGTCGTTGGCGCAGATGATTTAGGCTTTCGTTGGCGCGGTATGCTTGCTAGTTCGCGTGCGCGTTTCGCCTTGCGCTCTAGCACTTTTGCTGCGTCGAAGCAACGAGAGGCGTTCGATTCGGCCGGGAAGGCAGCGTCCAGTTCCAGCTCGCGCCCCTCCAGTTCAATCACCAGCCGGCCATGATGGTCAGGTTTGCCTGCCTGCAATGCCTCTGCTACCACGGTAACGTGTGCAAAGAGTAGCTCACCGTCGCGGCGTAGCTGGGCAGCCTCGGCTTCGAACAGCTCCGCCGCCTCGCGTTGCTTTGTCAGGCGGCGCTCGTCAGCATCCGGCTGCTCAGCCGGCAGTGGGCGCAAATCGCGGAAGGCAGCAATCGCCTCATCGAGACTCTGGAAGTCGCGGCGCTCATCGTAGCCTTCGAGCAAGAACGGCGAGACCGTATTCGGCTCGCCAGCGCGGAAAAAAATGCCGGGCTGCTTCTCACCATCTAGGAGCTCGCGAATGCGTTGCCATAACGTCGCTACGCCTGTGGAGGGCAGCGCCGCGGCACGCGTCCCCATCAGGCCACGCGCAGCGGTCTCAGCCAAGTCACCACCCAAATTGCACTCGACTGCCAGAGCCGGTACCAGTTCACGCTCCGAAACTGCCAGTAATTCTGCAAACTGCGCCTCGTCAGCCCCAAAAGGGTCGAAAGTTGAGGGCGGCGGCTGGTATGGCTGGCCAGGCGCCAGTGTGCGATGACGAAACTTCTGTCGCCGCAACGCCTGCACGATAACGCCCTCCTCGCAGAGCAGTGCGTTCCCGCGATGGAAAAGCTCGAGCAGCAGCACCGGTCGCGCCTCGCCTATCGAGAAGTGTAGCTCCAAGATGCGGTCGGCGCCCAGCTGCGCAACACGCTCCAGCCGCGCTTTGCGGATATGCCGCCGCAGTTCGGTGATAAAGCCACCCGATGTAGGAGCACCAGCTGGAGCGTCGCCCAGCCAGGTCCAGCCCTGCAAGTCGACTAGTAGCCGCAGCCCCCCGCGTTGGCGATGACGCAGCTTGAAATGCAGCAAATTGGCTTCAGGGCGCTGGACTTGCTCAACACGCGCGCCAATTAGCGACTGCCAGCCCTCAACCAGCACCCGCAGATCAGGACTGCTGAGCGCCTTTTTCATCGCCTCCCGCAGCCTACTCTTCGTCTTCGCTGCGGTAATAGCGTGACAGCACCACCGCTGCACCGACTGCTGCGGTCAGGGCTGTGAAGCTCAGATAGAAGGATGGATTGCTTGCCTTGGTTCGCACCACCTTGAAGTGGGCCGTACCCTTGTTGTTGGTCTCGTCGCTCTCCAGAATTGCTTTGTCCCCCGCTTCGCGTCCATCAAGGTTGTTGAACTGGTCAACACGCACCTCAATCGGTAAGCCGCTTTCAGTGTCGCTGTGCGCTCGGCTCGGCTTAAAACTCGCCGAAACTGTTTGTTCACTGCCGTGGTTCAGCGTATTTAGGTACTTAACATCGACCGTTGCACCATCGACTGTGAACAGTACATCCACGGTGCTTGCGCTGTTCCCAGCGACGTCAACGTTGCCACCGTTATTGCGCACCTTAGCGTAGATTGTTACCAGCTGCGAGTCGCCGCGGGCAGTAATCCAAGCCGATGTGTGCGAAAAGGAAATGTCGGTATCCTTGATTTCGAAATCAGGCTCAGGCACCACTACAGTTATGGACTCGGTATCGGAGGCACCATTATCACTAGTCACAGAAAGGGTTACAGTGTAGGTGTCCGGAACTTCGCTCGAATAGGGAGTTATGCTCATCTGGCCATTGACAGTATGCTCTGCGACCGTGTTGCTCTGTCCCTGGATAGTCTGGTCAGCAGGCAAACCGTCCGAAAGGGTCCAGCCACTGCCGGTGGTGGATATGGAAAGGTCATAGGTATCCTGCTGCCAACCGGTATTGGTGATTGTGTAGCGCCAGGTAGTGGTCACGCCCTGTATCACATCGTTGCCACCGTCGGTCGAGGCTGACTCGATGACCAAGTCCACCTTGTAGGGGCTGACCGCGGTAATCTCCAATTCAACCGTGTTGGTGCTGTTGTCAGAGTTCGCGGGGTCGCCGTCACGGTCAGTCGGCGAGTTTATGTAGCGCGGGTCGGTCTTGGCGTATACAGCCAGCGTGTTCGAAGAACCACCAGAGCAGGGGGAAACACAGTAGACTGTCAGGAGCACCGTCGCGGACGTGCCTGTCTCGATATCGAGCATATTGTTATCCAGTGTTTCACCATCCTCGTCAAAGAAAAGGTACATCCACTCAGTTCCCGAGAGCCAGCTACCATAGAGTTTGGTGGTCTGCCAGTCGTAGTCCGTGCCGGCGTTGGCCAGCGTCAGGGTGAAAACCACATTTTCATTCTCAAGTACGGTGGCGCTGGTCTTGTCGGAGCTCAGCGTTATCGGTGAACCGGCGCTGACAGTCTGCGTAACAACCAGCGAACCAAAGAGCAGTGCTGCCACTGCCAGAACTGTCACGGTCCTGCTGCTACCAACCCGAGATACGTCTTCAGGAGTCATCCTTACCATTCCTGCCCCGTGCAAGCGGGACAGGGGTGTACTTAATCCTTATTTTATAAACCTTTGGTGCTGTCATCGTCGGTAGGCGGAGTGATTTAAACCATAAGGCTGAATGGCAGGTGAATGGCAAGAGGAATACCTGTCGAAAAAGACGTGGCGAACTTCGGCGCGCTGTTTGCCACTGCAGCTGCCGCCACGCTGCAACTACAGCCGTACAGCGCCACCAGTATTATCGTTGCTGGCATGGGTGGTTCCGGTCTCACCGGCCAGCTAGCACAGGCGCTCGCAGAGCGGTGTGGCGGCCTGCGCGTCAGTGCCTGGAACGACTACGGACTGCCGGCGTGGGCTGACGGCAGCAAGCATCTCATCGCCGTCTCATATTCAGGCAACACCGCCGAGACGCTCTCGAGCGCCGCACGCGCTGCTGAGCTAGGCTGCGGGTGGGATGCCATCACTACTGGCGGCCGCCTAGCGGAACTGGCACGACAGTATGGTGCGTCCGTAACGGCGGTTGAGCCGGGTCACCAGCCGCGCGCCGCGCTACCGTTACTGCTGGTGCCATTGCTGAGGCGACTGACACTTACTGGAATCGAAGAGCAGATTACCGAGACGGCTGAAATTCTCACCGAACCAGTAAGTGACGCCGTGGCCATTGCGGCGCAGCTATGCGGAAAGCTGCCGTTCATCTACGGTGCGAACGGCCTCGCTACAGTGGCGTACCGCTGGCGCTGCCAGATCGAGGAGAACGCCAAACAGCTGGCTGTGCATCATGCACTACCCGAACTGGACCATAACGAGATTGTCGGCTGGGCCACTCCGCCAGAGAATGCAGTCATCGTCACGCTGCGAGAGCCGGACGAGCCACCGCAGCTGGCCTCACGCTGGAAAACGACGCAAGCGGTGGCGTGGCACGACGTCCCCGTTATCGAGTGCCTAGCGCGCGGCGAAAGCCCACTGGCGCGCTGGCTATCGCTAGTACAACTAGGCGACTGTGTCTCGATAGAGCTAGCGCACCTCAACAGGGTAGAGCCGACCCCAGTAATTGTGATTGAGGAGCTGAAGCGAAGGCTGGATGAGTAATGACGGAAGTGGCGCTCGCTCCATTGGAGCTGGTTCTAGTCACCATCTGGCTCATGCTGCCTGCTTACCTTGCTAACACCATCGCTTCCATAGTTGGAGGTGGGTCACCTATAGATTATGGGCGCAACTGGACTCTAATGTGGGGTGGTGATGGACAACGCATCCTGGGTGACGGGAAAACCTGGAATGGGCTCATTGGCGGTACGGTCGGAGGCCTGCTGGTTGGTCACCTGCAAATGACCGCTGGCGCAGATTTCTTCAGTGATTGTTACTGCTATGTCTCATGGGGTTCCTCACCCTACCTGATTTTCTTCCTGCTCGCTTTTGGCGCGCTAGCGGGAGACATGGCGGCATCGTTCATCAAACGACGGCAGGGGCAGGAGCGCGGCAGCAAGTCGCCACTGCTCGACATGTATGATTTCATAATCGGTGCGCTGGTCCTGACAGGGCTGTTCGGAGGGGGCTGGCTTGATTATTGGCTTTTCGGTGGCTGGCCTTCCCATGGCTGGGTGCCTCTCATTACCCTCATCATCGCTACCCCCATCTTGCACCGCAGCGTCAATATTCTCGGTTACAAGCTTGGTGTAAAACAGGTGCCATGGTAGCGACGTACAGCCTCAGTCTGTGCGCCGTGCTTCCTTGAGCTTGGCGCCGAGCTGGTGCAGCAACTCCGCCTTCGCGCCGCCGTACGCCAGCCGCAGGCGGCCGCGTCCAGCAGCCCAGTGCGCCGGATGGCTCGCCGCCTCGGCCTTCGGCGCCAGCCCCATGGATTTCGCAAGCATCGCCAATTCTTCCGTAGTGGGCGACTTGACGCACTCGGCAGTGGGCAGGCGACGCCCTTCGGCACGCGCTAGCCGACTGTCGAAGTACTCAGGGTAGATTACGAGTGGGCGTCGGTCGCCCATTTCAGTCAGTGATGAGGACCGCACTGATGACGCCGTGCTGTCCCGGTCGCGATGTGACTCGCGCGCGGCCTGCGTCGGTCTCGATGACAGCGCCGCGGGTGACGATATTCTGCCGCACATAGTGCGGATTTGCCGGATTTTCAATGACATCTAGGATTTTCGCGCGGGCGGTCTTCCCCTTAGTAGGGTCGGTCACCGCAGCATAGTTGCTGCGCAGAAGTCGTACCTTGCGGTCGCCGCCACGAGCGCGAGCAAACTTTTGCCGTTTTTCGCCAATGCGGGTCTGCTGCAACTCGCG
>CALBFM010000003.1:0-16039 GCA_937893445.1 uncultured euryarchaeote
TCGCTGCACTCCTCGCGTAGGGCGACCGCCGTGGCCTCATTAATAGCGCGTGCAGTCCTTATATCCTCGTGTTCGAGAAATGGCAAGGTGAAAGTGGCATCGCTATAGGAACCCATTCCACCAGTATTCGGGCCTCTATCACCATCCAGTGCACGTTTGTGATCCTGCACTGCCGGCATGTGGTACAATGTATCGCCGTCGCAGAAGCTCATCAGTGAGAATTCTTCACCAATTAGCTTTTCCTCAACGACGAAGCAGCCACCCTTCATAACAAGTTCGCGGCAGTAGTCGAGGGCCTCAGTGTGAGAATGGAGGTGGTCTCCCGCAACCTTGACGCCCTTACCGCCGGCCAGACCATCGTACTTGACAACATAGCCGTCGCCAAGTTCATCAAGCCAGTCAGCGACACCATCCAGTGTATCGAAAGTACGGTAACGTGGGCAACCTGGAATCCCGTTTCGTGTCAACAAATTACGCGCGAATGCCTTGGACGTTTCGATTTGCGCTAGCTTGCGACCGGGGCCGACGGTAGGGATAGACTCCGTTCGTAGCGCATCAGCAACACCTGCCGCCAAGGGTGCTTCAGGACCGATAACGGCCAAGTCAATTTTCTGCCGAG
This sequence comes from uncultured euryarchaeote, assembly GCA_937893445.1. Lineage (GTDB taxonomy): Archaea > Thermoplasmatota > Poseidoniia > MGIII > CG-Epi1 > UBA8886. The sequence continues at coordinate 620 of CALBFM010000003.1, forward strand.
CAGCGTAGTCAGTCACCCTGTCGGGGGAGTTCAAGTCACCTATTTCCAGATCATCTGCCAGTACCATGATGCCGGGATTCAGGTTAGAGGCGAAACAGCTGACCGTAGCTCCGGAATTACAGAGCGCGTGGGTAATGGCGTGCTCACGCGCTCCAGAGCCAATGACAAGGACTCTGGACATTAGTCGTCCTGCATCAAGCTCCCGATGCGCACCAGTGGCAGAAGTTCGACATCTACCGCACGTAGTGCTTCGTCAGCACCTTCCTCACGGTCAACTACCACGATGGCCTTCTCTACAATGCCACCTTCTCGACGGATTACACTGATAGCGTCAACCAGTGAACCACCTGTGGTTGCAACATCTTCCACGACAATCACGTTCCCCAGCAGCTCACCCTCGATACGGTTACCTGTACCATGTAACCGCTCTCCCTTACGAATCATGACGTAGGGCAGCCCTGTTTTCAGAGAGAGAGCGACAGCCAGTGGGACGGCACCTAGCTCCATTCCGGCAATGACTTCTGCCTCATTGGGAACTAGCAGCGCCATATCGGCAGTAATCTGCTCCAGAATTGCTGGCTGAGTGGCGGCCAGCTTCAAATTAACATAGAATTTAGACCTGCGACCAGAGGTTAGGCGAAAGTCACCGAACTGCACTGCACCGCATTCCTGCAGTAGCTCTGACAGGCCCATCCGGCCGCCATTGCAGGGGCTCAAATATGGCTACCCCTGCCCCCGCATGCGTATGGCACAGGATGAGCCGGAGCTCGAGCGGAATGCAGTACGCTACTCGACGAAGTCACTACCACCCTATCGATACCTGCCAGGCCTGCACCCTCACCCGGTAACGAACGAGCACGGCCACAGCTACGGAGCCTCAGACGAATCGCACCCTCCCTGGCAACCAGAGGAGTGGCATACGCTTGAAGACTGGAGATATGGAGTTGATCTCTGTAACCAGCACTACTACTGGGAATCGCACGAGGCGTGGGAAGGACTATGGTTAGCGGTGCCGCGCCGCAGCGTACCACATCGTTTCCTGCAAGGTATGATTAAGCTCTCAGCAGCTCTGCTAAAAGTACGGCTGGCGATGCTGACACAGAAGGACATCACCGGCGCGCAGTCGCTCGCACCGGCCGGGCTGGAGCTGCTCGCGTCAGTCGGCCAGGACCACTACATGGGACTCGCACTCGAAAAACATATCGAAACCATGCATGAATATTTCGTGCCACTGGCAAGGGGCGAACTGCCCGATATCCGCGCCAGCCCGCTAATCCTGCTCGACGACTAACTCCAGCGCCCCGGGCACGATCTGTACGTCCAGTTGCCGCACTCCATCGCCAGGGAGACAGTAGAACTCACCGTCAGCCTGGATGCATAGGTCAGCTTCGCACGCCAGTGAGAGTCGAGTGGTCGAAATAAGCCGCACCGCCGGATTTCCAAGATGGGTGCCGGCGAGCACCTGCGGCAATAGCAGTAGCATGTTGAGCCGACTTACCTCGCCTGCTACAAGAAAATCCAAGATGCCGTCATCCATGCGCGAATCAGGAGTGGTGAGGAAACCACCCCCCTCACGTGGCCCGTTGCCGACAACTAGCATCATCACACGATACACTGCGCGATTGTCATTCCAGCGTAGCAGCATCCGCGGCGCTGCAAAGTAGTAGAGAATTGTCCATAGCGTCGCTATCAGGTATTTAGGGAAGTCGCGCAGCAGCACAAAGCGGCTCTGAACGTTGACTGTCGCGTCGAAGCCAATGCCTGCGGTGTTGCAAATATACTCGTCGCGTCCCGCTCCGCGCAGGTGCGCTAGGTCAATGTGTTTGCGCCCCTCATCATGCAGAGCCGCCAGCGCGCGCTCAGTCGTCGGGGGAGCTTGTGAGCCGAAAACAAAATCGTTGCCAGTGCCACTCGGGATAACTGCCAACGCCGGCCGCTCGGCAGCTGGCAGCTGCATTAGCCCGTTGACCACTTCGTGGACCGTCCCATCACCACCGACCGCAGCTACCACCTCACAATCGCCAGCTCTGGCCGCTAGCCTGGTTGCGTGGCCAGGAGAATCAGTAACCAGCCACTCGGCATCAAGTCCGACCGCCTGTTCCCGCAACTTATCCAGCTGTCGGCCAGTCTTTCCCATGCCGGATGCAGGATTAACAATGAAGCGGACAACGACCATCTAACGAGCACTTGCCTGAAGCTTTATAAGCGGGTCGCGGTCGGCGCGAAGCGGGAATGTGGCTCCGGCTGAACCCGTGAAGCGAGGGAATCGCGATGTCGAAATCAGTCTACTCCCATATCGGGGAAACGTGGAACCGCCCTGATGATTCCGTCAAGGCTCTACAGCACAAGCGGTTGATTGCATTCCGCCGGGAAAAAGCCGTAGAGCGCATAGAACGACCGACACGACTTGACCGGGCGCGCAAGCTTGGCTTCCGCGCCAAACAGGGCTTCGTGATGGCGCGCACTCGCATTCGGCGTGGGAGCATGCGCAAGCACGCTATCAAGGGCGGGCGCCGCGCCAAGCGCACTGGCATCTCCAAAATTACCGTGGCCAAATCATTGCAAACGATTGCTGAGGGGCGAACTGCACGCAAATTTCCAAACCTGGAAGTGCTCAACTCCTATTACGTTGCTGCCGATGGCCGCTATAAGTGGTATGAGATTATCCTGGTAGACCCGCACCACCCCGTAATCATGGCCGATTCAAAGATTAATTGGATCTGCGGCCGAGCCCACAAAGGGCGCGTCCACCGCGGTCTTACGTCGGCCGGCAAGAAGGGGCGGGGGCTGCGGAGCAAGGGTAAGGGCGCCGAGAAGATACGCCCCAGCCGCAAGAAGGCACATGGTCGCCGCAAGGAAAGCAGCACGCCGCATCCTCCTCGCAAGAGCTGAGTATGGAATACGGTCGCAAGAACCCGTTCCCTGCAACCATCAAGGAGGCGTACTGCCTTGCACGTGACAACGTCAAGGAAACCAACCACTACATCGTTGACATCGCCAACAGTGGCCTGGAATACAAACCTGGCGACTCGCTAGGACTCTTCCCGCATAACGACCCCGGGCTTGTTGATGAGCTGCTGCAGAAGCTAAGTGCCAGTGGCGAAGAAGGCGTTGAACTGAAGCGTAAAGGTGAGTTTACGTTCCGTGAAGCCCTGATGGAGCATCTGACTATCCACCGCGCCAACCGCAAATTCCTGAAGCCACTAATCGCAAAGCTCCCGGCCAGTGACCGCAAAGAACTCGAGCGATTGCTTTCAGACCGTACCGCGCTTGACCAATACCTGAACGTCCGCGACTATATCGACATCCTGAGCGAATATCCGGCTGCCAAGTTCACCCCACAGGAGTTCGCAGATTCAGTAGGCGGCATCACTCCGCGACTGTACTCTATCGCTTCCGCTCCCGACACTCACCCAGGTGAGGTGCACCTTACCGTAGCCGTCGTGCGCTACAACAGCTTCGAACGTGACCGTGCTGGGATTGCGACCGGCTTCCTCGCAGACCGAGTTACGGTCAACGAAACCCACGTGCCAGTCTTCATCCAGCCAACGCGCGGGTTCGTCATCCCCGAGGACGGCAGCCGTGACATTATCATGGTTGGCCCGGGCACCGGCATCGCTCCATTCCGGGCGTTCCTCGAGCAGCGAGAAATGGACGGAGGTAAAGGGCGTAACTGGCTCATCTTCGGTGAATGGTTCGAGAATACCACCTTCTTCTATGAAGATGAGTTCCGTGCGTGGCAGGAATCTGGCGTGCTGACTCGGCTAGATACAGCCTTCTCACGCGACCAGGACAAGAAAATCTACGTCCAACACCGCCTCCAGCAAGCGGCTGCCGAAGTGTGGAAATGGCTCGATGAAGGGGCATACTTCTACGTCTGCGGCGACAAGGACTACATGGCCAAGGATGTCCATCAGGCACTAATCGACATCGCACAGGAACAAGGCGGTCTCTCCGAAGAGGAAGCTGAGCACTACGTCAACCGCACGCTAATGAAGGAAGAAAAGCGCTACCTGCGTGACGTTTACTAATCTTTCTTTTTCTCACTGATAACTTCACCAGTATCAGCGTCGTAGGTTACGCCCGAATCCGGGTCATAGCGGAAGGTAGTCGCGCCGCGGGCGGGTCCACCACCGGGCGGCTGCTGCTGCGTTTCGGCTCTGTACCCTGGTAGGTAGTCTTCCTCGCCGCGTAGCCGATAGTAAGCAAACATGCCGGCACCAACGATTGCCAGCACCAGAAGAGGAACCCATATCAGCGGCTGCGAGATTATACTCTTCCCACCGCTGGGAGTAGGTGTGACTGGGAGCTGCTCGACCACCACGTTGACTTCATGCACGGCGCGGTTGTCACTCTCATCCGGCTCGGCAATGACGTCGTAGGGGTCAACCACCGCTTCAATTACGTAGCTACCGACTTGAGGGGGAGTCCAGTAGAACACAAGCTTCTGCTCACCAGTCACCATTCCCAACCGGCCGGTCGGCACCAGGTCCAGCTCCACACCATTAATGTAGACTGCAATCTCAGCCCCCATGGCGTCTGATTCCAAACTGACCTGGCCATGGTTGAAGGCGTAGACTGTTATTTCAACAGTACGGTTGACTGGCAGCGTGTTTGCCAGATATCCTAGCTCGACTGCCAAGTCGTACTCGCGCAACCTGAAGTGAACACTGCCAGTGACTGCGTCATTGCTGTGGTTCTCGTCCTTGTAGTTGCCGAGCACCTCGACCTCCACAGTTAGGTTGTAGTCACCGACCATGCCACCAGTATTGTTGAGCCAGACCGGGAAGCGGCGAGACTCGTTATACTCCAAGTCGTAGCCGTTGAAAGATGCTTCGGGTGACGAATCCTCACCAAGGTAAATGTGGACCCGGAAGTTAGGGGTGGTTGCAGCAATATTCTGCAGTGTCACCACCATCTTCACCCTCTGTCCTTCGAAAATAAACTCCGGCACCTCTAGTTTCTCAGCGGCAATGTCGCGGTATGTCGCGGCAACCTGCACTAATATCGAGCGGATGTTGTTACTCTCATCCAGCTCGTCCAAGTCCCTCGAAGGGTCAGCACGCGCCTTAACCCGTGGCCAGTCTTCGGCCCAAGTGTAGTCGTAGACTAACAGCAACTGCTGTCCCTCCTCCATCGAAAGTTCCCATGTATACACGAGAGCCTCATCAATCCACAGTTCGATCTCAGTCTGACCAGTAGAGACTGCGCCGCTGTTGATTACCGACACCTCGATGGTACTTGGGACACCATAAACTGCCTGAGCGGGGACTACTACAGATGTCACATTTAGGTCCGGCAGAGGCTCCCAAACAGTCAAACTAAAATTGAAGTTATTGTCATCCTCGTACCATTCTTCGATAGCATTGAGTGGATCAATCTCAACGAATATTGTGTGGTTGCCCAGCAGTGCGGTGTCGTTCCACAGCACAAGCGCCTGCACACTGGTTGCAGGAACCACCTCGCCCTCGGAGCGGGTTGCCTTCTGCACCAATGGTAGCAATGCATCGCCAATGACGACCTGACCGCCTCCTTCCGCCTGGTCCCAGAAACGAACACGTACATCGGTCGCGTTCTCGACAGGGTCCATGTTAATGACGTAGACGGCCAGTTCGACCTGGTGATGCTGGAACACATCCTCCAGCCACTCGTCGCGCGGTAAAATTTCCAGGCCGATGGCCTCATACAACGTCAGTTCAGGAGTATGCACCCGCACCATCACTTCCAGCTCAGCCACATTATCATCCTCTATCGATTCATCGATAACATTTCCTTCGTCGAGCACCACCCGCAGCAGGTAATCGCCCGCAACGTCCGGGAGCCAGGTAATATTCATCTGTGCAGTATCTCCCCCGAATAGTGAGCGAACCTCAATCTGCTCCAACAGCTCGGGCGTGCCATCTGGTTGCAGAATAGAGTAGAAAGCAACTTGGAAATTGGTTGCAACAGTATTTCCATTGCCAGTATTTTCGAACAATACTACGAAATCAGCCGGATCCCCGACTGCTGGTACTTGAGGCTCGAGAAACAAATGAGGGCCGGAGATGAAGGTAAGGTTGGGCATATATGCATCCAGCACCTCGTACTCGAATTCCAAATCATTGTTATCCTCGTTGCCCTCGGTAATGTTGTCTTCCGGGTCAACCCGCGTGGTCAGCAAGTGGGTGCCGGAAGTCTCTTCACCACGCCAGCTGAATGTAACTGAAACATTTTCAGCGCGACCAATAATTTCAATAGTCTCCTGGTGGACAACTTCACAGTTTTCACCGAGGGAGCAGTCGGCACTGCCATTGAGAATCATAACTGTGACATTAAGGCTAAGGTTGTCGCCATTATTGCGCACCCATACTTCTCCATCAAAGGCCTCACCCTTCACCGGCTTCTGGGGGCTTATGGACATGCTGTTAGGCTCCAAGTCGGGTAGGGCCTGAGCGGAGGGAACCAGCAGCAGGAGTAGCGCCCCCGCAAAGAGAAGCAATAGCCAGCGCATAGCACCACCCTCACCTACGGTGAGATAAAGGTTTCTGGCGAACGGAGGGCTTAAAGGAACGAAGCAGTGCGCCAGCGTGGACCCCACCTGCGTACTCGACTATCGCTATGGCCGTGACCAGATGCGCGCTATCTTTGGCGCCGATGCATATCTCGGGACGCTGCTCGAGGTCGAGGCAACGCTCGCAGAGGAGCAGGAACGATTGGGGCTCATCCCACCAGACCACGCACAGGCAATTCGTGCTGCGGTTCCCAAGGTAAAGCGCGACCGCGTCGAAGCTATCGAGGCGGAAATCCGGCACGATATTATGGCAGTTGCACGGGCTCTGGCGGAGCAGGCAGGTGACGCTGGCGGGTCAGTCCATTTCGGCGCCACCAGTTACGACATCGTAGATACTGCACGGGCGCTACAGCACCGCGACGCACTAGCACTAGTTGCCGAAGGACTCGAAGCACTCATCGCTGCACTGATGGCACAGGCGCGTGAGCATCGCGACCTGGTAATGCTAGGGCGCACCCACGGCCAGTGGGCAACACCAGTCACCTTCGGACTGAAAATGGCGGTCTTCGCTGCTGAGGCGGCCCGGCATCGCGAACGGCTGGGTGAGCTACGACCCCGGCTCGAGACCGGTAAAATGCTGGGCGCGACCGGCAGTGGCGCTGCGTTGCACCCGCACACGCTCAAGCTGCAGGCGCATGTAATGCAGCGACTTAGCCTAAATGAGCCTCTCGCAACGACGCAAATTCTGGGGCGCGATCGGCTAGCGGAGCTTGTCCAGTGGGGCAGCAACCTCGCGACTAGCATCGAGAAATTTACGCTTGAAATCCGGAACCTACAACGTAGCGATATTGGCGAAGCTGCCGAGGCGTTCGACACCGTGAAACAAGTTGGCTCCTCAACTATGGCACAGAAACGAAATCCCATTACGAGTGAGAATCTGGGCGGACTGGCGCGCATGGTACGCTCACTGGCCGCGCCGGCACTGGAGAACAACCTGCAGTGGCATGAGCGCGATCTCGCGAACTCGAGCAGCGAACGTATACTCCTGCCCCATTTTTATATACTCATCGACGAGATGCTCTGCAAGGCTTCCGACGTATTTCGCAACGTGCAGCCCAACCCAAAGCGTATCGCGGACAATCTCGCGGCAGCGGGCGGGTTGCCCATGGCGGAGGCTGTGATGCTAGCACTAACCCGCAAGGGGATGGACCGACAAGCTGCTCACGAACTGGTACGACAAGTTTCAATGGTGGCTGCAAGTGGCGAAGCAAGCTTTCACGACCTTCTGCTCGCTGAAAGTGAAATCGCTGAGCAACTCTCGGCTGCCGAGATTGAAGATGCACTGAATCCTGCCAGCTACACAGGCCACGCGAGCGAGATTGTCGACCGTGTGCTAGCTTCTCTGGCGTGAGCCTGTTCCTACTGCGTTATGGTGAGCTGGGGCTCAAGGCACCCGGTACACGGCGGCGCTACGAACAGCGACTAGCCGAGAACCTGCTTGAGCGACTTACACTGGCAGGCATTGAGGCTCGTATCGAGAAAATGCGCGGGCGCTTTTTTGCGCACATTGCTGAACCCCATGATAACAACAAAGCGTCTGGAGTGGAGTCCGACAGCACGGCTAACGACGCCGCTGAAGTGTTGGCACGCACTTTCGGTATCGTCTCGCTCTCACAGGTGGATGAGTTGCCGGCTGAACTGGAATTGCTGGGTAATGCAGCTGCTGAATGGGGTGCCACTCTGCCACAAAGCGCCAGCTTTGCCATCCGTCCGAGACGAACCGGATCGCACAGCTTTACGTCGCAACAACTCGGCGCCGACTTGGGCGCAGCTGTACTGGCGAAGCGGCCCGACCTGAAGGTCAACCTTTCGACACCTGAATGGGCGCTACACGCCGAAGTACGTGACAAACGCGCGTTCCTGTTTCGCAAGGTGCTGCCAGGAGTGGGAGGGCTACCGCTGCATACACAAGGCAAAGTTCTGGTGCACGTTGAGAACTGGCGGGATCTAGTCGCAGGATGGCTGCTAGCCAAGCGCGGCTGCACGCTCGAACTAGTTGAGCAGGCACCGCTTCCGAAAGCAGAGTGGGCAGCGCTGGAGCAATGGCATCCGCGTCTGCGCAGCCATCCTAAGACGTCATTTGATGAGTTACCGCAGCTAGCACACCGCCGTAAGGCACACGGCGTTGTTGTCGGCTGGGATGCACAGCGTATGGTTGCGCCACCGACAGGTATTACCTGGCATGCGCCCCTACTGGCACTGCCTGCAGAACGGGTAACTGTACTGCGCGAAATTCTGCTTGAGCAAAAGCCACCAGAGGGCCCTTCAGGTAAGGGACCGGCATGAGAATCGCACTGCTGGGGACTGGCGCGCTGGGCTCGGTACTGGCAGCACGACTGGTGCAGGGTGGCAGCGATGTCGTGCTAGTCGCTGATGACTCTCACACTGAACGGCTGCGGCACGGTCTGCAAGTGAATGGGCTGACGGAGTTCTCCGGGATTTTACCCCTACAACAAACACCGGACAGCTGCGATTGGCTATTGCTCTGCACTAAAGCATGGCAGCTGGAACCAATCCTGCCACGACTGGAAAAGTGGGGCGTGGCTGTTGTCGCTTGCCAGAACGGGCTGGAAGCGGTCGACACACTGGTAAAGCTACTAGGCGCCAAGAACGTGGCAGGGTTCGTAACTGGTCACGGAGCTGCGCGACGGGCAGACGGCAGTGTGCTACACGCCGGTGAAGGCTATGCCGTGATTGGTGCAGCGGCTGGAGCGCCGACCACTTCGCTGCGACAGTTACGCAATGCATTCGATGCTGGCAGGATTGACACTGCCCTGACCAGTGACTTGCAAGGCGAACTGTGGCTCAAGGCAATTGTCAACAATGGTATCAACCCGGTTGCGGCGCTGGCGGGCGTTCCGAACGGTGCACTGCGCGAAGGCGCACTCCGCAAGCAAGCGCAGGCAGCTTGCCACGAAGGAGTAGCAGTCGCTACAGCGTTGGAAATCACGTTGCCAGATGATCCGTGGCAGCGTGCGCTGGAGATTATGGAACGCACCGCTGAAAACCATTGCAGCATGCTCCAGGACCTGGGAGCGGGGCGGCGCACCGAAATCGAGGCCATCACTGGCGTCATTGTGACAAACGGCCACGAAGTGGGTGTCGCGACGCCAGTCAGCGAAGCGCTGCTGCACGCCATAAGAAAACGAGAAACAAGCGATTGAAACCAGGCGACCACAAAGTACTTTTATTGCTAACCCGATTGGGGGCATGGTCAAGCAGATAGTACGCGAACCAGGGCGTACATTCGGCGAGTTTTCACTGTTGACCGGATTAACACCAACGGACTGTACGCTGCCCAATATCTCGCTGGCGACCGACCTAGCCGGGCTCAAATTGCAACTGCCGCTGCTCAGCGCGGCGATGACCTCGGTGACGGGGTACGAGATGGCGCTTGCTCTCGGCAAGGAAGGCGGTCTGGGAGTACTGCCAGTGCGGCTGCCCATCAAGGAGCAGGCAGCCATTGTCGAACGCATCAAAAGCTATGAGATGGGATTTGTCGAGGACCCTGTCTGCATCGAGCGCGATACTACGATTGACGATGCTGTAAGGCTAGTCGAGCGGCACGGTCACTCCAAATTGCCAGTCACCGACCGCAACAACGTCTTCCTGGGACTGTTTAGCTTCGACCGCTACTTGGAGCTGGACGCACCGCCGAATGACCCAGTTGGAAGTGTGATGCTAGCGCCAGACGAAATGGTGTGTTGCCATGATCCTGCGCTCAGTGTCAAGCAAGCAAAACAGCTGCTTGGCGAGGGGCGCTACCTGGTCGTGCTCGATAAGCTGGAAAGACTGGTTAAACTGGCGTTTCGCAAGGATGTCGAGAAAATCCCGGTGGCCGCCGCCATCTCGACTCATAAAGGATGGCAGGCGCGTGTCGAGGCCAATCTGGCCGCTGGTGTTGACATGATTGTCATCGACACCTCCGATGCCCATAGCGAATTCGTCGGCGAGGTGCTGAACGCATACCGTGCGATGAAGACTGGCGTACCGATTTGCGCTGGCAACGTCATCACTGCCGATGGTGCAACTTACCTGATGGAGCAAGGCGCTGACGTAGTCAAGGTAGGAATGTCATCAGGCTCAATCTGTACTACCCAGCGGCAGAAGGCAACCGGACGCGCGCCGCTGACGGCGCTCATCGCGGCCGACCGAGCCCGACAGGCTTACCATGAGCAGAGTGGGCGCTACGTGCCACTGGTGGTTGACGGCGGTGTCGGGTCGGCGGGCGACATGATTATCGCGCTAACACTGGCGGACGCAGTAATGATGGGGGGCTACTTCAACCACTTTCTGGAAGCGGCCGGAGAAAAATTAGATGAAAACATGCGGCTCACTGGCCATGAACCGGAGATGCGCCGAGTTGCCACATGGGGTGAGGGCTCTGCCCGCGCGCGCAACCTTGACCGCTACGGCCACAGCACCATCAAGAGTTTCTTTACCGAGGGTGAGGAGGGCACAGTCGAATTCCACGGGCGGCTCAAACCACGGCTGAAGGAGGACATGCGCAAGGTCAAAACCGCTCTTGGCAACGTCGGCTGTTGCATGCTGGCTGAGTTCCGCGAGCGGGCAGTCATCGAGCTGATGTCATCCCGTACCCGCGATGTTGTAGGCGACACCCACTCTATACACGTCGGCAAGGGTTGATGTGCGCCCACCACTAGCTACTGAGGCTTGAGCAGCGAAACAAAATGCTCGTATTCCTCGCCTAGGTGGACATAGCAGCGGCGCCACGGCTTCAGCTGGCCATCACGCGCCGGGACGAAACGCCAGGCGTGGCCGGCGCCCTCGAGGTCCTCGGCGAGCAGGATGTCGCCAGCACCGATAGTGGCACGGGTTGTTTCGTCAAAATCAACGACGTCACAACTTCGAAACTCGAGACTGCCGCCCAGCGTCAGTACCAGCTGCTTGCGCGGTGCGGTGTGCGCCAGCTGCGGGCCCTCGCCCTCACCGCTTTCCGGCAGCGGCGTAATCGCGAACTGAATCCTCAAGTCTCCTGTATTATCGAGAATGTTCTCGTTGACGAATAACTCTGAGAAAAGACCAACTGACCCGAGTCCTGTCTTGCGCATTAGTGGCAGTACAGTCCACGCAAAGCGAGTCTTCCCGCCCGGACCAGTGTACATGCGCAATATGGGCAGCCCCGCAGTAGCAGTCATCCCTAGCCTGTGCCGTGAGCAGCAGCAATCGCCACGTCAGTCTTAGCAACGCTTACGCGCCAATCTACCTCGGTGCCCATCAGAGCGCGAATGGCGTCAACGTTCTCCGGCACGACGTCACTCTCCTGATGGATCGCTTGGAAGTAGTAGAGGCGGTCGCCAACAATCTTAACACCATCTTCCCAAACAAAGATTTCGTGCAGGTCTCCCCACTTGCGACCGAGGTCGCGCGCCATTTCCATGACCTCAGCAGTGGTGGTAATGCGACTGTCACTGCCGTGCATGACGATAACGCGCGGGGTCTTCTTCCACAACCCAATTACCGACGCGGTCGTCAGGCCATGGCCCTTTGGTAGATCGGCAGTGATGGAATGAACATGCATAATGGTGGTGGGCACGGCAACGGCAAGACTGTTGATTTCAATCTCCGGCTTCACGGTCATCAGGTCCGGGCCATGGTGGCTCGGTACTTTCAGAACTGGCTTGATAGCGTTAATCGGTCCCTTGCGCGAGTCGCTGGGGTCTGCCGCACGGCGTATCATGGTACACTCGACTTTGAGATGTCCGCAGTGATCGTACAGCGGGACGAGGGTGCGTGAAAGCCCAGTGGTGTTGCAGCTCACGACTCGCGTCGCATCGGCACCTAGGTTGGCTTCGTGGTTAGCGCTCGAGCTGTACGAAAGGCCAGTGAGTGAATGTGGCTCACCACCCTGGAAAATGGCTTTCAGGCCTACAGCGCGATACAAGGCAATGTTCTCACCGCCCATCTTGCCAGGGGAGCAGTCGACGACAATATCCGCCACCTCGAGCAGGTCGGAAAGGCCACCAGCACAACTGTAGCCGCCCACGTTAAAAGCAGCGATTGACTCCGGCTCATCAGAAATGCAGTAAAGCGGGAAGCCGCATCGCACTGCGAGGTCGCAGCCGAAGCTGGGGCCAGTCTTTGTAACGCCCACAACGGTCATGTCGTCCTGCGCCGCAATTGCGTCGGCGACACGCTTGCCGATGGTGCCGTAGCCGTTGATAGCTACCCGGATGGCCATGCCGGGCCATTCGGCCGCCTTTTAAAATCAGTCGTCGGATTCCTGATGCTCCAGAATCTTCTTCAGCTTCTGTATGGGAATGGTTTGTGACGCTGATTCTTCATTGTCTGGTGGGGACAAATCTGCTGCTTTGGGCTCGTCACCACCATCAACCTCGGCCGTTTCCCCCTCATCCTCGACCCTTTTACCCTCAACCTCACCCATTACTTCCTCAGATTGCGACCCAACAGCATAGTCGCCTTCACTGACAGCACCTGCAGCTATACTACTGTCACCAGACATGGCTTCTGCTAGGTCAGCCTGCCGCTTCTCTGATTCCTCGCCAGTAGATTCTTCCAGTTCCTCCTCAGGCGACGCTTGACTTGCGTCCGCCTGCTCTGCAACAAGATCGGACGGAATCACCGGTGGCGCGACAGCCTCGTCCGGCAGCGGCACCAGCGGTTCGGCCGCCTCGGGAGGCACGGCTCCCGGTGTCGCGATGGCCTCGTAATATGTCCACGCGTCCTTCTCGGCACTCGCCGCAACTTCACCTGCACTCCCGTCATCGAGTGCCTGCCAAATAGCGGCTAGTCGGTCGGCGATAAACGCGAAATAGCGAGGCGCGGCATCGTACGCCTGCTCGGTCCAAGTGAAGGGAATCCATGCTAATACCTGCCGATTCTGCATGTCACAGCTAAACTTGAGCTGAGGTCCTGGATAGATGATACCGCCGCACGGGATGCGGTAATTGTTCATGAACGCCAGCACCTTGTAAATGTCCTGCTGCCGCGGGCGCTGGCGCAAGTCATACTTACACTCAAAGTAGATGTTGACTCCACGGTAGTTTAGAAAAATCTCGGGCTGCCCGGAACCTGTTGCAACTACTGTATCTTCCTCGCTAGGAAATAGCGCCCCCATAATGGAATCGCCCCACCCATCCCGCACCGTGCCGGGTGCATCGTAGCGCAGGATACTCTCCTTCCTAGGCGAGCGGAACTCGCGCAAACTCTTTGAGTGGGAGCGCAGACCAAGGCCGTTCGCCATCTCACAGACTACCCACAATGCATAGACATCAGCCATACGCTGGGTCTCTACGAGTACCGTGTCCTCGTAATACGAGCGGTAATCGCGCAGGTATTCTTGCCAAAGGGGAGGTAACTCTCGGTAGGCCCGGTTCTTGAGGCGGTGAATTTCCTGGTCTGCTTCGCGGTTAATTTTCCGTCCTTCCTTGTTGATAGAGCGCGCTACACCAATCAATTCCTTCAGCTTTCCACCCAGAAGAGTTCTCTTGTGTAGCAAACACACGGTATCCAGTCTTTCCAATTGTTCTTTAGCCTCATCGGAGAACGTCCCAGCTTCCTGCCCGTAGATTGCCGCCCACACCTTTCTCTCACGTTCACGCCTTTCCATTTCATCACGGAAAAAAACAGCCTCCGTGAAAAGCTCGATATGGAATTTTACAAGTAACAGGTTTGACGGTGTGGCCCACTTGCGCTTGCGAATATCGGTAATGTGGACTGTAGCGTACTCAACGCCTTTCTGGGCTCTTGCCAGCGCCGTCTTTTCCCAACGAACAGCTCCGCGAATAGTAGATTTCATGTGCTTACGCTGCTTTTCGACCAAGTACGAGTAGGCCCCCTTTTGGATACGGTGTGTCATCCCTAGCAAACGTTCCGAAAAATCAAGTAATTGTGATATATTCAGGAAAATCTGCTCTTCCTCAATTGAGGCGGTGGCTCCCGGATATGCAGCACCACTCTGATCATCCGCACCGGCCGATTCGATTAGGGAGGGAATATGCTGTTCGCGTAGTTGCTGAAACTGCTCGTAATCTAGCATTTCGGGTGAAATATTGACATCGAGACGGTTGGAAACACACTCGCCGGATTGGTAGAGCTCTAGGTAGTTGGACCCGATATAGTCAGGCACCTGAAACCGTAGCGAGTGCGTCTGGTTGCTGTTCAGCTTCGGCAACTTTTCAAGAGCGATCTTGCCCATTCTGAGAACCGGCTCCTCAAGCGGTTTCAGTGCATGGACCAGCATAATTAGCGTCTCACCCTCAAGAAGGTGCTCTCGCCCTTCAGGGAGCTGTAGCTCAAGGGTCGCGCGCGGAACCGCCATCAGCCGAAGATGCTCAGACCCGGCGACTCAACCATCTTTTCGAGAGTTTGGCTGATTTCGGCCTCTTCGCCCAGGACCGCCTGCGCCTTGAGCAGCATACAGCGCAGCTCGTTCTTCTCGAGCCCCTCTAACGATGGCATGATGTTAGCTCGAATCACGTCCTGTAGAGCTTTCGCCATATCATATTGCCCGCGCGAGTTAAAGAGCGTCAGCATCGAGTCGATGATCGACGCAGGTCCGATTCTGCGGAAGGTGCGCACACCACGCGGGAGTTCTTCGTCGCGCTGTGTTGGCAGCTCCTCCTCTTCAAGGAAGTCCATCATCTTATTGTAAGCCGCGAAGAGCGTCCCGTCCTCATCGTAGAAATCAAATTTCTCTTCCGCAAACCAGTCCTGTTCTTCTTCGGGACGCTCGGGAGCAATGCCAAGCTTAGTAAGTTTGTGGAACACAAACTCCGGCATGCGGCGGTATTCGTCCTCACGGTTAGGCAGGCCGATTTCGACGAACGCGAATCGCCTCATCAATGCGTGGCCGACGTTGAAGAGCGTGTTCTTGTCCTGCGTGTTCA
>CALBFM010000004.1:0-4281 GCA_937893445.1 uncultured euryarchaeote
GGGGATGTTCTATCCGATTTCCAGATTAGTGCCGACAGTAGTACAGTGGTCTACCGTGCGGACCAAGACACGGATAGCGTCATTGAACTCTACAGCGTAGCAATCAGCGATGGTGAAGTGACCAAACTTAACGGCGCGTTAGTTGCGGGCGGGGATGTTCTATCCGATTTCCAGATTAGTGCCGACAGTAGTACAGTGGTCTACCTTGCGGACCAGGACACGGATAGCGTCAATGAGCTCTACAGCGTGGAAATCAGCGGTGGTGAAGTGACCAAACTTAACGGCGCGCTGGTCACCAGTGGAAATGTTCAATTCGGTTTCCAGATTAGTGCAGACAGTAGTACAGTGGTCTACCTTGCGGACCAGGACACAGATGGTGTCTATGAGCTCTACAGTGTAGCAATCAGCGATGGCGAAGTAACCAAGCTCAACGGCGCGTTAGTTGCGGGCGGAGATGTTCAATCCGATTTCCAGATTAGTGCCGACAGTAGTACAGTGGTCTACCGTGCGGACCAGGACACAGATGGTGTCTATGAGCTCTACAGCGTGAAAATCGGTAGCATGCTCTCTGTGGTCCTACCCGAGCTTAATCGCTCTGGCAACTACCGGCTCGATGCACTGCTCTATGATAGTGACGGTTGGCTGCAGGATCACTTCGTCGCCAGTGGGCTGGATGTAGACCTACAATTGCCTGACCTGGTGGTGGAGATTGTCGGACCAGTAATCGGGATTCCGAATGGACAATGGCTAATCGCAGAATTTCTTTCGGAAGGTCACCCCTTCGGTCTTGGGGGAACAATATCGAATCAGGGGACGGTTACGACCTCCTCTGTCAATCTAGTCGTAACTGACGGTGAGGAAACATGGCAATTCGAGTGGGACGAACTAGTACCGGGAGATTCTAAAGAGTGGCTCACCGCCATAGAACCCGGCAGTCTAACTGCGGGAAACTACGCTGTTTCAGCGATGGGGACCTCGGACGCTGAGATTGATGAAGACCCAGTGAGTAATATGGACGTTTATGTGTTGCAAATCGTTCCGCAAGGTTCCCACAGTTACCAAGTGGCAACCGAGCACGAAAGCACGTCACAATTCGAGAATGGTGAGTTCTCGGCCACCATCGTGAATATCACGCTGACAGGAGACGTCGGACAGGGAGCGGCCTTCGTAGAGTTACTGCTCGATTATCCAGCAGAATGGAGCCTGCAAAATGCCTCCGGCTACTACATGGGGGCGGATGGGAATTTCTTCCAGTACGAAATTCATCCGGAAAATTCGCAGTATACTACCCCACTCCTTGTCCCTGCTGGAACCGCAGGCCTGCTTGCATCCTTCCTTCCCTCGCTCAGCAGCGTTGCGGGACCGCACGAAGTTGGTATTTCGCTTATCGACAGCAATAACCTATCCGCCGGAAGCAGCACCTTCACAGTGAACGTGCCGCAGTATTACGGGCTGCAACTCTCAGCGTCCGAGAGGAACGACGGCGACTGGTCGCTGTTCGTCACCAACACCGGCAACGGCCCCGATACGGTCGTGCTCTCCAAGGCGCTGCCGGAGGGGCTGGAGCTGTACCTGGCCGAGAGCAACCTGTCGCTGACTCCGTTCGAGACACGCGAAGTACGACTGCTTGGCCTCGCAGGAACGGACGGCAGCTATGAAGTAAGCTTCAGCGCGCAGAGCGTGAATCAGCCGGAACTGCAGGTGAACCTCACCTTCGAACTGAGCGTTGCTAGTGAAACAAGCATCTTCAGCTGGATTCCAGTGCTGCTGCTCGGTCTAGTGGGCGCCGGCGTCGTCGGCTACGCGTTAATACAGCGACGGCTGCAGTAACAATTACAGTAGCAACGGAGGCGCCACCGTACTTTTATTACGCGAACACCAGCGTCCCGTCTGTGCTCCGCTACCTCTTCGTCGTCATGCTGCTGCTGTTGTCAGCGGTGCCGACGGTGCCGGCTCCCGCTGCACCAGAGTTCGCGCCGAGCTATTTTGACGACGACGGCGACGGGGTCGACGATCGGCTAAAGCCGCTGCTAGCGCGTGGCGAGGCGGTCAATATTTTCCTCGTTTTCGACGCGGAGCCCGGTGACGCACAGCGGCAGGCTCTCGCCTCGCTGGAACTAGCACCCAGCTACGAATCGCACTACCTGCCAGTCTGGCAGCTGGACAACGTACCGGCGCACAAGGTCAGCTGGCTGGCAGCGCTGCCTGACCTCCGACTAGTCGAATGGCAGGCAATCTACTACCCGCTGCTCGATAAATCGGTGCGCGCTATCAAAGCGCGCGACTCCTCTACTTACGACCAAGTGGCGTGGGACAGGGGACTAGATGGTGATGGGATTGTCATCGCCGTACTCGACACTGGCGTCGACAACGAACATGAGACTTTCGAAGGAAGATTCATCGCTGGAGTAGACTGTGTCAGTGGCTGCGGTGACCACACCACTGAGGAAGATAGTGGCGGCGACCCTGACGACCGTAACGGTCACGGAACGCATACCGCCTCCACGGCGCTTGGGACTGGTGGCGAGACCGATGAAGACAGCGATGGCGAACCGGACTACATGGGGGTCGCCCCGGGAGCTCGGCTGGTCGACGTTAAGGTGATGACTGATATCGGCGCCGGTGGCAACGTACTACAGGGCATTGAATGGTGCACGGAGCACGCCGATGAAGACTGGGATTCAAGCGGCAGCGATGGCATACAGGTGATGTCAATGTCAGTCGGTACCAGCGGCGGTAGCGATGGATCAGACTCTGTTTCGCAAGCGGCCAACACAGCCGTGGCAGCGGGCATCGTGGCGGTAGCGGCTATGGGCAACGACGGTGACAACGAAGTACCCGCTCCAGCGGCGGGCGACTTGGTCATCGCAGTCGGCGCGACCGAGAACCCTGAAGACAACGTCGACCGCAATGATGACCTCGTGGCAAGTTACTCCAACTACGGCCCGCGCGACAGCGACGGTGACGAGGACCGTTGGGACGAGCTGAAACCGGACGTCGTAGCGCCCGGCAGCGACATTCATGCTGCAGCGGGTGCGCCAGCGCCATTTACGATTGCGACTGACGGCTACACCACTATGGACGGCACATCCATGGCGTGTCCGCACGTAGCGGGGCTGGCGGCGCTGATGTTGCAGGACGACCCCGGACTGGAGCCGGGCAGCAGCCAGAACGAGGTGATGTGGCGCATGCGTAACTTCTCTGAGCCGTGGGGCGCTGCTTCCGAGCCGGACAACAGCTCGAAATACAACTACTACTCCGGATGGGGCTACGTCGACGCGTGGGAGTTCGTGAACATCGCGCAGCCCGACGGCGAGGTGAGCGTGCTCTCCAGCGACCCTGCAGAGCCCATTGAGGGCGATGATGTAACTCTCAGTATCACAGTTGAGAACGTCGGAGACGCCGTGCTCGAGGGCGCGCACCTAGAGCTTTACGCTGACTCAAATGAACTGGAGGCATGGAACCTGCCCGACATTGACCCTGATGATGAGTTGACGCGCACCAAGCAATGGTCACCCACTGAGGGTGAATACACGTTACGAGCAAAACTCTTTGCAGACAATGACGAAAATGGAGGCAATGACGAGCTTGAGCTCACCGTGAGCGTAGGGCCCCCACCACAAGGGGTCGACCTTGAACTGGCGGCACTAACGGCGGAGCCGAATACGCCAGTGCACAACGAGCAGGTGAAGCTGACTGCTACCGTAGTTAACCAAGGCGAAGAGTCTGCAGACCACTTCAGCGTGCGCTTCTACGACGCAGGAGGGGTGTTCGCGACGGTTGACGGCCCCGCGCTAGACCCCGAGAGTGATACAGTAGTAGAAACGTACTGGCAAGCGAGCGATGGTAACCACACATTACGAGCAGAAGTTTTCGACATTGAACCGGTCGACCAGCACACTGCCAACAACGACTACGAGCTAGAGCTAGAGGTCGCACCACCGCCAGAGGAACCGGACTTTGCCCCTGCCGTACTTGCGCTGCAGGGCGAACTGTTGGCGGGCGAGGCGCTCGATATCAGTTTTTCAGTGCGCAATCTGGGGCAAACGGATGGCGAAGTGGATGTCACACTCAAACTCGATGGTAACGTGCTAGAAAGCTGGGATAGCCAGGTGGTGGATGCTAGTGCCGAGGTGCTACTCTCTGCAGAATGGGAGGCAGAAGCGGGTGACCACCGACTGGATGTACAGCTTTCGGGAGCGTCGCCGCAGGAGGCGTCAACCGACAACAACCAGCTCGCGCTCGATTTCAGCATCGCAGCGCTTGAGGCACAATTCAGCG
>CALBFM010000005.1:0-11814 GCA_937893445.1 uncultured euryarchaeote
GTCTTGCGTTGCTCGAGCAGCGCCTCGATTTCGGCATCGCTCGGCCCCGCTGTCTTGCGGGGCGCGAACAAGCCGAGCACCTCACCGCCTAGCTCCTCGAATGTTGTGACAACTGCGTCACACAGTTCTGAATCAAGAGTCCCAGGTTCGTGCCGGTTCGCCTCGCGCGCCAATCCGAAGAGCGCCGCTAGTGCCTCGCGAGTGTTGAAGTCGTCGTCCATCGCTGTCGTAAAGTTGGACCTGGTGGTTGTGACGGAGTCGCGCAGCGCCTCAGGCTGCCCGTCACCGCCAGACGCGGCGCGGTAGCGGTGGAGTGTTGATGCGAGCCGGTCGTGAGCAGCTGCCGCCTCGTCAAGCGCCGCATCGCTGAAGTCGATTGGCGAACGGTAGTGGGCGTTGAGCAGATAGAAGCGCACCACCTCGGCACTGGCGTGCTTCAGGACATCGCGCACTAGGAAGAAATTGTCGAGCGACTTCGACATCTTCTCCTTGTCGACGGTCAGGAAGCCGGCATGCATCCAGTATTTCACCATCGGATGCTTCCCGGTGTGGCACTCGGTCTGCAGGATTTCCGATTCGTGGTGCGGGAACTTCAGGTCGCTGCCGCCGCCATGGATATCAAACTGCGGACCCAGCAACGTGAGTGACATCGCCGAGCACTCGATGTGCCATCCCGGACGGCCACGGCCCCACGGTGACTCCCAACTCGGCTCGCCCTCGCGGGCGCCTTTCCAGAGCGCGAAGTCGGCCGGGTTGCGCTTGCGCGGATCGACCGCGACCCGTGCGCCCGCCTCAAGTTCTTCCAGCGACTGCCCGGTCAGCGTTCCGAACTGCTCGCTTGCCGATGGGACATCGAAGTAGACGTCGGGCGCCAGTGCCCCCTCCGCCGGTTCGGCAACGTAGGCGTGCTCCTTTGCCAGCAGGTCCGCGATGAGCGTGACCATCTGCTCGACATATTCGGTAGCGCGTGGCATGTGGTGCGGCGGGCGCACGCCCAGCGCCGCCAGATCGGCAGTGGTCCGTTCGATATAGCGCTCCGCCAGCTCAGCCAGCGCAATCCCCTCCTCGGTGGCGCGCGCGATTATCTTGTCATCAATGTCGGTGTGGTTCTGGACATGCTCAACCGTGTAGTCGGAGTGCTCGAGCCAGCGTCGTATGGCGTCGAACGAGACGTAGCTGCGCGCGTGGCCCAGGTGCATGTCGTTGTAGACCGTCAGGCCGCAGACGTACATCCGCACGCGTCCCGGCTCGCGCGGCGCGAACTCCTCGAGCTCGCGACTGGCGCTGTTGTGGACCTTCAGCACACGGTGCGAGGGTGGGCCGGATTAAAACCGCTCCCGCCTGCAGCCACGTGCCGGAGCTTCCCGAAGTAGAGACCTGCCGGCGTGCGCTTGCGCCGCTGCTGGTGGGACGCACACTCACTGACGCGGTGGCGCCGTGGCCGCGCGCCGCGATAACCCCGCTGGCGGTCGCTGGCCGGTGCATCGTACGGCTCGACCGCCGCGGCAAGTTCCTGCTGCTGCGGCTCGACCGCGGCTGGCTTGTCATTCACTTGCGCATGACTGGCCGGCTGGTGGTGGTTCGCGAGCCGCCACCGCGGACGACAGCCGCCTTCCAGCTAGACGGCGATGAATGGTTCTGCCTCGTTGATGTGCGCAAATTCGGACGCGCCTGGCAGGTCGCTCGCGCCAGCGAGGTAGTGGGCCATCTCGGCCCTGAGCCGCTCTCGCGCCACTTCACTGCTGCACGCTTTAGCGCGATGCTGGCGCCTCGCCGGGCGCGGTTGAAACCGCTGCTGCTAAACCAGCGCTTCCTAGCCGGCCTCGGGAACATCTACGTCGATGAGTCCTTGCACGCTGCCCGTATCCACCCGCTGCGGACCGCCAACACGCTCTCCACCGGCGAAGTACGGCGGTTGTATCGGTGCATCCGCACCATTCTGCGTGCTGCCATCACCGAGGGAGGAACCACCATCCAGAACTTCGCAGGTCCGGATGGCACGCCGGGGCGCTTCCGCAGCCGGCTGCGCGTCTTCCGCCGCGGCGGTGAACCATGCGATGACTGCGGGACGATCATCGAGCGCAGCGTCGTTGCGCAGCGAGGTACCCACTTCTGCCCACACTGCCAGTGCCTCTGACGCCTTAATTTAGACGCTTTTCGGCGAATCGAAATCGAAACTCAAATTAATTATAGATAATGGGTTAATGAGAAAAAACACCTCGTTCTTAAACATTTCAATTTGAAAAAATATTGTGTAGTCATGCTTTTACGAAACAAGAATTCAGAATTATGGCTAAAAGAACAATTAAAAATATTAATTGCATGCGTTGCCTATCAATAACAAAACGAGTATAACACTATGGAAATTGGAATACACACCTTTGCATCTGCCAATTTTAAAGATGAAAACGGAGATCAAATCCCTAATGATCAAGCCCTAAATGAACTGCTTGATAGAATAGAATTCGCCGATAAAGTTGGAATAGACGAAGTTGGTATAGGTGAACATCACAGAAAAGAATTTCTTGATTCGGCCGCTCATATTACTTTAGCTGCCGCCGCTGCAAGAACAAAAAATATCAGATTAGCGAGCTCTGTTACTGTACTCAGTGTCGCAGATCCCGTAAGAGTTTTTCAAAATTTTGCAACTTTAGATTTAGTTTCGAATGGACGTGCTGAGATTATAGCAGGAAGAGGATCCTTTACTGAAGCATATCCACTTTTTGGACATAAAATGGAAGATTACAATGAACTTTATGCTGAAAAACTAGATTTATTACTCAAAATTCGTGATAATGAAGTTGTTAATTGGGCTGGGAAGTTTAGACCTGATTTAGTAGAGCAAGCAATCTATCCTAGACCTATACAAAATCCATTACCTATTTGGGTAGGTGTTGGAGGCACACCTGAATCCTTTATTCGTGCAGGAATTCTTGGATTACCATTAATGGTTGCAATTATTGGTGGAGAAACTCATCGTTTTGCACCTCTTGTAGAATTATACCGAAATGCCGGTGAAAAAGCAGGTCATGATCCTGAAAAATTAAAAGTTGGAGTTCACTCTTTAGGATATGTTGCCGAAACAAGAGAACAAGCTATCAAAGAATTCTTTCCAGGTTATGCTGAATCATTCACCAGAATTGGAAGGGAAAGAGGCTGGCCTCCTGTTACAATGTCTCATTTTGAATCTCAAATAGGACCTACTGGAGCTTTAGTTGTAGGAAATGTTGAAGAAGTTGCTGAAAAAGTTCTACGCCACAGTGAGGCTTTGGGTGGGCTCTCAAGATTTAGTTTTCAATTAGATGTTGCTGGACTTTCACACCAACTATTGATGAAATCTATTGAATTAATTGGAACAAAAGTTTCACAGTTAGTAAATAAATAGGGCCGGTATTCTCTATTTCTGATCTACTCCCATGAGGCATCAGTCCCATACCATAAAACGTGATGACGGTCACGGCAAGGGCGATGCCCCGTCGTAACGTAATGGCGGCTGAAGCGCCCCTAAACGACCTCTGGGGGTGGTAGAAACGGTGTCCAACTCCTTAAATACGACTCGGGCTAGTGCTAAACGAGGTTCCTGAAACATGATGGCAGCCAAAAAATTCTCGAAAAAAATAGTGGTACTGGGTGACCCAGCAGTCGGCAAAACCAGCCTCATCCGGCGCTTCGTCATCGACGCGTTTGATGACAAATACCTAACAACCATTGGAGCCAAAATTGTCAAGAAACAGGTAGCGCTCCGCTCCGGGGGGGCGAAACCCGATGTTGACGTGACGCTGATGATTTGGGATATCGCAGGGCAGAAGACGCTGGGCAACGTCAAGCAAGCATACTACCGCGGTGCCGAAGGTGCGATTATTGTCTGTGACATGACTCGGCGTGAGACGCTCATGTCAATGGTAGACTGGATTAAGACCCTGAAGCAAGTGACTGGGGAATTGCCGCTAGTGCTGCTTGCTAACAAGTGCGACTTGATGGATCAGGCGCTCTTCGGTGAGAAGGAGATGCAGGAAGTTTCCAACCAGTTGAAATCGCCTTTCCTGATTACCTCGGCCAAGGACGGACGTAACGTCAACGACGCGTTCCAGAATATATCTTCGCTGTTGATTGACGCTACTGGGTGAGCCAGCAGGCGCCTGATGGAAGACTTCTACGACTCAGACATAGGCCTTCAGACAGCAGATGTCCTGATTCTTCCCAGCAGTTTCCTGAAGACGCTGTGGAAAGAACTGATAGATGGATTAGGCGAGGTTGAGGGGCCAAAGGTATTTTTCCGGTGCGGCGAGTCGATTGGTGAGAACCTCGCAGCCAACTACTACGAAGATACTGGGCAGATAGACGCACTGCTCAATCAGGCTTGGGCCGAGGCTGGACTGGGGCATCTGTTCGTCCTTGAGGCTGACTCCGAACAGGTAATCTGCAAAGTAGAAAACCTGCTCGAGGTAAACGTAATTGGAATTGCACACCCCTGCAACTTTACATCTGGCTGTCTGGCAGGGATGCTGAAGGGAATCATGCAACACCCTTATAGTGTCAAGGAGGAAATGGTGGGTGAGGATACACGCGTCTTCACTTTCACCCCAAACTGAAATATGGCTGAAGCCGACTGGCGCAAGCGACTCGCCCGGCTGCTCTATGACGGCGACCTTGAGGGGGCAGCCAACTTGCTCGAGGGTGGGCTGCGCAACAGCCCCAAAAACATACCAATGAAAATAGAGTTGGGGAAAGTGCAATTCATGCATGGTGACATAGACGGGGCCCGCACCACCTTCGAAGCGGTACTCATGTCGCGGCCGGACAACGCTGAGGCGCTGAAGGGAAAAGGGGACGTGCTCGAGGTCTTCGGCGACTACGAAGATGCAATCAAGGCCTACCAAATGGCGACCCAGCGGAGGCCAAAGGATACAGAGACCTGGAAGGCACTTGGAGTACTGCTGACCAAACTGAAGAAGTACGGGCAGGCAGACAAGTGCTGGAACGCACTACTGCGCATCAATTCCAAGGACGCTGAGGCGTGGTACAACAAAGGACAGTCGCTGCAGCTACTGAAGAAGTTCGATGATTCTGGCAAGTGCTACGAACAGGCGATTGCAGCGCAACCCGACTTCAAGGAGGCGCACACCGATCTGGTGGTAGTGCTGATGGAGGTGGGAAAACTGGAGGAAGCGCTACAAGTGTGCGACCACGCCATCGAGACACACCCGAAAGACGACACTCTCCACCGCAACCGCGGCGTACTGCTCTACCGACTCAGCCGCCCTGAGGAAGCGCTAGAAGCATTCGACAACGCGCTGGAAATTAACGCACATGTTGTAGACACCTGGAACAACCGCGGCACCGTGCTCTGGAAAACACAGAGTGACCTGCCGGGCGCGCTGGAAGCGTTCGATAAGGCACTGGAGATTAATCCCAATTTCAAGGCAGCCCGGGATGCCCGTATCGGGGTACTGGCAGACATCGAAGCACAGAAGCCGAAAGGGTTCCTAAGCCGCATTTTCGGCGGCTGACTCGGATAGAGTTTTAACGGCCGTTACCATGGGCCGGGTCCTTGTCTTCCGACATACCTGATGGTGAACTTGTCGAGCTCTGGCGCTCGTTCTTCCAGGACACCCGTTTCCGCCCTGTCGATAGCAACGGCACCCGAGCTCCGATACCACGCTGCCCCGCCTGCAGCGGCAACGGCAGCATTAGTGATGGGAGACGCAAATGCCCAACGTGCGAAGGTAGCGGCGTTGATCTAGAGGCAACGCCGACTTACGGTGACCAAATCGAGTCTGTAGCGCAAGCTTACCCTAAAGGCAAGAAAGCTGTCTACGTAACCTGGGAGGACGTCACCGACTTCCATCCTCGACTTTCAAACAATCTGCTCTGGAATCTTGAGAACACCCTGAAGGCAGCGCGTGAGGTTGTCAAAGAGTTTATCAGCGACGAGGCGCAGGAGCACGTCCGCGAGGAACACCGCACTGAAATCTCGCTTGATGTCGCGCCGCTCGAGATTCCAGATGAACTCTTTCAAGAGGAAATACGAGATCTGCGCAAGGACCACCTCTACCGAATGGTCAAGGTGAGGGGGCTGGTGCGCAAGTCACTGCCAGTGCGCCCTCGTATGGAAGTGGGATTTTTTGAGTGTAGCTGGGAG
Organism: uncultured euryarchaeote; assembly: GCA_937893445.1. GTDB lineage: Archaea > Thermoplasmatota > Poseidoniia > MGIII > CG-Epi1 > UBA8886. Next base: position 6,143 of record CALBFM010000005.1, read on the forward strand.
AGACATCCACAACATGTCATCCAAGACTTCTTCACACTGCGTGAGCCAAAAAAATGTATTAGCGAGGGGTGCAAATGTGATGAGTTCCAGTTACGTGAGAAGCAGTCACAATTCATCGATTCGCACAAACTGGAAATACAAGAATTCCCCGAGGACCTGCCACCGGGTGCACAGCCAGAGAGGCTCACGGTCTTTGTCGAAAGCTCTCTCGCTGCGCAGGCTCGTCCCGGAGACCGAATTGCGGTCGTGGGTGTCTTACGAACACGCACCCAGTATGCCAAAGGAAAGCCTCGGACCGAGTTTGACATCTTCCTCTACGCTAACTCGATTGACGAACGAGAAGGTGAAGCGGAGGCTCTGGAACCTACAGACGAGGAAATGGAACAAATACTGGAGCTTTCACGCAATCCCGACTTGCAAAACCAAATCACCAACTCGATTGCGCCCTCGATTTTCGGCATGGTTTGGCAGAAAGAGGCCATTGCAGTGCAACTCTTCGGCGGTGTAAACAAAGTGCTCCCGGATGGTGCTCATATCCGAGGTGATATCCACGTGCTGATGATGGGTGACCCTGGCGTCGCCAAATCACAGCTGTTACGCGCTGCGGCAAGGCTCGCCCCGCGCGGCGTAATGGCGACCGGAAAGTCATCGTCAGCGGCCGGCCTTACCGCCGCTGCAGTACAAGATGAGTTCGGCGAGGGAAGATGGACTCTTGAAGCGGGTACGCTTGTACTAGCCTCAGGCGGGTTGGCATGCATCGACGAGATTGACAAGATGGATGAGGATGACCGCTCAGCGATGCACGAGGCGATGGAACAACAAACGGTGACTATCGCCAAGGCAGGTATCAGTGCTCAACTGCAGGCAAAGTGTTCATTGCTTGCAGCAGCCAATCCCAAGAGGAGTCGCTTCGACAAGACCCGGCCGCTACCCGCACAGGTTGACATGCCAGTGACGCTACTGAGCCGTTTCGACATTTTTTTCATCATTTACGACACACCTAACGAAGAACGTGACAAAAAACTGGCGGAGCGGGTGCTCGAGTCACATCGCGCTGGTGAGATGATGGGCAGTGGTAAGGATACAGAGATAGAAGAGCGCGGGCTACAACCGGCGATTCCGCACGACCTGCTACGACTCTACGTTGGTTACGCGCGCAAAATAAGGCCAGTGATGACAACACAAGCGCAACTCAAACTGCAGGACCACTACACCGCAATGAGAAAGGCATATCAGGAACGCGGTGAGCTTGAGGAACAGGTATTTCCGATTACCCCACGGCAACTCGAGTCGCTAATCCGGTTGGCCGAGGCGGACGCGCGCATGCATCTCTCAGACACTGTTGGGATCGAACACGCCGAGCGCGCCATCGAGATGATGACTATGTTCCTCACCATTACGTTGCGTGGAGATACCGGTTTTGCCTGGACCGGGATGACCGCGGGGCAGCGTCAAGAAAAAGAGGGACCAATGTCACTTATCATGCAATTCGTTAGCAAGAATGCGGGCACGGAAGGCGTTGACCTGAACGAGATTCTTGATCATCTTGAAAGTGAGTTAGGTTTATCACACGACCGAAGCGAGAAATACATCGAGGAGATGCATAAGCAAGGACGTATTATGGAGTTTAGAACGGGTCGCTGGATGAAAGGTTGACCCGTTTCCCACGCAAGGTACTTGATCAATTACTGCGCTCCGTCCCCGGCTTCCCCGACCCTCAGCGCGAGCTGGAGCAGTACCCGACGCCGCCCAGCATTGCCTTGGAGCTGCTGGAACGCGCCTGGCAGGCAGGTGACCTCGCCGGAAGCGTGGCGGACCTCGGATGCGGTACCGGCCGGCTGGCGCTCGGCGCGGCTTTCCTCGGCGCCGAGGTAGTGGGAGTGGAGCTGGACGAGGCGCCGCTGGCGGTCGCGCGCCAAACTGCGATTGACGCGGAGCTGGAGATAGAGTGGCGCTGCGAACCAGTCGAAAACTGGTCGAAACGCGTCGACACGGTCATCATGAATCCACCATGGGGTGCGCAACGGCCAGGTGCCGACAGGCCGTTTCTCAAGCATGCTCTAGCGACAGCCGGCAGCGTTTGGTCCATCCAGCCAGCGACTACCGACCGCTTCACCCGTCGCTTCGTCGCGCAGCAGGGTGGCTCCGTAACGGCTGCGTGGCCAGTGCCACTGGAACTGGAGAAGACCATGCCTCACCATGCGCTCGAGCAGGAAACGGTCGAGGGAATCCTTTATCACCTGCACCCGGTCGGCGCGCGATGAGCCTAACCCTGCCCGGCGACCGGCTGGCGAGCGCGATGGAGTACGTGCCCGGTCCGGGAGTTTACGAGCGCAATGGCGAGCTTTTCGCGGCGCTGACTGGTGAGCTGGTACGTGACGAGCAGAACACTGAGCTGCGGGTGAAGCCAGTGGTCTCTGTGCCTCTCGAAATCAGTGCTGGTGAGCAGGTGCTGGGACGCGTCCATTCAATACGTGAATCGATGGCGACTATCGAGGTAGTACGTGTAAAGGGGAAGGCACGGCAAGTCGGCACTTGGATTATGGGCACGCTGCACATCGCACGCATGTCTGAGGATTACGTCTCCGACATCAACGAAGTCTACTGTGTTAACGACCTAGTGCAGGCCGAAGTTGACGAAACGAAGCCGGCACTGAAGCTCAACACCAAAAAAGGACGCGACGGTGTTGTCGGCGCGCGATGCAGTGGCTGCCGCGATCGACTGAAAGTGGTCGACGGGGAGTTATTCTGTACTGAGTGCCGCCAGCGTGAAGCGCGCAAGCTCTCCAGCGAGTATGGGCAGGTCCAGCTGTAGCGGACTGCTGCTGCTCTTCCTGCTGCTTCCGGCTGCTGCAGCTGAATTTGAGACTAGTGTCAACGGCGAAGAGCGACTGACAGTAGTGGAATCAGGAACAAATGTCGAGTTTGTCGCGGTGGTGCCGGCTAATGCCAGCGTCGAATGGGACTTCGGCCGTGACCTGACGGGACCGGGCAGCCGCTGGAACGACTCGACAAACGTGACGCAGATGCTCCACGCCGCGGGGGCGTACGGCGTTACCTGCACTGCCACTTACTATGACGGTAGCAGCGAGCAGGAACAGTTGTGGGTCATCGTCAGCTGGGAGGAGGCGGACGACGAACCAGATGCGCATCGCCCACTCTTCGTGGCACTAGCGGGGGCGGAGCTGTTCATGAGCGGCTGGCTGCTGTGGCAGACCTGGCGGCTGAAGGAAGCGAAGGTCTATCTCTGACGCCGGCGCGCCGCCAGCCCTAGTCCTGCCAGCGCCGCTAACAGGCCGGGGCCGGGCAGGCCGCTGACGTCGTCATCGTCTCCATCTTCGTCACCGCTGCCCGCAGACTCCGTAACCGTGACTTCGGTACTGAAAGAGTCGCGTGACCCGTCAAAGGGGGTGCCGTCGCTCCAGCTCACCTCGACGTCAATGAACTGGATACCAGCCTGGTCGAAGCTTACCTCCACCAGTCGGTCACTGATACCGTTGACAATGATTATTTCGCCACCGTAGTTGATTTCGAACTCCAGAACTGGGCCGGTGGTATTACGCAGGTCGATGGTGAACGGTGCGCCTACGTCCGCTGCGTATGGACTGACCTTAACCGAGAGCCACTTCTCTTCACTGGTGTCCGGTGCAAGCACGCTGAAGCTGGAGGACTTCTGCCCCATCAGGCCGCCGTCGTCGTACGCGTGCAACGTGGCAGTGTGACTACCGGTCGCGTTTAGCACCAACGTCAGGTCCTGTGTCTGTGCTGTCAGCACGTCGTCGAGGTACCACTCCCAGAACTCTATGTAGCCCTCGCTGTCGCTGGCGCTGCCGCTCAACTGGAGTGTGTCACCCACTCGCGGCTGTTCCAGATTAATTGAAATTGATACCGTGGGCGGTGTATTGGCTTCTATGTAAACCGATTTTGTCTTGTTCCCGCTCCAGGCACCGTCATTGTCCTGCACGTTCAGCTTGACATGATACCAGGCGTCTGGGGTTGCGAAGCTGTGAATCCAGCTTGGGGAAGTTGAGACCAACGCGTCTTCGAACCACCAAGCGTAATCCGTGACAAAGCCGTCTGAGTCACTCGCTTCAGCGGTGAAGGTCAGGTTCTGGTGCTGGTAGTAGCGTGAGCCGCCCAGCGAGGGGGGTGAGATAGTAATCGAGTGCGACGGCTCCTGGTTGGGTGGCTGGACATAGATCATCAGTATCTCCAACACTGAATCGGTACCGTTGTGTGTAACCCTCAACTGCAACTGATAGTCGTCGGGTTCCAAATCGTTGAGCGTCTGCTGTTTTCCGCTCAGAGTATAGCGGAGCGTGCCATTGTTGTGATAATACACACCCCACTCCCACGCCTGACATTCTATTATTTCCCACTGGTGGTCGCGGCAGATCGCCTCCAGATAGAGTGTTTGTCCCGCTTTGGGTGCGGTGGAACTAGCTACTATCTCTGCCAAGGGGCGTGGTGGTAATATCGTCAGAGTCGCCACAAATTCGCGGCTATTGGTGCCCTGATCATCAGTGACTACCAGATATACCGTGTGATTGCCTACGAAGAAGCTAGAGCGAGTGAAGCTCTCCTGATCCGAGAGCGGTTCACGCTCGCTGCTGCCTTCCCACTGCAGCGTCCAGTTGAACTCGGTGATCCGGGTAGCCGGCTGGTATGTGCGCAAGTCGCTGGCGAGGAAAGTAACCTCCTCACCCTGGTTCACCTGTGGCGGGTTGAGTACGACTGTCGCCTCCGGGGGCTGCAACTCTGGCTCGGTTATGTTAAGCCAGCTCGTGGATGCATCGGTGACCTCACTCCACTCGGTAGAGTTAGTGCGCACCTGAAGAGTAATCGTGTGGTTGCCACTGCTCAGCTGGTCGGCCGCTATCTGGAATGTAAGGCCTCCCGCTTCGTTCCCAGATTGGAAGGTGCTGTCAATTGAGGAATTCCAGTAAAAGTAGTCCAGCTCATCGCCATCATTGTCGCTGAAGTCGCCCGTGAACTGGATTTGGTCATCTGTATCAGCCTGCTGCGGATTGATATCGATTATTACTGCTTCGGGAGGTTCCCCTGCCTCTGCGGCGGAGAGCAGGAACAGCAACAGAGCCGGGAGTAGTAGATGGGTGAACTGGCGCATAGGCTGCGTGAAACCGGTGCGTAATTAACTGTTACCTCTGCGCTGGTCATCCTGCTTATGGTCCGTATGATGGACTGGAAACATCAACTCACCAAGCGTAGGCATCTTCCCGTCGCGGCGCGCCGCCAGCCAGCGTACTATCAGCCACGCCACTCCCCCACCAAGCGCCACTCCGGCGACGGCAAGCAAGGACATCAAAACTCTGGCTCGATTGCCTCTCTTTGCAGGTCGGGCTCGAATTCGGCGTGCAGCTCGCTGATGAGCTGGTTCAGTAGTTCGTCAAAACGGGCGCTCTGAATCTCGCGAGAGCCGCCCATCCCGGACGCTATCCGCGCGATGAAGTCGTTGCCAACGGACTCGATTTCAATCTGGCAGATGGACTCCTCCATGTCGGCGCCGAAGGGGGGAGGTATAAAACGATTACATCCGGTCTGCGGAAGTCCTATAGTATACCGCAGTTACAACCCCGATGCGCCCACGGCCGTTCCTGCTACTGTTCAAACTTTCTTTTCGGTCTATCAATTCTTTCACCTTTTTTTGAAAT
>CALBFM010000006.1:0-24494 GCA_937893445.1 uncultured euryarchaeote
ACGACAGGCTGCACTTCGTGGTATTCGTATTCCCGGTCCAGAAGCAGGTCCCACGTGTCGCCGTCCGCCATCGACGGGCGAAGGTACCGGTCGTAATACCATTTCCCCACTTACTCGACGAAACTGGCGACATCCGCTAGTCCCTTCTTCTCCAGCACCGGAACCTCTGCATCACCGGCAGGGTAGCCAGTCACGAGAATCAGGAACGCGCGTTCGTTCTCGCCGCGGCCGAGGATATCGCGCAGGAACCCCATCGGGCTGGGCGTGTGCGTCAGTGTAGCCAACCCAGCGCGATGAAGCGCCGCAATCAGGAACCCAGTTGCGATTCCGATGGACTCCTGGACATAGAAATTCTTCTTCTTGCTTCCGTCCTGGCTGACTCCCCACGTCTCGGAAAACACCACAATCAGCCACGGCGCGAGTTCAAGGAACGGCTTGTGCTCATCCGTACCAAGAATTGCCAGCGCCTCGAGCCATTCATTGGATGCTCGCCCGTGGTAGAGTTCATATTCCTCAGCCTCAGCCGCCTCGCGAATGCGAGATTTTGTTTCGGCGTCACCGACAGTCACGAAGTGCCACGGCTGTCGATTAGCACCGCTGGGCGCCGAGTTGGCCGCACGCAGGCATTCTTCGATAAGGGAGCGTGGCACCGGTCGGTCCGAGAAATGGCGCACCGTCCTCCGACGGCGAATGTCAGTGGCGAATTCACGAGCTTGCGCTTGCATCTCTTCCAACGGCAGTTCGCGGTGGTCGAGCGGCTGCATTGGCGGCTCTGCCATATGCGGGGAAACGGAGCCAGTTATTACCACTCCGCGCACAAAACGGATGGCGCTGATACTCAGTCTAGAGACCGCGATGCTGACCAACGGTGGCCCGGCGTGAATGGCGTGGAGGCGTCGACCCTAAGTTATATACTAATATTCTAATAAAAAAACGTCAATGACGTACCGCAAATTCCAGCTCGTCGGTATCCCCAGATTCCTCTATGACGTTGACCTCCGCCACCCGAGCCAACGGAGGACCCTCATGGCACCAGTCAATGAGTGCTGCGACTCGCTCCGGAGGACCCTGAGCAACCGCCTCGACCGAACCGTCACTACGGTTGCGCACCCAACCGCGCAGACCCATCCGCTGTGCTTCACGCTGGGTCGAATCACGGTAGAAAACGCCCTGCACACGTCCGCGAATGCGCAGCCGTACGCGCCGCTCAGTCATGCAAGTGCAGCTAATGCAGGATTAAAGGCATGGTGGACCGGCCGGGATTTGAACCCGGGGCCTCCTGCTTGCAAAGCAGGCGATCTTCCAGGCTGATCTACCGGCCCACTCCCGCGCCACGGCGGGCAGGGGGTCAAAACCGTTCCGCTATACCAGATGGCACGCCACGGAGCAGTCTTCGTGCTTACGCAGCTCTGGATATTCAGTAGCGCAACTAGCAACTGCAATCGGGCAGCGAGGGTGGAAATGGCAGCCGCTCGGTGGTGCGGCAGGCGATGGAACATCGCCCTCGAGCACAATGCGCTTCTGCCGCATTGTAGGATCAAAGGATGGGATAGCCGATACCAGAGCCTGGGTGTAGGGGTGGCGCGGATTGGAGAACAGCGTCTCAGCTTCCGCCTCTTCGACTATCTTGCCCAGATACATTACCGCCACCCGGTCGCACATGTGTTCAATGACTGACAGATCGTGAGAGATGAAAATATACGTCAGTTCAAACTTCTCCTGTAAGTCATTCAGCAGATTCAGAATCCGGGCCTGGACCGAAACATCCAGGGCAGAAGTTGGTTCATCCAGAATCAGGATTTTTGGCTCCAGTGCCAGCGCCCTGGCAATGACTATCCGCTGGCGCTGACCACCTGAAAATTCATGCGGATACCGGTACAGGTGCTCGCCACCTAGGCCAACAGTCTCCAGCAATTCGGTGACCCGCTTACGGATGTTCCCGGTCCGGCCGTGAATTATCAGTGGCTCGCTCACTATATCCTTGATTAGCATTCTGGGGTTCAGCGCTCCCATTGGATCCTGGAATACTATTCCTACCTGTCTCCTGAAACTGCGCAATTCAGCGTGGGACAGCTCTTCCAGCCTGTTTGAGGCGAAATCACCTCCCAGCTGGTCGGACAGAATTACTGACCCTGCCGTAGCATCAACCAAGCGCAACAATGTTCTCATGAGCGTGGTTTTACCGCACCCACTCTCCCCCACAATTCCCAGAGTCTTTCCCGCCTCAATCCTGATATCTATTCCATCTACGGCTTTCACCAGGCCCGTGACAGTCCCAATCACGTTCCTTATCGGAAAGTGTTTCGACAGCCCCTCGACCTCAATGACGGTTTCAGTACTCATATCGCACCATATTCCTCTGTATGGGGGGCTTTCAACCTCTCCTCACCTCCTTTGGGAATTGAGGCCAGCAATGATTTTGTATATTCATGTCTAGGATTGGTGAATATCTCGTCCGCTGGTCCCTGTTCAACAATCCTGCCAGCATACATTACAGCAACCCTTTCGCAAGTCTCGGCCACGACCCCCAGATCATGCGTAATCAGCAGAACCGACATACCAGTTTCCTTCTGGATGTCCTTGATTAATTGCAGAATCTGGGCCTGAATTGTGACGTCCAGTGCCGTCGTCGGTTCGTCGGCAATGAGCATTCTGGCACGCCCCGCCAGCGCCATGGCTATCATCACCCTCTGCTGCATGCCTCCGCTCAATTCATGCGGATATGAGCAGGCCACCTGGCTCGGGTCTGGCATCTTCACTCTGGAGAGGGCATCCAGCACCATCAAGTCCAGTGCCGAGTCCGGGAGATCTCGCTGCAGATAATCCCTCAGGAAGAAAAGTCCAATCATAACTAGGAAAGGAAGGCCAAACGCAAACTGGCCCAGCATCGTAAATAGTGCCAGGAAGGCAAAACATACAGCCATGATGGTGAACTCGAAACCGGGCGAAAGACTCCATTTCTTACTCCTGTAGGTCGGTATGTTCCTGTCCGCTGCCAATTCTCGCAATTCCTCATCCTGATGTAGAGCCAGTATTTCACCAATCTGCTCATTGACAGTCATTACGGGGTTCAATGCCGAAAGCGGATCCTGGAAAATTATTCCGATTTCCCCGCCCCTTATCTTCCTCATTCTCTCCTCGGATGCATCGGTAATGTCCTCTCCATTCAGCCTTATACTGCCCTTGACGACTTCAGCAGTTCCGGGTAACAGTTTCAGGACTGAATAACATGTGACTGATTTCCCACACCCCGTCTCACCAACCAGTCCAAATATTTCCCCGTCTTCAACAGTCAGGTCAACACCGTCCAGCGCCCTGACGACGCCATCGTATGTTTTGAAATGCGTTTCCAGTCCTTCTATTTCCAGCATCTAGCTCCTCTGCCTCGGGTCCAGAATATCACGCACACCATCGCCCAGCAGGTAGAAACCGAGTGCCCAGAGCGCGATGGCTAACCCCGGGAAGAAAAACGCCCACCATTCACCGGCCAGCAAGTGCTCCTGGCCGAACGCGACTAGCTTCCCCCACTCCGCCAGATCGGCAGCTCCTCCAAATCCAAGGAAGCCCAGCCCGGCCAGGGAAAGTACAATGCCGCCCATATCCATGGTTGCAATGACGATTATTGAAGTCATACAATTGGGCAGTACGTGCTTGAAAATAATCCTGAAATCCGAAGCACCTGCCGCCTTTGCTGCTTCCACATAGGGCAGTTTCCTGATTCTCAGGGCTTCGGCTCTGATAATACGCGTAAAACCAGGCCACCAAACTATAATCAGTGCATACATTAGATATTCTATCGACCTTTCGCCGGTAACTGCAATAATTGCCAGTGCCAGTACCAGCCCCGGTATGGCGATGAATACATCGGTTATCCTCATTATGAAATCGTCTGCCCTACCTCCATAGTAGCCCGAAATCACTCCGATAACGGCTGCAATAAATGTGCCCGTAACAACTACCTTAACCGCAACATCAAGTGAGGTGCGGCTGCCCCAGACTATACCATAGTATATGTCGTACCCCCTGTTGGTGCTGCCCAGTACATAGCCATCCTCTTCTCCAGAATTACCCGTGCATGAAAAATAGCATGGAGGTTGCAAATCAAAGTTGTAGTCAAAATATTCCTCCATTCTTTTCGGGTCTCTCTGGTCCTCTGCAGGAGGCGCCAGAATTGGTGCCAGCGCAGCCACGGCCAGGAAGAAAATTACAATCAACAACCCCAGGATTGTCAGGGGATTTCTCCTGACCTGGTAGGCTGCCCTCTTGAATTCATCTAGCTTAGGAGTTATCTCCAGTTTGATGTCGTTCCAATTTCGAATAACATAGATTGAATAAAGCAGCAGTGAAAAATATACAATATTCATAAAAATACCGTAAAGAATAGACCATACCAAGAATAATGTACCTACGAGCAGTGCTGGCAGCCATATATCACCTGGATTCTTCCACAGCCATGAAAATGTGAAATAAACTGCAAATCCAGTGCAGAAAAGCAGGGCTCCGGTTCCGAACCACACGCCCGCCTCGACATCAAGATAGCTTACCAGCAACAGCATTATGGAAAGGGAAACTACTGCAATCTCTCCCACTGACAAATGACCTCCCAGTTCTACTCGGGGGTCCAGGAATGCGTAGAGAATGTCTACAATCAGGTTTGCAAAAATGTAAAGCACGGCGGAGAACAAGGTGTAGGCCAGGATTGCTGAAACGTCCAGGTTCCGCATCGCCAAGATGGCCCAGTATCCTAACCCCGGCCAAGTGAATACCGTCTCCGTCAGAACCGAGCCGTTAATCAGTCCTGCAAACCCCATACCCAGGAGCGTGACCGTAGGAATCATCGCATTTGAGGCGCCATGCTTCATGGTTACCTTGGTCCCGGACAACCCCTTGGATTTTGCCGTCCGTATGTAGTCCTGGCCCAGGACGTCAAGCATGTTGCCTCGCATCAGCCGGATGGTGGTCGCCATCGAACCGTAGGCCAGCACCGTGGCCGGCAGAATCATGTGCTTCAGGGCATCCATGAAATGGGGCAGTGAACCCGCTGCCAGGGAATCAATAAGCAGAAAATTAGTCTTGATTTCGATGGGGTCACGCACATCCCAAAGAATTGGGTCATAACGATCGCCCAGCGGCAGTAAATCCCACTGGAAAGAAACAACATATTTCAGGACAAGAGCGAGCCAGAAAATCGGGACTGCAGAGCCAAACAAGGCAAATAGCCTGATGCCATGGTCCTCCCAGCGATTGTGGCGGACGGAGGAGAAAATGCCGAGAGGAATGGCAGTCCCCACTGCAACCACAAATGCCAGGATTGACAACTCGAGAGTGGCAGCAAATTTTTCTCTGACAGCATCAGCTACAGGCTGGTTGATAGTCTTCGAAAAACCCCACTCGAAAGTCATTATATTCCGCAAGTATGTCACATACTGGACGCGCAGTGGTTCGTCCAGATTGTGCTTAATCCTCAGAGCCGCTGCCTGTTCTTCGGTCGTTTTCTCGGTTATGTACGGGGCCAGCGGGTCTCCCATCATGTGCGAGAGAGAAAAAGTAATCAGGGTGACGCCGAGCAGAACCGGTATGGTCAAGGCCAAGCGCCTGACCACGTAAATCCAGAGCCTCACTGCTCGCCAGAGTATGTTTTACTTAAGGTAGACAGTGTACAGAATCAGTCCTTGCTCAGCATGTAATAGAGGGTGCTGTGCATCATATTGTGATACCAGCCATTGACCCACTCCCGCTCGAAATGGTAGCCAATACCTTGGCTTGCCCAGATATACAGTGCTTTTTCATGTTCCAGGTCTGCCAATTCATAGTACATGCCTGTCCGCAGAGAAGCGTCAGGTTCCGCTGCAGCTTCCATTATCAGTGTGTCAATGTCCTCATACCCAAAACTTAGGTAATGTGGAAAGTGACCATCACTATGCAGGAAAGGGTGAGCATAGTTGTGCGGATCTGCATAATCAGGCGCCCAGCCCAGGAAAAATAGCGGCAACTCATGCGCACGCAGTTTATCCAAGTAGTCAGGCCACTCTAGTCCTAGGACCTCAATCTCGAACTTGGGATTCAAGGATTCAACGCTGTTTTCAAGCAACAACAATGCATTCAGCCTTACGTCATTCCCCGAGTTGTAATAAGCTGTTAACGTGAAACCAGTGTCCCAGACTCCTGCAGCCTCGAAGTGCTCCTGGGCTTTGTTCAGATTGAAGTCATATGAAGGTCCACTCGGGTCATATCCAAGCAGTCCATCCGGAATTGGTCCTGTAGGCCTGGTGCCGAAATTGTCCAGTATGTTATCTATGTAGGAATCGTAGTCAAAGGCATAGCAGAATGCCTTTCGAATATCTTCATCAGTGAAGAAATCACTTGAAGGTGCAGTCCCTTGATAGTTTGCGATGTCGTGGTTGAAACCTATGAAAGCCATACTGAGTGATTTTAACTGGTCTACATACTCAATACCCTCATAACCTAGAACCTGTTCCCTGTAGCTTGGGTCCACGTAGGCAAAATCGGCCTTGCCACTTCTGAGTTCAAGGACCCTGGACGGCTGGTCGTTGTTCTTCTTGATGTAAACTGTTTTGATGAAGCCAGATGCGGTTATCCCCAAACTTCCGCGCTCTGTGTCGCTCCAGCCTCTCCAGTAATTGGGGTAGTATTCCATCAGGACGTACTGCTCCCTGACCCATCTCCCGCCATGGTCTGTATTCATCATGTACGGGCCAGTGCCCATTACTTCGTCCTGTATACCCATGCACTCCTGCCCAGGTACTGGAATCCCACAGCCTTTCTTGGTGACCCAATCCTTCGAGAGGATTGATGCACCATTGTAGGCCATTATCGGCAGGAAACGGGGTGCGGATTGGTTCAGCCTGAACGTGACCGTCATCTGGTCGATTTTGATGATGCTGTCTGCAATACCGTCTCCATCATCATCCGTCTTGTCCAGAATTTCAGTGTACATCCAGGCCGGGCCAGCAGGGAGGTCCATAGTTATCAGACGATTAATTGAAAACACGACATCATCCGCGTCCAGCATCGAGCCGTCATGGAACGTGATACCAGACCTGAGCTGGAAGGTATAGTTCAGGCCGTCTGGAGAGACCAGACCGTTCTGGACCGTGGGCACTTCCTCGGCCAGAATAGGTATCAGTTTGTCTGTCCGGCTCCGGTCATAAAACACCAGCGTCTCGTAGGTGTTGGTCAGTACTGCGCCGCTAGCGGTGTCATACGCCTCCGCAGGGTCTAGGCTGACTGGATCACCTATAGAGACTATAGTCAGGACGTCGGGGTCGGGCGATTTTACGCTTGAAATCTCCTGGGGAATTACTCTGATAGTTTGGTACACTTCATCCGTAAGGCCATTGGAGTTCGTAACCGTCAGCTTTACCAGGTAATTGCCTACCGAACTGGAACCTGTCAGGCCGCTGCTAGAAGACCCAAATTTGTGTGTGACCACATCGCCTTCTGCGGTTCCCCCATCGCTAAACTCCCATGACCAGGATGTAATGTCATCCGTGGAAGCTGAATAACCATTTTCCGAATCACCGACCCAAGACCAGGAGCCTGCACCATTCAACTCAATCTCAGTCCCCGGAACCACCACTGAGGACTTCGCTGAAATGATAGCGTGCGGTGTGCCGGAAGACTCTGCCACCTCCGGATGTAGGACTGTGATATAGGTGGGCCTGCGGTCGTTATTTCCGACTGCCCCATTGTTGTCCGTCACGGACAATGAAACAATGTACTCTCCAGAGTAGAAGTACTTGTGATTCTCAATCGAGCTGGTGCCTGTGTTCCCGTCTCCGAAATCCCACTTGTAGCTGGTAATGGTCCCATCCTCATCTAGAGATTCAGATGCGTCGAGCCGAATGGTGGAACCCAGCTCGATTACTTTCTGTCCTGAAGCGACAGTCACTACCGCCTGTGGATTGAGGTTCGACCCAAGGCCACCGCCGCCACCACCGAAATCCAAGCAGCCGGCGGAAAGCAACAGCAGTACGATCAGTGTAGCAGTCACATTATGTTCCATTCTACCTCACCACCATTCCTGCCTGGCAGCCAGGGCAAGTTATGCTGAGCGGCCGTGTCGGGTCGTTAATCCGGAGCTGTGACTGACAGGCAGGGCACTGGATAAGTTGCGTTTCCGTACTCGTTGGATATGCTGTAGGTTGCGTGGCTAGTGGAGCTGGTTGCGTGGCTGGTGGAGCCACAGCAGGGGGAAACGCGACCGGGGCTGCGCCAGCTATCACAGGTGCCGCTGCCGGCGCGGCAGGCGGGGCGGTCATGCCCCAGTCGTCTTCCTCCTTGCCGCCGCCCTTCCAAGCGCTGTAGCCACCGAAAACGAGCAGTAGTAGCCCAAGCGCTGTCAGCCCACCAAACGCCAGTTCTGGTTGCGTTGAGTAGCGCGGCGCTACGGCGTCGGCGGGCAGGGCCCTGTCACTACTGTCGCTGACGTCGTACCCCTCGGGAACCTCGTTGGAGGCATACTCCACCACCTCGAAGGTAATTACCACCTTGGAATCCGGGCCGAAGTCGGAGAGTAAGTTTCCATCGAACCTGAAGCGGATGTCATCTTCGAAATCAGCACCGATGCTTTCGAGCCATACACTGGTCTTGCCATCCTCATACTGAATGCGAGCAATAGTGTCGACAAGGATTACTGTGTCTCCCGCGTCATATTCATTGTAGGTGTCAATTTCATCAGAAGTTGTGATTTGCGCCTCAAATTCGCCGCCGTCCGATGCGAGCATTGTTGGGAAAACTAGGAACTCGCCTACCAAACCCAAGACAAGCAGTAGCAGGCCACCTATGACGAAGGGTCGTGCGGGCATCAATCTAGTGAGATTAAATATCGCTATAAAGCTATCCAATGAATGGAACGCTTCGCGGTCGCTTCACCGCTCGGTTCGCTGACAGTAACACTAGACGGCGATAACGTCACGCGGCTCGAGTTCCCCCACTCGCTACGCAACGGCAAGATAACACAGTCGGCCGGAATCCCAGCCTCTCCTGCTGGTGTGCACGTCGCGGCCACGCTAGATACCTATTTCGCTTGCGGAGACCTAGAGCTACTGAAGTTGAGCCCTGGCGGCACCGCCTTCCAACAGCGCGTCTGGGAAGCGCTGCGCGCGGTCCCAGCCGGCGAGACCGCCACTTACGGCGAACTGGCAGCCCACGTCGGTGCGCCCCGAGCGTCACGCGCCGTGGGGCAGGCATGCGCGCGAAACCCCATTCCAGTGCTGATTCCATGCCATCGTGCGGTAGGTGCCAGTGGACCTGGCGGCTGGTCAGGACTGCCGGGCGCAAAAGAATGGCTGCTGGAGCACGAGGCTAGTCGCGCGGAGGAGTGAGTCGCCCACTGCGGTAGGCTACTACTGCGATGCCACCACCCAGCACTAATGCAATAGCCATGATTATTGGCAGTAGATTGCTTCCGTTCGATTCTGATGTAAAACCATCGGCTTGGAAGTTAGTGTGCGGAGTCAGTGAGTGGGTCCCGTTTGTGCCCATTGCGCGCACGAACAGGGTGTGGTCACCGCTGAACGCCAGCTCTGTCGCGCTGAGCGAGATGCTCCACGGAATGTAGGCGCCAGTCGGCTGCGGTAGCTCAACTGAGTACTCAGGGACTTCGCGCCATGGACCGTCATCAAGCCGGTACTGCACTGCCGAGACATTACCGAGGCGAGCCCACGAGACACCACTAATGATGATAGAGTCATTAGTCTGCGTCTCAAGGATGTATGCCTGTAGCTCGACATCCACGTTCTCGGGGTCCTCGAGCAGCTCAGCTTCCTCGACCGCAATCAGAGCGTCGACCAGTCCCCAACCGAAGTCCCGGTTCCAGAACGGGTCCAGCTCTGGGTAGGTCGGCTCACCGCGCGGTTCGGCAGTGGTGCGCAGGATTTCCTTAATCAGCGCAGGAGTCAGGTCGGGGTTTACTTCCAGCAGCAGCGCCATCACACCCGCCACAGACGGGGTTGCGTAGCTAGTGCCAGAGCCACGGCCAGAGTAGCCGTTGTTGGAGGCGTCCTGCCCGGGAACATTGTTGTTGCAGCTGCCAGAGGTGTAGCACCCCTCGGCCTGAACTATGTTGGTGCCGGGTGCCGAGACTTCGGGCTTAAGCTCATCGTAGGGATAGCCGTCATTATTGTCGCGGCGCGGACCACGGCTACTGTAGGATGCAATAGTATCGTCGTCACGCTCGATTGTGTTGTGGTCGTCGAGCGCGCCAACCGTGACAGAAAGGCTGGACGATCCCATGCCGGAAAAGCCGTCGTTGCTCGGTCCGTCGTTCCCTGCAGCAACACTGACGATGACACCCGCTTCGGTCACCTCGTCCAGCCTCCGCGAATGCATGTCAGTACCGTCGCTGCCGCCGTCCTCATGTGAGGTTATACCCCAAGAGAGCGAGACAATGTCGATACCGTAGTTCGCCTCATCAACACTGGGCCACGCGTCATCACGGTGGTCAATAACCCACTGCAAGCCGTTCATTGCTGATTCGTAGGCTTCCTGCTCGAGAAGATAGTTCTCAAAAGGGCCTGCGCCAACGTCGGAACCAATCCTGACGTCTACAAGCGATGCATTGGGTGCGGCGCCCTGATAATCAGTCTGGCTCCCGTCGGCCAGCAGTCCGGTCGCGGTCGCCATCCCCGAACAGGCAGTGCCGTGCTGGTTCCCATCGTCAGGGTCAAAGCTGCCGTCTTCCTCGCGCCCGCCCGCTAGCACGCATTGAATGTCTGAGTGCATAAAGCAAACCGCATCGTAGCCGGCGATGAACTTGCCCGCGATGCCAGGATGCTCGTTGTCAATTCCAGTATCAACTATGGCGATGTTGACGCCATTTCCGGTATAGCCCAGGTCCCACGCACCGGTCGAGTAGACCGACGAGTTCTTCGCCCGGATGGCGGGCGTCTGGACGTCGCCGTAGAACTCGACTTTCCCGTAAGGCTCGACCATAACAACACCAGGTAGCGACGCTGCCAGAGCGAAACGCTCCGGAGTCACGCTTCCCAGTAGTACTGCGTCAGAGAGCAACAGGCGCGGCTCGAAACCCGCCAGCAGCAGCGACTCCAGCTCGCGCTGGCCAGGTTGGTAGCTATAGGAAACACCCACTGCCGTGGGTTCGGTCTGCTCCTCCAGCCAGTCGACGATACCATTGCGGTCGCTGTCGCGTGACGTGCGCTCCCACCACGGTGCTGCTGTAGCGGGTGCAGGCAACAATACAGTATCATCCGCAGGTTGTGGTGGTTCGGAAACGGACTGCATTGTCAATGGTTCACTCGCCGCACCAGCCGGTAACTGTAGATTGCCGACGAGCATCAGCGCCGCCAGCAAGACTGCCGCAAGTCTTTGCATCACGCTAATGGAATGTCACTAGCTGATAAGGCTGGCGTTAGTCGCTGACGCGAAATACTGTATCGCTGCGGCGCACTCTTTCCGGGACCGCGATGCCGATGTCCGAACCTGCGGCTGCGCTCTCAACCACATCATGGTCAATCTGTATTGACTCCACCTTCATCTCGAAGTCAGTGGTAGTGCCAGAGAAGCGCAGCGTATCACCGATTGCAATGGCTTTCGTCAGCTCAAGCGCTGCGACACCCACCTTGCGGAAGTATTTGTCAACCCGACCAATCTCTGTCTGGGCCATGAACTTTGAAGCGCTCAGGGCTCTTTAGGCTGCCGGAGCTACTTTCACAGTTGTGTCAGCGCTACAATCGCGTCGAGCAGTAAGGGCACATCGACCAGTCGGCGTCCACCTCTCGCCCGCAGCCGCTGCACTCAGCTTGTGTACGTTCACGTTCCGCAGACGGCGACGACCACTGTCCCGACGCAGGCGGCGGTGGCAGTGGGTCGGGCCACCACGCCGCCAGTCCGAAGGCAGCTAGCGCAACTAGGTAGGCCAAGTATTCGACCAGTGCGGTCTGCGCTAGTAGTGTATCAACCAGCGCCAGAATGCCACAGATACCGAAACTGGCGCGTAAAAGACTCATGCGCCGACGTAGAGCGACTCGATCTCTTCCGCCCAGTTCGCGGCGATGGGTTTACGCTTTATCTTGAGCGTGGGGGTCAGCTCTCCGTCATCAACAGTAAAGTCGCGTGAAAGGATTGCGAATTTCTTTACTTGCTCTGGTGGCGAGAATTTCTCATTCAACTCGTCCATCTGTTCCTGGATTTCGGCGCGGATGTCGGTAGATCTGGTATATTCATCAAACGAGTGGCCCAGCTCCTCCAGTTTGGCAACCTGCTCGACGGGGTTCTTCGGAATCTCCAGTGGATCCATCCCAAGCTTGTCACGCATAATGGCAAAGGCGTCGAGAGTCAGTAGTGCCGAACAGTACTTGCGACCGTCGCCTACCAGGAAACACTGCGACACCAGTGGCATCGACTTCATCGTTTCTTCAATGACAAGTGGTGCAATGTTCTTGCCGCCAGAGCTGACATAAATTTCCTTCTTCCGGCCAGTGATTTTCACAAAGCCGTCACCGTCGATAGTGCCGACGTCACCAGTGTAAAGCCAGTCATCCTTCAATACCTCATCAGTAGCGGCCTGATTCTTGTAATAGCCCTTCATGACGTGAGGGCCGCGAATCAGCAGCTCGCCATCGTCAGCGACCTTCATCTCGGTACCGGGGAAGACCGTCCCGACGGTGCCAACACGGTTCTGCGCGGCGTAGTTGAGCGTTGCGCCCGCTGTGTCCTCTGTCATACCATATCCTTCGAATATAGGGATGCCAAGCGACTGGAACAACTCCAGAATATCTGGGTTTATCGGCGCAGCGCCTGTAACTGCGAAGCGACATGCCTTCATTCCTGTCTTCTTCTTCAGTATCTTGCGGAAGATGCCCGAAAGCAATGGCAGCTTGAGACCAATGCGAAGTATTGCCTTACCGTCAATGGCGGCGCGCACGTTGGAATACAACTTCTCGTAGATACGTGGTACACCAATGAAGAGGTGCGGCTGCACCTCCTTGGCAAGGTCGACGACGTTCAATGGATTATCGGCTACGTACATGTGCAACCCCTTGTCGACCCAGTAATGATTGTCGATTAGCTGCCCAAAGACGTGTGCCAGCGGTAGCCAGGATACGTATCGTTCACCCTGATGGAATGTGAAGGCGAAGTCGGCAGCCTTGACCTCGAAGTTGAAATTTCCGTGGGTCAGTTCAACACCCTTTGGGTTGCCGGTCGTTCCCGAAGTATAGATTAGCGCGCTTGTATCTTCCTCAGTCAGCGCCCCCATACGCTCGTGCAGCGTGGCTGTCTCGATAGAGGAGCCATGGCTGATAAATGTGTCCCACGTCATCAGCTTAGCATGCTCGACTCCACCCACGCCCGGCAAAAGTACGAAGTGTTCCACCTTGTCTAACGTGTCAATAACCTGCATCAGCCGGTGCTGCGGCATCTTTGAATCGTCACCTGCCGCCATCGGGTTGTTGCCAACAAAGACCACCTTTGATTCGGAGTTGCTAACGACCCACTCAACCTCTTCGGCCGAAGAAGTATGGTAAACGCCCACTCCGGCGCCACCAACCATCTGCGCGGCTAGATAGCCCCCATACCACTCCTTGCAGTTGTAGCTGTATAGGGATAGCTTGTCGCCATGATTAAAGTCGAGTCCGACCAACGCGCGGGCGATGTCCATAACACATTCAGCTACTTCCGCCCATGTTTCAGTAACCCAGCCATCCACTGATGGTGTCGAAAGTGCCGGTTGGTCGGCGTACTTCATTGCGTTCTCGAGCAACTTGGAGGGAGTCGTGGAGGCCATAGGGTGCAGTCGCTCAGGTATTAAACAGCCTACTCCCCCCGAATCGCTTGAAGACGGATTTGCAAAAGCCGGGGCACAGGGCAGGATGAGGCTGGCTGCAGCCGTAACTGTATTTGATTCTCAGATTTGGGTGCCGCAATTGCCGCAGAACTGGAAACCAGGCTGAAGCTGGGTGCCGCAGGAGGGGCAACCCTGCTCCAGCTTCTGTCCACAAACTCCACAGAACTGGAAGCCCGGCGGATTCCCGGTGCCGCAATTGCTACAGTTGCCGCCACTCCCGGCAGTTTCCGCCACCGCCTTGCGCGCTACCGGTGCCTCCTGTACTGCATTCTTCGTCCGGGCAATCGTGTCGAGGAATTCTTGGTGTGCGCCGTCCTCCAACGCTCGCTCAGCGGCGTAGATTTCCTGTTCGGCTTCGTGTGCGTCGAGCCCATCTGTACGCGCTCGCTCGACCAGTCTTTGCGTCTGCCGCAGCAGCCGCGCCAAGTAAGCCTCGATGCCTAACATAGTCACCTCCTCGTTGCGGCCACCGACCAAGATATTACCTCCACTGTCAGCCAACCGACCGATGGTACCGGGAGTTTGCAACTTGAAGCTCCAGGTGCGCCGCCCCGACTTACTAAAGATTGAGACCTTATGTGGGGTCTCACCGACAACCACGAAGTCGGCAGTGCCTACCATGTCAATCCAGAGCGGTTGCCGATCGAAGCGGTATTCCCACACCACACGTGAGTTCTTGACCGCAAAATAGATGCGCTGGTCATCAGTCAGGTAAGAGATATAGTCGCCATTGGAGCTGATACACGTCTCAAGCACCTTGCCAGTGGTCTCGACGCTCCACAGTACAGTGCCACTGGCGCTGTAGAGGTAAATATGCGCGTAGTCGGTGCCAACCGCCACATACTGGCCATTGGCAGAGATGGAAACGTCGTTAATGCGGAAATCGGTGCCACCTGGTCGGTGCTCCCAGAGCAGCTTTCCAGTGCGGTTATAGGCGTGTAGGCTCCCGCGCAGCAACCCTGCTACGACTAAATCAGCCCGCCTCGAAACGCCCACGGTAGTTGCAGCGTGGTTTAGACTGCGGTGCCACATCTCTCGACCGCGCTGGTCCAAGTAATGGACCGTGTTATCTCCGCTAGCGACCAGCACCGCGCGACCAGCACCCGCCAGCGATATATCGCGCACGTCGTTGATTCCACGCGAGCGCCAGACCGGGCGACCGTCCTGCCCCAAAAACACGATGCCGCTGTGTCGGCCGCCTACCGCACCGTAGCGGCCTTGACTACCAATCGCCATGGCAGTGGCTGGTGAATCGTTTCTAAATTTCCAGAGCTGACTGGCCTCTGCCATCTTCGCCGACGACCACTGGGAGTTATTAAGCGATTACCACTACAAGATAAGTACCGCCGCGGCGACCACGGTAGTCCAACCGCGCTCCGGTCCCACAATCGCAGTCTCCACTACAGAACGGGTGCGTACGATGCGATTGTCGATGCTCCAGAGCTCGCGCTTCTCGTCCCATGAAGCTTCCGGGTCGAACTCTAGCCCATAGGTGGTTGCGAGCATCTCTGCCGCCAGGTCCTCGACGTAGTCCTCCAGCACCTGGGCGCCCATCCCCAGCACGTGGTGCTCAGAGAGGTAACCATAATGCTCGCGATTGCGCGGCACTGCCACCCCCACGGCGGCGCCAGGTTGTTCGCCAGACACTGCGCTCTGGCAGCGTGCCAGCACCACCGGCACCACCTGCCCCGGCTGAAGCTGCTCCAGTCCTGCACTGCGCTCGAGTATCTCGCAGCGCGGAGGCAGGATAGACGATACAGGAACCAGATTGTAACACTCAATAGAAGCGTCGCGCAGCGCCAGTTCGAAGGAAGCTAGCTTCTCGCGGTGGCTTCCCTGACCACATGTCATGAACAGCGCATGCGGGGTCCAGTCGTCGTGATTCACCTTGAGTCACGAACCGCCGAATATAAATAGGTCGTCAGGAACTACTATCATCAGCGGCTTCCCCAAGGAACGGATATTTTAGCGATTGACGAAGCGCGATACGCTTATTGTTATATAGGCACCCCAACTGCCGCCGCGTGAACGAGCAACTCACACGCCGTATGGCAGGCGAAATAGTGGTGTCGAACAGCCCTGGCAAGACGCTGCGCAAATGGCGAGAAATTTTCCATCTCTCGCAGAAACATCTTGCAAGTCTGCTGGGGGTTAACCCTAGTGTAGTGTGCGACTTTGAGAAGGGGCGCCGGCGATCGCCCGGAATCGCCACAGTACGGCGGCTGGTCGAGACTATGGTTAGCTACGACCGCGCGCATGGCGGCCGTGTAGCAGGCAGCATGGTGGGACAGCAAGGCAATTCGGCCATCACTGACATTCGCGAGTTTGCTATTGGCCTCCCAATTGCGACCGTGGTCGAGGCCATCGGAGGCGAGGTAATCGCCGGCACTGAAGAACTAGAGCGAACCATCTATGGCTACACTATCGTCGACGCTCTGCGTGCCATCACTACCTTTTCAGGCGCCAACTTCGGCCAGATGTATGGCTGGTCCAACGAGCGGGCGCTGTTCTTCACTGGAGTCCAGTTCGGCCGTTCACCGATGATTGCGGTGCGGGCGCACCCGGTCAAACCGCGGCTGGTCTGCTACATCCAGCCCGGCAGCATCGATAAGTTGGCAACGAAGCTGGCAGATATGGAGCGCATCGTGCTAGTCAGCACGAGTGCGTCACAGGAACAGATACAACAGAGGCTCAGACAACTATGAACGGAATCGTAAGCTACGGTGCGTACATCCCGCGCTACAAAATCGAAACCACGGAAATTGCTTCGGTATGGGGCCAGGACGGCAGCGCCATGGCACGCAACCTGAATGTCTACTCCAAGTCGGTGCCAGGACCGGACGAGGATGTGATTACCATCGCAGTCGAGTCCGCACGCACAGCGATGCTGCGCTGCGGCGTGACTGGCAAAGATGTCGGCGCCATCTACACCGGATCCGAGTCGCACCCTTACGCGGTAAAGCCCAGCTCGACCGTCGTTGCAGAGGCTGTCTGCGCGACGCCATACCTGACTGCAGCGGATTTCGAGTTCGCCTGCAAGGCGGGGACGGCCGCTATCCAAACCTGCCTCGGCATGGTCGGAGATGGGCAGATTGACTACGGTCTCGCGATTGGCGTTGATACCTCACAGGCGGCACCGGGTGACGCGCTGGAGTATTCCGCCTCGGCAGGCGGCGGCGCGTTCCTGATTGGCCGCGACAATGTGATTGCCGAAATTAACCATACTACTTCGTACACTACTGATACCCCTGATTTCTGGAGGCGCGAGGGGCAGCAGTATCCGCGTCACGGCGGTCGCTTCACCGGCAAGCCGGCCTACTTCCGGCACGTCGCCAGCTGCGCGCAACTGACAATGGAGATGGCAGGCACCGAAGCTTCGGACTACCAGTATATCGTCACGCATCAGCCCAATGGCAAGTTTCCCCTGCGAGTCGCCAAGGCACTGGGCTTCTCGGCTGAGCAGGTCGAGACAGGGCTAATGACACCGCGCGTCGGTAACACCTACTCCGGCGCGGTGTTCCTCGGCTTGGCCGCCGTATTCGACATCGCTAAGCCGGGTGACCGCATCCTCGCCATCGCCTACGGATCGGGCGCCGGAAGCGACGGCTTCGACATCACTATTACTGAAAATATCGAGAAGCTGGACCGCAGCGCGACGGTTGAGCAGCAGGTAGCACGCATGAAAATCATCAACTACCCAACCTATGCCAAGTACCGGGGAAAAATCCACATGGGGAGTGGCCAGTGAGAGACGTCTCGATTATTGGCACTGGCATCACCAAGTTCGGTGAGCTGTGGGACAAGTCGCTGCGCGAGTTAGGACTGATGGCCGGGCTGGAAGCAATCAAGGACGCCGGCGTAAGCAGCAGCGATATTGATGCGCTCTATGTTGGCAACATGGCGGCTGGCTCGCTGGTTCAGCAGGAACATGTCTCGGCATTGATTGCTGATTACTGCGATATGGCTGGCTCTAACGTACCATCAACACGCGTTGAAGCCGCTTCCGCCTCCGGCGGAGTTGCCCTGCGGCAAGCGTACATGGCGGTCGCAGGTGGCTTCATCGACGTCGCCGTCGTCGGCGGCGCCGAGAAGATGACAGACGTCTCTGATTCCGAAAGCGCGCACACGCTCTCAATGGGTGCCGACGAGGAATGGGAATCACAACAGGGAGCGACATTCGCATCGCTACACGCGATGATGGCGCAGGCGCACATGACTGAATTCGGCACGACGCGCGAGATGCTATCTGCAGTTTCAGTGAAAAATCACGCCCACGCGGTACTGAATCCGCAGGCGCAGTTCCCCTTCCCCATCAAGCTGGAAGCAGTCTCCGACTCGGGACTAGTAGCGGATCCGCTGCGAATGCTTGACTGCGCTCCGCAAAGCGACGGAGCCGCAGCGGTGGTGCTCTGTGCCAGCAAGCGCGCGAAGGAATTTTCCAAGGCACCTGTCTCAATTGTCGGCTCGGGGCAAGCGTCCGATACACTCAGTCTGCACCACCGCGCCAGCCTGAACCGCATGCCAGCCATCGGCGTCGCCGCCAAGCGGGCGTTCGCGCACGCCGGGCAAAAAGTGGCGAATGTAAGTGTCGCCGAAATCCACGATAATTTCACTATCTCTGAACTGATTGCGCTGGAAGAAATTGGCCTTGCGGAACGCGGTTCAGCTGGACAGATTACGCTCGATGGTGACACTGCCCTAGATGGTGCTATCCCGGTCAACACTAGCGGCGGCCTCAAAGCGCGTGGCCACCCGCCAGGTGCGACCGGCGTCGCGCAGGCAGTCGAAATAGTCCAACAGCTCCGCGGCACTGCCGGTGAGCGGCAGGTCAAAGGCGCTACACTTGGCCTGCTGGAGAATCACGGCGGTACTGGCGCGACGGCAGTAGTCCACTTGCTGGAGGCGAACTGATGGGAGTCCCCCGTTTCTGGCGCGAGATGCCGGTGCGCTACAACCTCATCGGCTCGCACTGTACTAGTTGCGACATGTACCACTACCCACCGCGCTCGATGTGCTCAGGCTGTCACCGCAAATCCATCGGCAAGCTGGAGAAGTACCAGTTCGCAGGCATCGGCGAGGTGGTGGCATGCACGGTGGTCTACCAGCCACAGCAGGGATACGAGATGCATGGCCCCTACCCACTGGCGATGGTCGAGCTGGACGAGGGGGCGCGCGTAACGACGCAGATTGTCGACGTAACGCCTGAACTGGTGAAGCGGGGCATGCGCGTCAAGGCGGTATTCCGCAAACTGGGCGAGGACAGCGAGTCCGGCATTATCTACTACGGCACCAAGTTCGCGCCGGTTGATGAGCCCGAGGAAGAAGAAGAGGAATCGGCCGAGTCTGTCGAAGCGGAGCTCTAGGAACGCCACGGCAGTCACCCACAGCGACCGACCCCAAGATAACAAACCTTAAACAGCACGCCAAGGTCGCGCCGAAGTTGCGGGGGTCGCATAGTATGGCCAATTGCGATAGGTTCAGAGCCTATTCCTTTAGAGGTACGAGAGTTCGAATCTCTCCCCCCGCACCACCATTTAAAACAAAACCACAGTATTAAATTAAACAACGGCGTCAGGAGAGTATGAAATTAATCTATCGAAATCAGAGTCAAGGCCAGAAAGTCCTGAATTTCATGCTGCTGACCGCGTTCCTGTCGCTTGTACTGGCATACATCATAGGCGTAAGCAACGACCACCACGAGGTCTGGCTGCCTACCATTTCGGAACTGGATGAGGCCACCCCTGAAGGGACGCTGTGGTCTGCCGGCCTGACCTTGGCGGGAGTGATGTCCATACCGGTCTGGATTAAACTGTACCAGAAATGGGATGGGCAACTGCGCAGTTCGAATGCGGACCGGAAATGGCTCTGGTTCAACCTGTTATTCGTCGTAATGGCCCAGATAGCAACGGTATCCTTCATCTGGACCGTGAACTTGCCTTTGAACAAATATCCGATTCCCCATGGAGTCACGGCAGGATTGTACTTCTACCTCACGCTCCTTCTGGGGACGGTTGCAATACTCGTAGTGAGAAAGATAGACAATTATCCGAAAGACGTAATCAAAATCAGGCTGGTATTGAACCTGGCTGGATATGCATCCATGGCGCTTCTGGCCCTTACCGTTCCTGAAGGCGTCAAACCTCTCTTCATGTATAAGGATTTAGGGGCTGATCATCTTCACAGCGTGCATGCTATGCCCTCAC
Source organism: uncultured euryarchaeote (assembly GCA_937893445.1). Taxonomy (GTDB): domain Archaea; phylum Thermoplasmatota; class Poseidoniia; order MGIII; family CG-Epi1; genus UBA8886. The sequence continues at coordinate 20,032 of CALBFM010000006.1, forward strand.
TGTTCGAATGGCTGATGGTGTTCACAGCCCAGATAGGATATTTCTATACTTTCAACCACGACATGGAAGGCGAGTCAATAATAGAATAGAAGTTTAATCATTGCGTAAGAAAATAAACGCCGACGTTCGAGAAAACCCTAAACCCCGCCCGTACTGCAAGCCCCGAATGGATACGGCTGATAACCTCCCGGGAATCCGCAGCCTACTTGACCCGCGCATTGTGAAGCTCAACTGGCTGCTGCTGCTGGTCCCTGCCGCGGTGGTGCTGGAATCGCGGGGTGACCACGGTCCCGCGTTCCTCGCCTCGATGGGCGCCATCATGCCCTTGGCATGGCAGATGGGCAAGGCCACCGAGGAGATAGCCATACGGACCAGCGAGTCCATTGGAGGTCTGCTAAACGCAACATTCGGTAACGCCGTGGAGATGATAATCGCGGCACTGGCAATCTGGGCAGTCTACCAAGACCCGACCGTGAAAGACACCATGCTACTGGTAGTCCAAGCTTCACTCATCGGTTCAATCCTAGGGAACTTGCTGCTGGTCATGGGGCTGGCCTTCCTGTGGGGTGGCCTGCACCACACTACGCAGAAATTCTCGTCACGCGCCTCCCAGACAAACGGCTCGCTGCTGCTGCTGGCGCTGGTGGGGCTAGTGGTACCGACGGTCTATGCCAGCACTGGCGACCACCCGAACGTGGTGGAACTCTCCCACTACACCGCGCTGCTGCTCCTGCTGGTCTACGGCATGCAACTGCTGTTCCAGCTACGCACCCATGCCAGCCTCTACGCCGCCGAGGGACACCACGACGAGGAGCCCGTGCTGAGTCAGCGCGATGCGATGGGGTTGCTGCTTGTAGCTACGCTGATGGTGGCCTGGATGGCCGAAATCCTGGTTGGGTCAATCGAGCACGCCGCCAGCGAGTACGGGATGCCGACACTGTTCATCGGCGTCATCCTCGTGCCAGTCTTTGGCAACGCTGCCGAGCACTTCACCGCCGTCACCGTCGCCGGGAAGAACAAAATGGACCTTTCAGTTGGAATTGCAGTCGGGTCCAGCATCCAGATTGCGCTGTTCGTGGCGCCGGTGATGGTGCTCCTAGGATGGGCGCTTGGGGTGCCACTGACGCTCGAATTTGGGATTTTCGAGACCGTAGCTACCTTCCTAGCAGTACTGGTGACCAATTTCATCATCCAGGACGGGGAGTCAAACTGGCTGGAAGGCGCCATGCTACTGGTCACCTACGCCATCCTCGCCCTGGCATTCTTTTTCCTGTGAGATGAAAGGCCTAGTTCGCGCTGTTTGAAGGAGCTACTTCAATTTTTTGGGACTATCGTCTATTGTCTCTATTCTTTTCAGGTCCGAGGCTTCACCTTTCAAATCCTGCAATTTTTCCCTCGATTTCAATAAGCGGGACTCGTAGGATTTAATTGCATCATTCCATGAATTCAAGCTATTTTTCATTCCTTTTTCGACTCCGCCCAAATGTTTCATGAGTACCTCTACTCTCTTCACGACCTCGTCCGAGACTTGAAGTATTTTGTCGGTATTCCTGCTACGCTCTTCTTGTTGCCAAGAGTAAGATATCGATCTTAGCAAGGCAAGCAGGATGTAAGGTGAAGCCAGAATAACCTTTCTTTCAACCGCCTCCTCCCACAGAGCAGGTCTGTGGAATAGTGCAATTTGGAGCATGTGTTCACCAGGCATGAACATGATTACGAAATCAGGTGATAGCTTGTTTCCGGATTTATCCTCCAGACTATCCCAGTATTTCTTTTTTCCCAGTAGTTTCACAGTTTCCCAGACATCATCAGCAAACTGCTTCATGTATTCTTCCTTATCGTCCTCGTTCTCGGACTCATAGGCTTCCAACAATTTTCCCGGCGCTTTCGAATCAATCACGAGCTGCTTCCCCCCTGGCAGGTTTACAATCGCGTCAGGCCTTTGCATCGAACCATCTTCCGCTTCGATTGTTTTTTGAGGATCGAAATCAACGTGCTTTACCATATTGGAAAGTTCTAACACTCTCTGAAGTTGTACTTCCCCCCAATTCCCCCTCATGGTGCTGTCTTTCAATGCCGCAACTAAGTTGGTAGATGAAGTCTGAAGGCCCTTGTACTCTTCATGTAATTGTCTGATGTTCTCAGTGATGGAGGTATATGCCTTTCCTCTTTGTTCCTTCTCTTCCTCAACTAGTTTTTTGAGCGTCTTCAGCTCTTCTCGCATTATCTTCGTTTTTTCCTCACTGGATTTCTTGGCCGTTTCCAGACTCTGGAAGTCCAGTGCATCCCTTTCAACTAATTTTTCTTTAATCTCGACTTGCAGGTCCTTGATGGAACGTAAGTCAAACTCATCTTTCCTGAAGTAAGTTGCCAGTGCAATTGCAATCAACACAGCAAGTCCAAGCAGCAGAGCATATTCTACTAAGTCCACACCCGCTGGATGTTTTAGGGATTATATAAGCAATATTTGGCCGTTTTCACGTCTTACGCTTCCGCAGCCCGACCCGGGATGATTCGCTGCGCTCGAGGTACTTATTGACCGCTTTCCGCTGTTCATCCGTCAAGGCGCCAGAGTCAGCGAGCTTCTTCAGTTTGCTCGATGAGAGCTGGTCGACCTGCTCCCAGAGTCCAAACACCTTCAATACTGCCTCAAGCTCTATTCGGGGCTCACTGCCCAATTTTGGGACGCTGACCGACGTGCTGGTAGAGACAGTAGCATAGTGTTTGGCACCGTAGATTGAAGTGTTCCCAGTCTCGGCCGAGTACCCTGCCAGCTTCTCCTTGATCTCTTCAGCCCTTCCATCCATCGCATCCATGACGCGTCGCTTTTCGTCCCTCAGGCCCACCAGCTCGTCAACCAATTCTGAAGCTTCGGAGGCGGTGATGGTCGAGGTCGCCAGCGTCTCTCCCTTGCTTTCCATCTGGTACAGGTGTGCGAACTCCGGACATTGTGGACGGAAATCGCACCAACCACAGAGGGAGCTGGTCTGTGTTGGTAGGTTCCGGCTCGCTACAGCCTCCTCGATTGTATTGATCAAGCTCGTAGCCTCGTCGGCCATTTTCTGCAGCTGTCCCTCGGTCCGCTGTGACCAGACATCCTCGTCAAACCTTACGAAATGCCAGACCAGGTCTATCTTCTCCAGGTCGGGATACCTCTGCTGTACCCCGAGCATGTAGAGCGCCAGCTGCCGGTCGTTCGCGGTTTCGTGCGGTGTCGGCAGCTTGCCGCTGGTCTTGTAGTCGTGGATTACGAAATGGTTGTTGCCGACCTTCTCCAGACGGTCTATGTAACCCATTATCTTCTTGCCGCCGGGCAGGTCAATGTAGACCTTGCACTCCAGGTCGATGGTTATGCCCTGGTCGAAAGGCTGGTAGCGGTCCCAGTACTGCTCGACCCACTTCTGTCCGTTCAAGCGGTAGTTATCGACATCGAGATCCTTCTTGATGATGCGGATGTCATCCTTCCATTCCGCTTCCCACAGCTCCTGGTACTTTCCTGCCAGCTCTTCTTTCGTCGCAACGCGACCATTGCGTGCCAAGCCGTACAGCCATTCCAGCGCGTCGTGGACCATGCTGCCCACGAACGCTTCGATGGTGGTGCCGAGCGTTGACTTGACCCGGTCAACGTACTTCAGCTTGTACTGGAAAGGACAGTTCTCGTAGCAGGAAAGGCGGGAGTGAGAGTAGAGGGGCACACGCAGGTATTCTATTATCAAGTTATAATGGTTAGCAACGAAAATAACCCTGTGGAACAGTTTATCGATTTTATGGATATTTATATGCGAATGTGAACGCCCTCAAGCGGGTCAGGCCAAGGATGTGGATCTAATCCAAATGCGGCTATGATGGCAGCGATGATTGAATCATGGGATATACAGAGGGCATAGCCATTTTCACTTGGGTACAACGCTTTAACAAGGTTCTTTGCCCCGACGGATCGATTCCTCATGCCAGGGATGTCCGCTCCTGCAACATGGCGATGAAGGAATGACCAGTCATCGTTCTGTTGCGCATGAGCAACTAGTTTGTTGACTTCCTCGTTGATCTTGCCGATGACGAATGGCCCTGGATGGCCAAGCATCTTTGATTCTATGACCTCGAACCTCCAATTCGCACCTTCGTTGATTCTCTCACCTGTGTCTATGCAACGTTTGACAGGACTCGAATAAATTGCGAGGGGAGGGGACGTTGTCATTCCGCGACCACATAAGATGCAGTCCTCAATCCCCTCGGGTGTGAGCATGGCTGACAAAGGCGGGAAATCTGGACTGGTTCTGGGGCCATGCCGAATAAGTAGAATCCCGCGTGAGGGGGGCTGTTGGCCGGGAGACCATCTCTTCGCTTTGACATTCATGACTCCTTTCCCTCCAGAGTGAATACAGAGTGACCACGCCATTCCAGCGCGTCATGGACCATGCTGCCCACGAACGCTTCGATGGTGGTGCCGAGCGTTGACTTGACCC
>CALBFM010000007.1:0-1295 GCA_937893445.1 uncultured euryarchaeote
AAGAACATGCTGGGCCCAGATGGACAGCGACCCGATAACCGCGGCAGTGAGGGCGCGCGGTAGTGACCGTATCGTTTGGTCAGAGGCTTTCGATACCAAAGCTGAGAGGAAAGTCCAACGCCTGATTAAGCGAGTGCATGGGTTGATAGACGGGGACTTTCAATTCAAGCCTGCTACCCAGGCATACAAGTGTGACCCTTGCAGATTCTTCGATGTCTGCGACAAACGGGTGGAGGCTACCAGCAAAAGATGACCCCACAACAAAACGAAGACATGAATGACGAAGATGGTCGGAATATTGAGCATATACAATCGACTCACCCCGCGGAGCGGGATATCGACTTGCTCCTGATTGAAGAACTAAATGTCGACAGCAGTTTTCTCTCCTGGTTTTACGGACTAGTTTGGGGAACTAGCGACCAAGACCTAACTTTTCTGGGGGCGTGGCATTCCCTGACTCATCCCGAGTATGGGGAATCCGACATAGTAGTGCTGGTAGAAGGAGCGGAAAGCCGCAAACTTGCGATTCTAATAGAAGACAAGATTGATGCCATTACGCAGCCTAACCAGGCTGGCCGGTACCGTATCAGAGGCGACGCCGGGATAGAAGATGAGTGGTGGCACCAATACCGTACCTGTATCGTTGCACCACAAGCTTATCTCGATTCCAATTCAGAGGCTGAGTTATATGACGTCCGACTAAGCTACGAATCCATAAAACAATGGTTCGTCGAAAAGCCAACTGACCCCCGTGCAAAGTACAAAGCACAATTAATCGAAGAGGCGATTGAGCAGAACCGCCGTGGGTATCGGGCTGTTCCACACGGTGGAGTGACCCAGTTCTGGCTCGATTACTGGGAATTATCAAAGACCGAATTCCCAGAGCTCCAAATGAGAAAGCCCACGAAGATACCGGCGAATTCTGATTGGCCCAGGTTCAAGCCTAGGGGCATGAATCCGGATTTCGTGGTCATCCATAAATGGCGCAGGGGGGCAGTCGACCTGACCATTAGCGGCGCAGGCGATAGCATCGAACGCCTCACTGAGTTAAATGAATCTCTGCTCAGCGATGGTCTGAGCATTTTGACCACTCACAAATCAGCAGCCATTCGCATGGAAGTGCCGCTCGTAGACCGTTTTGGAGAATTAGCCCCGCAAATAGACAAAGCACGGGCCGGATTACTGGCAGCTTCTAGACTGATTGAACTGTCTCACCAGATACAGCTCTAAATTCTGAAACTCAACTTGCCACTGCCTCTCTAAGCACACCCCTACCACTACTGATACCCAACCCC
>CALBFM010000008.1:0-10370 GCA_937893445.1 uncultured euryarchaeote
TGGTACCGTTGCCTCCACCTCCCATACCTCCTGTATGGTCAAACTGGGTGTAGTGCAGCTTTACGCTCAGTTCCTTTCCAGTTACCTGCTCCCATGTGATGACTGTGCCGGTGGCAACGGTGCCGTTAGCCATGGTGTGTTCAGCTCCATCCGATACAGCCGCCTGGTCGTTATCAGCCATCCACATCTCGGCCCCCATCAGCATCACGTATCCGCCCTTCAAGTTGGTATTCCAATCGACCGGCCACGCCTCAGTGAACTCGATAGCGACAGTTCCGCTACTCATCCGTACATCGAAGAAGGTGAGCGGAGTGGAGGTAGCGTCGTAGCCCGTGTCGTAAGTGACATTATCGTGATATATGGTAATGTCTTCCCAGCCTTCATAAGTCAGATCGACGCTGAAGATATCGCCAGCCACAAGCAACAGCTCGACATTTAGTGAATAGGTTTCCTCTCCCACTTCTGGATGGTCTTCTTGGCAGCTCACGGTCTGCTCGCTGACCGATTGGTCGTTCACCTTGACATCGAATGTCCATTCACAGTTGTTACCGCTACCATCTTCTTCTTCATACCATATATTAGCCGTATTGAGTGTAAAGTTTTGTTCATAGGCCACTTCATCGGAAACCCATTCACCAACGTGGACTGGGTTGCGACCAATTAGAATTCCACCGATATCCCAGTCTATATCGGCCTGGACGTTCTTTTGTGTTTCAGCTTCATCAGGTAGTTTGTATTGTGGCGAGAGGGTGTTATCATCCTTCATATTGAAGTGTAGGGATAGTTCAGGCTCATAGGGTTCTGCACCCTCTGCACTTACAGGGAGCGCCAGTAGGAAGGTCCCGACGAACAGCAGAATCAGGCTTGGAACAACGAAATAGCGCAAGGAGCGGCGCCAGTCGGTTCGCGTTATTAAGGTTGCTTCAACGCCTGCGTCGCGCCGTCAACGCGATTGCCAGTGTCGCCACTACCAGTTCGAAGCCTGGTAGCCCTAGAAACCCGTCATTCGGCTCCCCACCTGTGGAAATTTGGTCGAGGCTCCCAACCTCGACCATGATTGCAGGAGCGTGGTCTGCGCGGGAGGTATAGGCGAAGCCGACCGTGGGATCATCGCCCCGGGCGTACTGCTCCAGCTTCCAGAACACCATTACCGCCTTGACAGTAGCGTTGTTCAGTTGATATTCTACGCCTTCCTCGACGCGGGGATAGCCTGAGGGTTGCGCGTTGTTGTCCAGCGTTGCCCCATCAACGATCAGAGTCAGAAAGTTGCCCTCCAGGATTTCATTGACATCAGTTTTCCACGCCTCGATGTATTCGAAGCCGACTTCGCCACCTCCTTGCTGGCCCCGGCCGAAAAAGACCGCATCGGCCGCGACCTTCATTCCTGAGTCACGGCTGGCGTTATCGTAGTAGATATAGATAGCCCTGAATGATTTCATTTCCACCTCGAGGGAGATTGTTTGCCCTCTCTCAACGAGTGTGTTGGGGAATGTTCCGGTCGGTGGTTCCGCATATTCACAAGGGTCATCGCGTGTCTGTGGGCAAGGCCCCGTACCGTCCTCGTATCCGTCACCATCGTGATCATCCTCGTTATCCTCGTACTGGAATATCTGCTGCCCGTCCAGGAAGATGGTCCACCTCAGCTCAAGGTTAGTGTCGTATTCCTCGTCGTTCGGGTCCTCGACCCACCAGAGGTTGAATACCACATCGCTGATTGTCACATCGTACAGGGAGGCATCACTCTCCCAAGTCCCCATCGACTTCCAGTCGCCTTTATTGCGGGTCGAAATTGGATCTGGCGTGTTCTGCGTGTGTGAGTAGTACCGCTCCTCGATTGCTTCCTGCTCGACGTCAGCCACTGTCTCGGGAGAAAACTCCGGCCCCTCCTTCAGGTTCAGGTGCAGTGGCTGTGTACTCCCCTGCAGTTCCCCCTGCGTTCCGGCGGCGAACGCCACTAGCGCGCAGAGCACGAACAGCCAGCCAGCATGCCTCATCGCAGCCAACCCTGCCTGCAGCAGCATTAAACTTTCGCTGCACCGCCCGTCGTACCGGTTGCTTCGCGATTAGACTCGCTTCAGCGACGGCGCCGTGCTGTCCAGGCGAGCGCTGGGATTGCTAACAATAGCGGGAAGCCCGGGAGGCCAAGTAATCCCCCATCATCTGAAGTTGATGTTGCGCCCATACGTGGCAAATCAGTCAGCGCCACTGCGATCGCAGGCGCGTAACTGGATTCCGGCTTTCCGTAGCCGAACATAAAGGTTGATTCCTCGACACTAGCGTATTTATCATCGATATACCAAGTTACCATGATTGCCTCCAGCGCAGTTCCATTCAGTTCGTACTCAGCACCCTTACCTATGCGTGGATAGGTTGATTTCTGGAGGGTATTATTTTGGGGCATCCCCTCGACCATGAATGTCAGGTAATTACCGCGGAGTGCTTCTTCGGCTTGGGTCTCCCATGCCTCGACAAATTCAAATCCAACTTCCTGCCCGCTCATGCGGGCCTTACCGAGGTAGACGGCATCGGTATTCAGAGTCACACCAGAGTCAAGCGAAAAATTATCGTAGTAAATCTTGATATCGGTAAATGCCCAGTACTGAATAGTCACTTCGAAGATTGCATCCTTTGAGGCGGAAGAAACATTCAAGTTGTTGGTTTGACCATCCCAAAGACAGGGATCTGACTGCTCACATTCGAACTCATCAGTGTCTTCGTAGTATGCTGCGTCGACTCCGTCAATGTAAAGATTCCAGCGAAACTGGAGTCTGGTGTTGTAGCTATCATCAACCGCGCTCCACCACATGTTGAATGTTACTGGGGGCTGCACTCCCAAGTCATACTGAATGCCATCAGCGGTCCAAGTCCCAACCTCTTTCCATTCCCGGGTTCGTCCCGCATCTAAAGGATACGAAGTGTATGAACGGGGTGGGGTTTCCTCGATAGCCTCCTGTCCCCGGTCGCCTACAGTTTCCGGTGAGAGTCCTGCAGCTTCCTTCAGGTTGAGGTGCACAGGTGATTTGAGATCACTCAGCTCACCTTGGGCCCCAGCAGCAAAAAAAACCAGTAGAGCGATTGGCAGCAACCAGCCGGTCGGCTTCACGCGGCCATTGGTGTTTCCGTCTGCATTAAACTTTCGCCTTCACTCGCCTTCCGGTTCCGCCGGCGCCAGCTCCTCTAGTCGTTGCTCTGCGTTGGCGAGCATTTCGCGGCAGCGCTCGGCGAGGGCACTGCCCTGCTCGAACAGTTCCATTGCCTCTTCCAGCTCAATCTCGCCCGATTCTAGCTGCGCAAGCAGCGTTTCGAGTTGCTGCAGTGCTTGCGAGAAGTTCAGTTCCTCGTCTTTGTTACTTGACATTCCATGCCTCCTTTACTGAGAGTAATATCAATTTCGCTGCCAATCGGCACAGGCGTCCGCAGTACGCCTCCACTGTGCTGCACGATGGCGTAGCCGCGTCCCAGCACAGCGGTTGGGTCAAGCCCTACCAGCAGTGCCTGGGCTTTCGACAGCCGTTCAGTCTGTCCCCCGAGCAGCGTGCGGACACTGCGCTGTAGTTGCGCCGTAGCTGTATCGAGCCGCTGTACCCCCTCGCGCAGTCGCTTGCGCGGGTGCGCCAGTGTCAGCCGGTGCTGTAGCGCGCTAATTGCCGCCACCTCGCGCTCGACTCGGCGCCCCGCAAGTGCTGCCAGCTGCTGTAGTGCGCCAGCGAAACGCGCGTCCACCTCACGCCAGTCGGGTAGCGCTAGTTCGGCGGCGTTGCTGGGCGTTGCCGCGCGCAGGTCTGCAACGAAGTCGACGACTGTCGTATCTATTTCGTGGCCAACTCCTGTCACAACTGGCGTCGCACAGCCGAAGACTGCGCGTACGACCGGCTCGGCATTGAAACCGTCCAGGTCTTCCGGCGAGCCACCGCCGCGCGCCAGTATCAGCAGCTCTGCGCCAAGGGCATCAGCGTGCCTGAGTGCAGTGACCAGCGCGGTGGGCGCGCCGGCACCTTGTACCAGCGCCGGAACGACGCTGACGCGTGCTAGCGGCCAGCGCTGGCGCGCGACTTTCAGAACGTCGTTGAGTGCCGCCGAGCCGGTGCCAGTTACCAGAGCAATATGCAGCGGGAATAGTGGTAATTCCTTTTTATGCAGGTCGTCGAAAAGCCCCTCACCGCGCAGCTTTCGTTTCAGCGCCTCAATAGCAGCAGCGCGGTCACCCGCACCGGAAGGGCGCAGCCCCCGCACGTCGAGTTGGTATTGTGACCGTGCGCCGTAAGTTGAGAGAGATCCACGAGCAATGACTTGATCCCCTTCCTGTGGCTGCGCAGTGAAGCCGGCCTGATTGCTGGCCCATGCGACGCATGCAAGGCTGTTCTGTCCGTCTGTCAGAGTGAAGTAGAGATGCCCCGACGCCGCCTGAAAGGGCTTGATAACCTCACCATCGACGCGGATGTCACGAAACTCGGCGACACCTTCGACCGCCTGCTTGACCCGCTGGCTCAGCTGCTGCAGCGTCCACACCGGCGCGAACACTCCACCCGAACAGCACTGGGTGATAAGGTTAAGCGGTCGGCCGCTGACAGGATGTGGGTGAGTTCAGCATCTCACGTGAGCGCATCGAGCGCTATCTGGCGCTGACTGCGGAAGCGCTGGAGAAGGTTGAAATTCCAGCCGTAGCCGGCAGCGATGCGCGAGCGCAGGCCGAAGATATGCTCGGGATGGCACGCGCCTACCACTCCGATGCGCAGCACTTCCTTGCCGCTGGCCGGGGTGATGATGCTTTCGCCGCCGTGAACTACGCGCACGGCTGGCTTGACGCTGGCGTGCGCCTCGGCCTGCTCGACGGCAAGGGTGATTGGAAACTCTTCACGCAGGACTGAACAGGGTCAGGCAGTCTCTACAGTAACGGTCTTGGCCGGCATGTCGGTGGTCGCAGGCGCTAGTTCTACGCCGAGGTAGATGACCGTAATACTGGTAGTGTATTCCAGTTCAAGATCTTCTCCAGCATCAATTTTCTCTACGGTGACCGGGTCAAGATCGGTTAAGGAGAATTTGTAGGTATGTTCGCCGCTCCCTAAGGTGTGTTTGAATGAGTAGTCACCGTCCGTTGTGGGATTTGATTCCAGCACCGTTACGTGCACTTTGGCCAGGATTTTCTTCTCGAACATCCCCATCTCTGGAATATTGAAGCCGATATCGCCGTTAATTTCTGTCTTGTCATCGTTCAGAGCGAAATCGGCGTCTGTGACATGGTCTTCCAGATTAAGGTCAATAGCATCATTGTAGGTTTGGTAAAGGTCGAATCCGACACCTGCGGCCGTCAGCAGGACCGCCACCATGATGACAGTCTTCGCAATCCCCAAGGTCGAACCGATTACGCCAGTGCCACCACCGCTACCAATCGAGGTGGTTTTGACATTAACTGCATTCAGCCCCTTACTCTCCTCGCCAACCGACGCCCCTCTGTTAGAACGAGTCGAGTTGTGGTCAATTGCTCCAGATTTCTCTGAACTGCCTCCGCCACCGTTCCCATCAACTGAATTTCTTTTACCAGTCGCTCTTCCTGTATGCTTATCTCTAGGTGTGGCACTCGAAGTATTGCTTCTGGTAGTGTGGTAGTCCGTTCCTTGGGCAGGGTCCGGTCCACCTCCACCGCCATCGATACCATTGTTTGAGCGGGTTGAGTTATGATCAACCGCTCCTGAATCTCCACTACTATGACTAACACTGGAAGTGTTGCTCTTTGACGAGTTGTAAGTCTTAGCCATCGCGGGCTCGCCGGTACCGCCTCCATCGCCAACAAGGTCCCCGTCACTAACACTGGAAGTGTTGCTCTTTGATGAGTTGTAATTTTTAACCATGGCTCATTCAGCGGCGATGCGCAGCGCTCCGTCACGGTAGTGGATGTGAATGTTGCTGCGCATGTAATGCGCGATGTTGCTCAAGGCTTCGTACACCTGTTCCGGCTTTAGCTTCAGCGCCTTCGCCGCCTTTGCGGTCGACCAGGGCTTAGCGACGAAGTCGTTCCCGCGTAAGTAGTCGTACACCTTCAGGTCCGCCGGTGAGAGGTCGCTGTACGCCATTACTGCCCAAATTGCAGGGGGCTTAAGGGGCTGGCGGCGCCAGCTCACATCCAAGGCCTACAACCAGTTTAAGATACTTCATGCAAATGAACGTCTCTCTGTGGATAGGCAATCACTACCTTCGCCTTTCTTAGATTCGTGAATATTTCATGGTGCAAATCTGAATTGACTTGACGAATCTTGATTACATTCTTAATCCACAGTACCAGAACGAATTCAAGGCTGGACTCTCCAAAAGACTGAAACCGGACAATAGGTTTCCGAGTAGGGTCGTCTGTCTCCACGTCCGTGTTTCCGGCGGCGACCTTCAGCAGAACTTCTTCTACCTTGCCAGGATTGGAGTCGTACGATACACCCACGTTGATTCTATGCCTGAAATAGCGATCGGGTTTTGTCACATTTACAATATTCTGCGATGCAAAGGCATTGTTCGGAATAATGACGATTACATGCTCAATTATGTTGTAGAGTTTGGTGGAACGCAAACCAAAATCTCGGATAATACAGTAATCGCCATCGAAATACACCATGTCTCCTGTTTTGAACCCCTGATCAAGCAATAGCAGGATACCTGAGAAAAAATTACTGAGGGTATCCTGTGCAGCCAGCGCAATGACAAGACCTGCAACCCCGATTCCAGCGAGCAGGACCCCAATATCAACATCGAATTGATTAAGAAATTCGGCTAAACCAAAAATAAGAATCATTATCGAGCCTATAATCTCAAGAATTGGTCCGTATTGTGTATCGGTTTCTATAGCCAACAGCACTCTGGATAGAAAAGGCACAAAATAATGTAGATATAACCTGAGCAGGAATACGGTTAGAAATATCACGAATATACTGTTGAAAAACGTACACGTGGCATTCATGTACGAAGAAAGATTACTATTCGTAGCTGAAAGGTCGATAAAGTACAGGGCAATGCCCTTAGTAATGACTAACCAGAAGGCAAGAGGCCTGGGGTCCCATTCCCACTGGCTTCTGCCTCTCACATACAGTATTATGGGTATAATGAAATGCCTGGTAGCAACAGCCACGAAAGCTGACGTAATTAGGATTAGGAATGAGTCGGCTGAGAGGTGTATTAGCAGGCCCGGAACAACGAAATACCAGTCGGGGTTATCTTCGGTGTGTGCAATTGTGAGCACCAATAGAAGCAACAAGAAAACAAGCACAAGCGCCTTCAGGTAGCGCTCTTGCCCCTTCGACATGCTTTTTGGCATTATGCTCTTGAATAGTGTCAAACGAGTTCGGTTAAATAAGGGCATATAAAACCTTAAGGTCACAAAGGACTAAATACCTCCACAAAGGTACGCTCTTAATGTCTGATTTATTGAGCGACGATGGAATTGAGAAGGCACTGAAAGGCATGGATGGTTGGAGTCATGATGACGTCTATCATCGTCTTTTCAAGGATTTCAGTTTCGATAAATTTGCCTCGGCTGTAACTTTCGTAAATCGGGTCGCCGAAATTGCGGAGGAAATGAATCATCATCCAGATATACTGATATTTGACTATTCCAATGTAAAAATCACTACAACCACACACGATGCTAACGGAATCACCAACAAGGACATTGCCCTCACCGAGAGCATTGAAATTCTTGTTAGCGGTTGAGAAACAGCCACTTCTTTTATGCGCCTTCACTCAGGTAGTTGAGGACCGCAATTTCATCGGATGAGAGCAGCTCGTTTTCTTCCACAGAGTGGGCTTGTTTCCACTTCCTGTGGAACCTTCCAAACATATAGTCGTCTAGGAATAGCGGATGGATGTAGGAACTGCGGCAGACGGCGGGTGTATTCCCTAATCTGGTTGCAACTTCCTTCACCACTTTTGTCACTCTCTTCTTGCGTTCTTTCTTGTTGAGTCGCTTCGGCGTATTTGCCAGTCCACTTGCAGCCATCTCCGTCCCACGCCATGTCCTGAAATCCTTGGCACTGTATCTGGAACCGGCAGTCTTCTGCAAATAGTCGTTGACCATCCTGGACTTGATATCCCGAGGCGTGCCCCCCTCATCGACGTATACGAAAAGGTCATTCGTTCCTTCAGCCTTGAGGTTGTAGCTTTCAATCATTAGAGCCACTAGATCTGGATAGTTCTCATCGTGCACCATCACGGTGTGGTCCTTCCCACTCTTGCCTACGAACGTGAACCAGCCCACGAGCTGTCCATCGTACCATTTTTCCTCTTCCGGCAGCACATCATCATCATACTCGAACGTGCAATGGTCGTCCAGCAAGGTTGTAAGGCCGAAGTGCTGGTTTTCCTTACGGTAGGTCTCATTCCCGATTCGGATGAAGGTCGTATCGAGCAGTCTAACCAGCGCCGCCAGCATACGCTCCTTTGGCATCATCATTTGCTTTGGATTGCCTTCAACCTGTAAATCAAGGTCATACTGTCTACGGATAGTGGGCAGTGTATGGCCAAATTCTACCATTTTGTCAAACTTGGCCTCGCTGCGCAGCTTGGTCCAAAGAGGGTGGTAAATGTACTGCTTGCGCCCTTTCTTGTCAACACCAGTCACTTGCAGGTGACCTTTGTGGTTCTCACAAATCCACACTTTCGTCCAGGCGGGTGGGATTTTCAGCCCTTCTATGCGCTCGATTTTTTTACTACTTGTTAGAATTCTGCCCTTCGCGCTTACATGTACAATATCATCGCCTCTCTGCTGCCTTGAGAACCCAGGTTCAGAATCGCTAACGTAGGCCAGTCCTGCCAGCTCGGCCGAGGCGATTGGGTCATCCATGAGCTGGGCTCGCATGGTCCTTGCTACCGGAGGTTCTCCGGGTTGAGTCCTTCCAGCTCCGGCAGTACAAACAGACCGTCCTTGCGGATGAGTACGTCGTCGAAGCGGATTTCGCCGCCGCCATGCTCTGGCCGTTGGATCATCACCATGTCCCAGTGTACATCGGAGCGGTTGCCGTTGTCCGCCTCGTCGTAAGCGTTACCGGGGGTGAAGTGGAAGCTGCCGGCAATTTTCTCGTCGAATAGGATGTCGAGCATCGGCTCCTGGATGAAGGGGTTGAATGCGAGCGCGAACTCGCCGACATAGCGCGCACCTTCGTCGCTGTCCAGGATTTCGTTCAGTCTCACGTCATCGCTGCCGGTCGCGCCGACTACCTTTCCGTCCTTGAACTCGAGCCGCACGTCGCTGAATATGGTGCCGTTGTACAGTGTACGCGCGTTGAAGTGGATGTGCCCCTCGATAGAGTCCTTAACGGGGGCGGTAAAGCACTCGCCGTCGGGGATGTTGCGGTCGCCACAGCAGGCGATGGCCGGAATATCCTTAATGGAGAAGCGAAGGTCGGTATCAGGGCCGGTAATGCGCACTTGGTCTGTACGCTCCATTAACTCCTTTAGTGGTGCAATTGCTTCTCCCATCTTCGCGTAATCTAGGCAGCAGACCTCGAAGTAGAAGTCCTCGAATTCCTCGGTCGACATTTCTGCCTGCTGTGCCATCGACGGTGACGGCCAGCGCAGTACTACCCAGCGAGTATTGGGGACGCGTTCCTGAAAATGAACTGGCTGTAGCCAGTGCGTTTGGTAGAGCTGCATACGGTCTGATGGTACGTCTGAAAACTCCGCAATGTTGTGGCTGCCGCGCATGGCAATATAGGCATCCATCTCTTTCATCCGCGCCAGCTCAACGTCGCCGCAGAGTTGCATCTGTTCTTCAGTCGCCTCGCGGTAGAGTTCGCGCAAGACGTGGTTGTTCTTCAGCGTCACTAGTGGCACACCACCCGCCTTGCGCGCAGCGCGCACCAGTGCAATGACCATAGTCTCTGGCAAGTCAAACGCTTCGATGAGTACCTTCTCGCCCTTTTGCAGGCAGATGGAATGGTTAATCAGGTTAGAAGCGAGTTTGTCGTAGCGCGGGTCTGTCATGGACGAGGTCAGCAGTAGGTTAGTAAAAGCTTAATCCAAAAAACGGCGCGCTCCCAGCTCGCCCGCCAGATTTTCCCCCATATCGGCAGCGATTGAGTCAGGGCGATGCCTGAGCAGCCACATTAGCTTCACCAGCGCTGTTTCCGGAAGCATATCGCCTGCCTCGACAACCCCCGCTTCACCCAGCTCCCGGCCGTTGCGGTAGACGTTCAAGTTCGTGCTCCCTGCCAAGCACTGCGTCGTCATCGCCACGATACCGTCGCGCGCAGTCGCCCGTACGGCGTCATGCAGATGTGACCCGACGTGGCCAAGTCCAGTGCCGACGACGACGACGCCCTTCTTGCCAGCGGTCGCTGCCTCCCAGTCGCCCGCCGTGAGAGCGGGGTGGCTCCAGACCAGCGCCACGTCGG
>CALBFM010000009.1:0-7779 GCA_937893445.1 uncultured euryarchaeote
AGCTGGTAATTGGGCTAACTGTCGTCGCGGTCGGAACTTCGCTCCCAGAGCTGGCCGGTTCGCTGACAGCGGCGCGCAAGGGCTTCCACGATATTGCAGTCGCTAACGTTATCGGTTCCAACATCGCCAATATTGGGCTGGTACTGGGGATGCTGGCGCTGGTGTCGCCGGTCCCAGTCGGCGGCTACGTTATTGCACAGACGCTACCGCTTTTGTTACTAGCAACAATCGCAGCGATGGGGTTGGTGCGGCTACCGATGGGCCGCGTCGCCGGTGCCGTCCTAGCCGGTTTCTTTTTGCTCTTCCTGTTCGAGTTGCTGCAAACATTGTAGTTTTTGGCTCTCAGGCCCTTGCTGGAGCAGAGGCTCTTTAGCCGGGCGAGCCTGACACACTATGCTCCCTCTGGTGGAGTTCAGGGTGTTGGACCACAACGCCATCGCTCTCGGGATTGACCTGGGCGAGCTGATGGAGAATGCCGGGAAGGCTGTCGTCGATACGTTGCGTGAGCGATTTCCGGAAGCGCAATGCATTGTCGTGGCGTGCGGCAGTGGCAACAACGGCGGCGACGGGCTAGTCATTGCGCGGTTGCTGACGGAAGCGGGGCTGGACGTGAAAGTCGTGCTGGCTGGCGAGCCGCGTTCTGAAATTGCACAGCAGGCACGTGCACGCTGGGGGGGTGAGGTGCACCCGCCGCAGGCGCTTGCGAAGCTGCTTGCTGAGGCAGAGATGTCAATAGATGCGCTCCTAGGGTCTGGGTTGCAGGGTGGGCTGCGAGAACCGTATGGCAGCATGGCTGCAGCGCTCAACGAGGGTCCGCCGGTACTGGCTGTGGATGTGCCTTCCGGGCTTGGATTGCCAGAAGCAGTGCAACCACAGCTTACAGTTACTTTCCATGCGTTGAAGGAAGGCATGTCCGAAACCAGCTGCGGTGAAATCATCGTAGCTGATATCGGTTTTCCGCCTGAAGCAGAGATCTGCACCGGACCGGGTGAACTGCAGCTGCTGCCACCCACTGATGCCACCGCGCGTAAGGGGCAGAATGGAGTTGTCGCCTTCGTCGGCGGTGGCCCCTACACGGGTGCACCATCACTGGCCGCGATGGGAGCATACCGCATGGGTGCCGACCTGGTGCCGATGTATGTGCCTGAGAGCGCTGCCAGTGTGGTAGCACGGCACGCCCCGGAGCTGATAGTTCATCCACTACCGGGTGACCACTTCGAGCCCAATCACGTCGCGACCGTGCTCGAGGCGGAGGCGAAGGCCGACGTGCTGCTGGTAGGTCCCGGGCTGGGACGGCATCCCGATACGATTGCGGCGGTTGACAAACTGCTCCGCAAGTGGCAGAAGCCGTGCGTGGTTGATGCCGATGGGCTGTTCAGGTTGGAGCCGGAAGCAGCACAGGGAGCATTGCTGACACCGCACGCAGGTGAGCTGGCGCGACTGGCGAAAGCGGCTGACATCACTTCTGGTGATGACGGGCGAGAAGCGATGATCAGAGAAATTGCACTCGCCTATTCCGCTACGGTTCTTGCCAAGGGGCCGGAGGATATCATCACTGATGGTACTCATACACGGTGTAACCGCACCGGTCACCCGCGATTGGCAGTCGGAGGTACTGGTGACGTGCTCGCAGGAATGTGTGCAGCGGCAATGGCACGTGGTCTTACGGGATTCCAGGCGGGGCGGGTTGCTGCCTGGCTGCTCGGAACAGCTGGTGAGCGCGCTGCCAAAGTGCACGGTGCTGGATTCCTGGCAACTGAAGTTGCTGCACAGGTTCCGCTGGTTATTCGTGAGCAGTTGTCTTAGTGCAGGCGGCGTGCGTCAAGTGTAAAAGTCGCCTGCCCTCCAACCCCGCATGGCAATCGACTGGTTCGAAGCAATTGACACCTATTGCGAGCGGACCGACGCGACCATCTGGTCCGAGCCGCTCAACGCCCTGAGCAACCTGGCGTTCATCGCCGCCTTCGTCGCCAGCGTTTATTGCTACCGCCGCTACCGGGAGGAGGCGGGACAGCATAGATGGGAATTAGTCCTGCTGCTGGGTCTGCTCTGCGCCATCGGCATCGGCAGTTTCCTGTTCCATACCTTCGCGACCCGCTGGGCCCTCGTAGCGGACGTAGGGCCGATTACCCTGTTCCAGTTCGCCTACCTGGGGATTTTCTGCTGGCATATACTTGCCCCGCGCTGGTGGGTGGTGCTGGCAGGCTGGGCGGCGTTCGTCGTCACGACGCTGCTGCTGGCGATTCCCTTCCCGGCGGACTACGCCAACGGATCCTCCAGCTATTTCTCCGGCCTGCTCTTCATCGCGCTGCTGGGCGGCTACAGTCACCACGCGCAGAAGGAGGGTGCCTGGCTTCTCCTGCTCGCCACGCCGCTCTTCATGACGGCGCTGCTGTTCCGCTCAATCGACCAGCAGGCGTGCGACGCGTTCCCGCCCGGCACCCACTTCCTGTGGCACCTGTTCAATGGCGTGATGCTCTACTGCCTCTTCGCGGGGCTGGTGGCGAGTAGCGGTCCCGGTGGACTACAAACGCGCCCCCTTTCAGCTGGCCGCTGAATTTCTGATGAACCGCGGGCGCATCGGGATTGTAGCACCGGGTGGGTTTGGGGTTTTCTCAGCGCCGTCGTCTTGCTGCGAATCCCAGCGCCGTGAGGGCCACAAGAATTCCGGGTCCCGGCAATTGTGATAAATCGTCGTCGGAGGATTCCTGTACCGGAGCCGCTGCTCCGACGTTCAACATCTTCTCCTCGCTCTGGAAACTACCGTGCCCGGTGTCTACCTCGATGTAGTAGGAATATTGCCCTTCATTCGCTATGGTCACCTCGGCACTCCAGAAGCCGGCTGGACCCTCTTGCATCTCGAGTCTTTGTGTTTCAATCAGCAGGTCGACACCATCGAGATTCGGATAGTCCACGTATGCGCGCACCTCAACCGGTGCTCCTGCTCGTGCACCGACAACCTGTATGAGGGTGGCATGCTCAGTGTTCACGACGTCCAGGTTACGATAGATGGTTTCGCGGTTACCTAGCGCGTCGACCGCTTCCATCTCGAAAACCCATACTCCATCATCGACAGTGGTTGAATCCCACTCCAGCGACGTGGCATCAGTATTCAAGGGCTGCTCGTCGCCTCCTGCGATGCGATAGTGAAGCTGACTCAGTGCTGAATAGTCATTAATCGTGAAATCAATCTGTACTAGTGCAGTCACTGTTTCTGGCACTTCGCCAAGGGTAATTTCCGGCTTATGTCCGTCACATTCGAAGTTGACTAGTGGTTCAACGGTCTTGAATCCCTCGTTGTCAATCACTTGCACTTCCAGAGTGTGGATTCCGTCGGATAGCACTGGAACATCAATATTGAAGCTCCCACCACTGACTGCTATCCAGCCGCCAGCGTCAAGTCGGTACTCGATGACATAGATGCCTTCCGGGTCATTAGCAGTGACTGTGACGCTGAAACTGTCAGCTACTGGCAGCGCAGGGACTTCTCCCAAGATAATCTCAGGATAGCTCACATCTCCCGCGTTGGCAACCGTCAGCGTCAGGCTGTCCGTGGCGGTGTTGTCATAGTTATCGCTGGCACGCACTTCCAATGTATATTCTCCGTTTTCAGTCCCAGCTACTTCAGTATTCCACTCAGCCTCCCAGCGATTGTCTGCGATATATTCCATCGGGAGCCAATCTCCTCCGTTGATATTGTAATCTACACTTGCTACCTCGTCATTATCAGAGGCCAGTGCTGCAAGAGTCACGTTACCAGAAACATCGCTTCCGCTATCAGGTTCAAGCCATTCAACCTCAGGTGCTTCGCCATCGTTCATGATGGAAATCGTGCCTGTCAGTTCACGCGTCGTTCCGAACGCATTACTGATGCGCAGTAGCAGTTCGTGGTCCCCGTTTGCGTAAGCGGTGGTATCTAGCTGGAGGTCAAACTCTTCTGTTCCTTCGGCCAGTTGCCACTCTCCATCATCTATCTTGTACTCAACAGAGCCAATAGTCGTACGTGGGCTGGATGCAGTACCAGTGAGGCTGGCTGTGTCACTCAGTACTTCCGTTGGGAACCAGAAGTTCACGTCAGGCGGTATTGCGAAGGCGGTCTGTAATGCGTAGTCATCAGCAGAGGCTTGTTCATTGTTGAAGAAGGAAACGAAAATGTTTAGGTTATCGTAGCTGATGTCAGAGAAATCATCACCATTGGAATCGGTGTGGTCACCCCCAACCCAGACAGTCTCGAGTATAACTTCCTCGTGGGAGTCCAGCTCAACCTCCTGGTCAAAAGCGTAGTCAAGGAAGCCGAAGTGGTACGGTTCGTTGTCGTAGTTGTTGTACCGCGAGACTGGTTCTACAATGTACGCTCGGATGTAGCCGTCAAAGGTGGGATCACCAAAGCCTCCATCCTCGTTCCAGGTGATGTACGCCTGTACAGCTATCCTGTCATCACCCAGGTGCTGCATTGAGATGCGCAGCGAGATGTCGGTGTCAGCGCGGCTTCCACAGTTGTCGATGGCCTGCTCGTAATTGGAAGTGTCAGACTGGCCTCCTTCGACTTTCTCATCGCCCCCATCAAAGTAGACTGTGGGGTATCCGGTGAAGTCGGGGTAGTCACCGGCGCGGTCGTCAGCCTTGTCGTTCACATCTGTAATCAGCGCCACGAAAAAGAACTGGTCATCGTAGTACGGATCGTCCGGGTACTCTGATTTGGGTCGCCAGACTTTGTACAGGTTCTCTGCCGCGCTTGGGCAATAGACACACCAGGTGGCAGTGAACTCTTCACCGATAACTGCGTGGGTGAAGTCCTCTACTGGCAGTTCCGCCTCGCTTCCCGGCAGCAGCAGCATCGCGAAACAGGCGAGAAGGCAGGCGAGGAAGGCAGCGCGCACGCTGACTCGGGTACCGTGAACCATATAAAAGTTATTCGAGACCCGCAATCGTGCGTGCGGCGGCGACCGGGTCTTCGGTCCCGAAGATGGCGCTGCCCGAAACCAGGATGTCCGCACCCGCTTCGCGCAGTGCTGCGGCATTCTCGCAGGTGACGCCGCCGTCAACCTCGATGAGCGTGTCCGGCCGTGCCTCTCGCAGGGAACGGATGCGGTCGTAAGTTCCTTCGTCGAATTTCTGACCACAAAAGCCGGGTTCAACAGACATTGGCAGCAGCAGCTCTGCCGCGTCGAGCCACGGGTCAAGCGCGCTGAGCGGGGTTGAGGGACGGATTGCGACTCCCGCCTTCAGTCCGCGCGCATGGATGGCATCGATTGCCGCCGCCGTATCATTCGCCTCGGCGTGGACAGTAATGATATCTGCCCCGGCGTCAGCAAATGACTCTACGAAGTTGAGCGGGTCAGTGACCATCAGGTGAACGTCTAGCGGAGCGATGCCTCGCAGCGCGGCGACGGTGTCCGGCCCCATGGTCAGGTTCGGCACGAAATGGCCGTCCATGACGTCTAAGTGCAGGTAGCCGCTGTGCGGCGCGATAAGCTCTGCCAGCTCGCGCAGACGGCCGAAGTCCGCGCCCAGTATCGAGGGGGCGACGACCGCCAGTTCACCACATCCGTTTTATTGTGTCAACGACCACTTGCTCTCCAATGTCGGGCCGCCACTTCTGAACCGCGCGCACGAATTCAGTCACCTGCGACGACTCAGTGCGCCACCAGCGATCGTAATAGCCTTCCAGCGCATCCAGCTCATGTAGTATCAGTTTGGCCTGTGAGTCAGTGAGTTGTGCCGTCATCTTGGTCTTGCGCGACTCTTTCTCGATTCGTCGTTGCAGCCGATAGAGTAGAGTCACCCAGAAGCCACGCGGTCGCGCCTCCTCACCACCCTGGTTGCGAACGGTACCGGTGTCGGTACACCAGGTGTGGAGCGCATCCTGAGTATTATCATCGGGATAGGTCGGCAGCCACACTTTGTCGAGTGGATGGCATGGATCGTGTTCAGGACGTCCCTCTTCCTCGACTTCTTCGCCGTCAGCTGGCTCTGATTCGACGCTTCCCACGAGGGGCGCGACAACTGTCCGTAAATAAACTCTTCGTGAGGAGTCAGCTTTAAGAGTGGGACAGAATGCGCGGTCGTCTGCGCGTAACGGGAGTGTGGTGTAACCAGGCATCATTGCGGGCTCCAGTTATGCAGGAATGATGGCAATGGGTCTGCTGAACAGTGATGAATGACTGGAGCGCTGACCTGCATGCCACCATAGGTGAGACCCGCCGATCTGGGTTCAAATCCCAGCGCTCCCACCACGCGCAGGCTTTATCCTGAGAAGAGGCCTTCGGACAGATATTTCAGACCCGTATCGCAGGCAATCGCCACTACAGTCTTTCCCGGACCAAGTTCTTTCGCAATTTCTATCGCTCCGGCAACATTCATCCCTGTTGAGGTTCCAGCAAAAATCCCTTCTTCACGAGCTAGCCTGAGTGCAGTTCGTCGCGCCTCGGCTTCATCAATCGCTCTTGCTTCATCATAGAGTTTTTTGTCGAGTAATTCTGGAACGAAACCGAGTCCTATCCCCTCGACATTGTGACCACCCTTGGTTCCCGCTGTTAGAATTGGTGATGTTGTCGGTTCAAGAGCAACGACGAGTGTGTCCTGGCCTGCTGCCTTCAGTGCTCGAGAGACCCCCATCAGGGACCCAGCAGTGCCGACAGAGTCACAGAATGCATCGATAGGCCCTCCTATCTGCTCAACTATCTCCTGTCCCATCTTCTCGAAACCATCAATCATGTCAGGATTGCTCAGCTGATTTGTGAAGTATGTGTCTGGTTCACTCGCTATCTCAGTCGCACGGTCAATCATCTTGTTGATAAGTTCCGGCGTGATTTTTCCATCCTTGCTCTCTATAACCTCTAATTCTGCGCCAAGAGCGCGCATGGTGTCCAGTTTCTCATGCCCGAAGGCGTCCGAGGAAACGACACGGAACCTGTAGCCTTTCACTGCACAGATGAATGCCAGTCCTGATCCTGTGCTGCCCCCGGTATATTCGACTACGGTCATTCCTGTGCGGAGGTCTCCCCTCTTCTCTGCACCCTCAATCATTGAAAGTGCCATCCGGTCTTTCTTTGACCCAGTTGCGTTGTGGGATTCCAACTTCACATATATGTCAGCACAGTCCTTTGGCACGATTTTCTGGAGCTTGACAATCGGCGTATTACCGATGGCATCCAGCGCCGAGGAAGATTTCGCACGGATGTCTTTTTTACTCGAATTCATGGTTCTTCGTTTATTCTAGTAAATTAAAATGGTGTCATAGTGCCGGCTAGAAGCACTGTTCCAATAATCAGGATTCCCACCGCAGTTGCATACCTGAACATCCACAGATAGGATCTTCTTGTGACATTTTCAACCCTGAAGCTATTCATTTCGATATAGGGCATTGGCGAACGTCGGTACCAGCCTTGAACGACAATCTCCTTGCCAATCATGCTGTCGCCGCGCATCCATCCCCATATCCATTCCCAGATTGCCAGGGGTTGCCGATGGTCCAGGAAGATTATTCCCGTGTCGTCCTGCATGACAAGGTCATCGGAGAAGACCAGTCCCGGAATTCCTTTGCCCCTCACAGTCCCCCTGACAGTGCAGGGAATGGGCCGTATATCTGAGACTTTGACCTGCTGCAGCAAAGTTTCGACTGACATTTCCGGGTAAATTGAGGTTGGATAACGGAAATATAATTTGTAAAGATAACCCAGACCGAACAGGAATATTACCCATGCCAGATAATCTTCAGGACCTATGATGGGATTCTCTAGTGAAGGAGCCATGAAGAATCCCAGGATAAGGAGCCAT
>CALBFM010000010.1:0-2474 GCA_937893445.1 uncultured euryarchaeote
GCCAAAGGCCGGGGACGACCCGGCGTTGCAGACCAAACGGGATGATATTGACCGGCTGGCGCCTGCTTTTCACACCCTCCTAGAGAGCAAACCGGGGCTCCTCACCACACTGGAGCGACTGGTGCGCGGAGACAGCTCACCCGAGCTGCTGAAGCAAGTTGGCATGAACACAGTCGCACTGGACGCCTACAATAACGGCAACCTGCGGGCACTGCTCGCCAAACCCCCTTTCTTCGACCCGCAACCGGTGACGCCGGCGATGGGGGCGGGAGGGTCGGGTGTAGTAACGCTGAACGAAGGACCACAGTTCGTGGCGCCGTCGGGACTGGAGAGCGAGAGCGGGGTCGACATCGCCAGACAGCGCAGCCAAGAGGGTTTTGACTCACACGCCGACCCACTGCCCAAGAGTCGCACCTTCAAGGTACGTAAGCCGGCCAGGCGCAAGAGTAAGGTGCGCAAGATACGCAAGCGCAAGGCTGCGCCAAAACGCAATATTCAAGAGCGTGAGCCTGTCCCCAAAGCGGAGCCGGAAGGCGTAACGCTCGAAATGCTCATGGAGCCTGTGCTCTCGGGCGATTACATCGCGGCGCGCGAGCTCTGGTCGAAGGTACCGGATGCAGACCCAGTGCTGCTGGAGGCTGCTGTCAAAGAATACATCACCGCTACCCGTGACAGCAAGCCCCGCGTGCGTGCCAGTGCGGCCGCCGCATTGGGTGCCATGGCGAGTTTTGCTCCAATCGAGATGCCGAATGACGCGATGGATATGCTGCTTATTCTGACCAGTGATGCTGTCGAGACAGTCAAGGATGCCGCCGCCGAGGCTATCAAGCAGTTCAAAGGCGGGGGCGAACCTGCCTTTGAGTATGGCGGAGACGCCTCTGTCCCGGAGTTCAAGCCGGTCAGTACTGGCTCTTCAACGGTACGCGAGGCGAGCGCCGACCTACCCACTTTCACCCCGGTCGATGAATCGCAGCCAGAGAACACCGGACCGTCGTTCGAATCGGCTGGGATCGATGAGGCGCCAGTCTTCAAGCCGGTTGACAAACAACCTAGTTTCAAGGTAGTCGAAGACGAAACACCGCAGTTCAAGCCAGTTGCCAAGCAACCCAGTTTCAAGATAGTCGAATAGTAATAGTGCCCCAGCGGTCGCCTACCTCAGGCCCGGCGAGCAGTGAATCCTAGAGTTCTACCATCAACCTCGAAGTTCTCCGTCCGCTGCGGCGCTGCCTTGCGGTGCAACTCGGCGTTCGATGCGCGAGTCTCCGATTGTACCCATTCCCAATCTGCCGCGGCCAGCTCCGGCGCACTAGATGGCAGCCACACCTCAAGCGCGATGCGGTCCTCAATCTTCAGATCTAGCACTTTACGCTGTGCCTGGACACGGCGCGTGATTTCGCGCGCCAGCCCCTTCGAGAGTAGTGCATCATCGATAGCCATATCAATCACTAAGCTAACACCTGAATCAAGCGTTGCAGCGGCAAAGCCCTGGCGTTCAACGCGAATCAGTTCGACGTCTTCCGGCGCAATTGAGTGTCCGGCCAATTCAAGCGAACCTGCCGTAAGTGCCGCGGCACCCTTAACTGGGTCAAGCGCCTCGAGTGCCGCTTTCACGGCGGGCAGGTCGCCCTTGACTTTAGCACCGAGTGACTTGAAGTTGGGGCGCAGCTCAATCTCCTGAAATTTCTCGAGGTTGCTCTCAACCTCCAGCGACTCGACGTTCAGCTCCTCCGCTAGCAGGTCGTGGAACTGGGTGATGTCGGGACCACCGACGATCCAGCCTGCGCGGCATGGCAGTCGCTGCCGTCGCTGCGCCTCGGCCCGCACGCGGCGCCCTGATTCGGCAAGAGCGCGGACTAGTACCATCTGTTCCTCGAGTGCAGGGTCCCGTTCTGCGGGCTCCGGCCAGTCTGCGAGGTGGGCGCTGCTTCCCGTCAAAGCGTGGTGGATGTGGTCGCCCAGGTAAGGTGCAATCGGTGCCATCAGCCGGCAAACGGTTTCTCTAACGATAAACGGCTGAATTTCAGGACGTTGGACATCCGAATGGCCAAAGAGGAAGCTACCCGAATCGCGGCTATACGGGCTGGGGAAGCAGATATGGGCCGCGTCAGCCTGGGTGGCCGCTCTCAGATTGAGTCCGGGGGTGGACGCCTGATAATGAGCCCAGAAGCGCGGGCGTGGCAAGTCGGACTCGGGGGGTGCTATCGTCCTGAGATCAATTGCTATAACCAGAAGGTGCGCGAGGCTCTGAGCATATCCATTGACCGGGACGTGATACAGAACCAACTCTACGGAGCAGAGATGATGCAGCCGAAGGGTTGGTGGGTTGTGACCCCCAGCACCATCGGTTACAGCCCTGAGATAGACCCACCGAAGTTCGACCCCGACAGAGCCCGCCAACTGTTCATGGAAGCGGGTTTCAAGACCCCAGATAATCCCGATGGAAAGGACTTCGGCAAATTGATTGTAAACACCTA
>CALBFM010000011.1:0-10539 GCA_937893445.1 uncultured euryarchaeote
GAGAGTGGTCCCTTCAGGCCACTGACGTTGGGCAGGAGGCGGTCGCCGGGAATGCGACAGTCCTGCAGGACCAGCTCGCTCGTGACTGAGGCGCGCAGCGAGTGCTTACCCTTCATCTCCGGCGCGCTGAAGCCATCGTCGTTCTTCTCGACGATGAAGCCGCGAATCTTGCCGTCCAGCTTGGCCCACACAATCGCGAGGTCGGCGATGGTGCCGTTGGTAATCCACATCTTGGCGCCGTTGAGTACGTAACTATCACCATCGGCGACGGCCTTGGTCTCCATCCTGCTAGGATCGGAGCCGTGGTCCGGTTCAGTTAATCCAAAACAACCAATGAGTTCACCCGCTGCCATGCCGGGCAGGTACTTTTTCTTCTGATCTTCGGAGCCAAAGGCGTGGATAGGGTACATCGAGAGCGAGCCTTGCACCGAGACGAAACTGCGCAGCGCCGAGTCACCCCGCTCCAGTTCCTGGCAGACGAGGCCATAGGCGACGTTCGACAGGCCGGCGCAGCCGTAACCCTCGAGGTTGCAGCCGAAGAGTCCCATCTTGCCAATCTGCGGCACGAGGTCCATTGGAAAGGTGCCGGCCATGTAGTGCTCCTCGATGACTGGTAGCACGTTTTCCTCGGTCCAGTCGCGCACCGTATCGCGCACCATGCGCTCCTCCTCGGTGAGGTGCTGCTCGAGGTTGTAGAAATCGACCCCAGTATAGGGTGCCATGCGGGGGTCGAATCCGGGGTCTATAAATGGGATTCGCAGCCACCGCCTTTAATTCAGGCGGCTGCTGCCCCTACAATGGAGGAAATCTGGGTCGAAAAATACCGCCCCACAACGCTGGTCGAAGTAGTCGGACAGTCGGCGGTGACGACTCGACTTGCGAGCTATGTGCGCGAGAAGTCGATGCCACACCTGCTCTTTGCGGGGCCTGCGGGAACCGGCAAGACAACCTGCTCTCTGGCGCTCGCACGGGAGATGTTTGGCGAGCACTGGCAGCACAACCTCCACGAACTGAACGCATCTGACGAGCGCGGCATCGATGTCGTGCGCGGCAAAATCAAGGAGTTCGCACGCACCGCGCCAATTGGTGGAGGAGGCTTCAAGATTATCTTCCTTGACGAGGCCGACGCGCTAACTAGCGCTGCACAGGCAGCGCTGCGGCGCACGATGGAAAAGTATTCGCGCACTTGCCGCTTCGTCATGTCGTGCAACTACTCCTCCAAGATTATCGAACCCATCCAGTCGCGTTGCGCGGTATTCCGCTTCCGACCACTGCAGGGAGAGGATGTCCAGCGCTACCTGAAGTTCATCGCTGGCCGCGAAAAGCTCAAGGTGAATGGCGAGGCGTATGAATCGCTGGCGTACCTGGCGCAGGGTGACTTGCGGCGGGCCATCAACTCACTACAGATGGCTGCTGCTGCTGGCGAGGACATCACGGCCGATGTGGTTTACCAGGCGGTCTCGGCGGCGCGGCCGGGCGAAGTGCGCGAAGCACTGGAGATGGCATTGCAAGGAAACTTCGCCGGCGCGCGTGAACGACTCGACGCACTGATTATCACCTATGGCCTGGCGGGCGAGGACATACTGCGGCAGATGCACCGCACCGTGCGCGATCTAGAGATTCCCGACGAGGCAAAGGTACAGCTGATTGAGAAACTAGCCGAGGCTGACTTCCGGCTCTCCGAGGGCGCAACGGCGCGCATCCAAATTGAAGCGGCTATCGCGCATTTCATCGTTGTTGGACGGCATATCGAGCGCGAGCAATCCTGAATCTAGCAGTCCTGGATTTGGCCAAAGGGTTTAGAAACACCCCTTATCCCGGGCCGTGGGCGACAGCTTCCTGACGCTGGACGACCTGCCGCCCGGCGGGAAGACGGTGTTGCTGCGGGTCGACATCAATTCCTCCATTAACCCGGAGACCGGCGCGCTGCTGGATGACACGCGCATCCGGCGCCATGCCGCCACAGCGAAGCTGCTGGCCGAAGCGGGCTCCAAGGTCGCCATCCTAGCGCATCAGTCACGCCCAGGCCTGCTCGATTGCGTCCCGCTAGAGCGACACGCGCGGCGGCTGGCGAACCTAATTGACAGACCAGTCATGTTTATCCCAGACATCCACGGCGAGCTGGCGCGCGATGCTATCGCCAGCCTGAAACCGGGTGAAGTAGTGATGCTAGACAACGTCCGCTTCGATACAGAGGAAGTGGCAATCAGCTCCTGGAACGGCGAGGACTTCACGCCGCAGGCTGATACTGCGCTGGTGCGCAACCTGGCACCACTCGCGGACATTTTCGTCAACGACGCCTTTGCGGCTGCACATCGCTGTCAGCCCTCCCTTGTGGGCTTTACCGAGGTTTTGCCGATGGCGACAGGACTCGTAATGGAGCGCGAGCTGCGCAAACTGGGTGGCGCGATTGCTGATGGTCCCACTCCGAGAATTGCGCTGCTGGGTGGCAGTAAGGCAGCCGACTCGGTCGCGATTGCGCACCACTTCCTTTCGCAGGGCGTCGACGAAGTCCTTACGGGCGGAGTCGTTGCAAACCTGTTCCTCATGGCTGACGGCGTTGACATCGGAGCACCGAGCACTGCGTACATCCACAACCATATCACCAATTGGGAACAAGTGATTGCCGACGCCGAGAACCTTCGCAAAGAGTTCGGCGACCGCCTAGCGGTACCGGTCGACGTCGCTGTTAGCGATGGGGGGCTGCGCTACGGCCTGCCAGTCAGCGAGCTACCGACGAAGTATCCAGTCCACGACATCGGCATTGAGACGCTGGTTGCCTACCTCGCGCGCCTCGAGAAGGCTGGCACAATCATCGCAAACGGGCCGATGGGTGTCTTCGAGAACTCTGAGTTCGCTGCTGGCACGCGCGAAATCTTCACTGCCATGGCCAACAGCAACGCGCTGACGGTCGTCGGCGGCGGTGAGACTACGATGGCATTCACCCAGATGGGACTTGCCGACCGGATTAACCACGTCTCAACCGGCGGCGGCGCGTGCATCGCGTTCATGTCGGGCAGGCTGATGCCGGTGCTCGAGGCGCTGCGACACTCCAAAAAGCGTTTCGAAAAGGGTGGATACGGGAAGTAATGGAGCCACCGGAGGGATTCGAACCCTCGACCTGCTGATTACGAATCAGCCGCTCTACCGGGCTAAGCAACGGTGGCTCGAGCCTCCCCTACAAACTGCGGTTAAGAGGCTAGCGCGGACGCTGTTGCTGTGCGGTACGTCACTTAGCCAGGACGCTACTCCTCGTCTTCAGTCTCGGGGCCTTCGCGCGACCAAAGGTCATCAGAAATTTCGTCGTAAACTGACAGCTCGGCCTTTTCGGGAACGACCTGCGGACCCGAATCACGGCGATTGAAAATTTCTGAGTGCCTCAGCAGCCAGTAATGGATACGCCACTCGCGGCCGTCGTACAGAGTTGTCTCCTCGCGCTCGGTCTCCATCAGGGTGGCGTCCTCGAGCATATAGAAAGTGTCACGGTCCTCAGGATGCAGTACGTTGTCTATGATACGGTCGCTGTAGCCGAAGAAGTTCAGGATGTGCTCTGCTAGATAGCTCGATTCATCAACGCTGAGATGCACGTAGCTAGCGCTGTTGCGGATGGCGGTCGCGAGTGAGTCAGAAGTGAGTACCTCCATGAATCTCCAAGGCTTCTGCCGCGCTCTTCGGGGTCCTATATTAATACCCGGTCGCGCCACTTATATGTGACTCCAGTTTCGCGTCGATGGTGGATGACCGGCAAGAGTTGTGGGAGCGGATGCGAAACCGGCTCCAAACGCGACCGCAACCGTCCAAAGATAAACCTGATGTAGTAGACGAAGAGCTTTTCAGCGGGCTGCCAGAAATCGCCGAGTTGCCGCCACCGCAGGCGGTGGAGGCTGGACCTCCGAATCAGGAGTCCGTCCCAGAGATAGCTGGCACAGCAGAATCATCACTGACCGGGTTGGCTGTAAGTCCGCTGGAGCTGCTACAGAGTGGCGTTCCAGCCGGGTTCAGCTGCATCCTGAGCACTATGGTACTGTTCGGCCTGCTGGGACTGCCCGGCTCGCTTGGCGCCGCCAGTGGCGGCTACTTTGGCGGTCGCTTAGCAGGCGATCCGGCGCGGGCGTTGACCAGCGCGATGCTGCCGTTCCTGCTAGTTGCTGCTGTAGGCGGGCTGGCTGATGCAGGAGGACTGCCGCCGGGAGCTGGACCACAGGATCTGGGTGCTACAATTGGGGAGTGGCTCGATTACTCACCCAGCGAGGGTGCGTTGGGATCGCTCTCACAGCTGCCCGACTCGGGGTCTGCGGTCTTCGCCGCCGCCGTCGTCTTCGCTTTTGTCGGTGGCCTCTCGGAAGCAACGCGGCGCGACTAGAAGCCGAGCCAGCCGGTCGCCAATGGCCAGTAGTAGCGTTGTGCGGCGAGCAGCACCAGCACCGCCAGCAGCACCATCGGCACGCCGTTGCGGGCGAAATCGGCCGAGCCGGGGATGCCGGAGGCGTGGACAATCAGGTTGGGCGGCGTGCCAAAGGCGGTCATGAACGCGAAGGCAGTCGAGATGGCGGTCAGGATAGCAACCACTGCCAGGTCCAGCTCTGCCGCGACGCCCACCGCGAGTGTAATCGGCACCAGCACCGCCGCCGCGGCGCCGTCGGACATGATGTTGGTCAGCGCCACGCCGAGCAGGATGATAACCGAGAATAGCAGCAGCTCGCCGCGCCCTTCCACCATCTCGAAGATGCCGGTCGCCAGCCATTCGGCGACGCCGTGGTCGACCAGCGCCGCTCCCAGTGTCAGCGCTGCGCCGTAGATGAACATCACTCCCCACCGCAGCTGGCGGCGGCTGTCGTCCCACTCCAGCACCCCGCAGACGTGCATCGCAATCGCGCCGAGCATCGCCACCGTCCCGAGCGTTAGGCCGGTGCGGCCCGAGGTCAGGAACAGCAGGAAGGTACCGCCCAGGATGGCGAGCGCCAGCAGCTGCCGGTCGCGCAGCGGCTCGGCGGGCGGCAGGTGGTAATCCAGCGAGCGGTTGCGCAGCTGGTTGGCGAGGATAAGCGTCACGAAGAGCAGCGGCATCAGCGCCAGCGTAATCGGCGCTGCCAGCACGACCCAGTCGAGGTAGTCGATGCTCAGGCCCTCTTGCTGCAGGAAGCCGATAGCGATGACGTTGCGCGCCCCGCCGGAGGGCGTCGCGAGCCCGGCGATGGAACAGCCGAAGGCGACCGCAAGGGTGAACGCGACCATCTCGCGCCTGTGGTCGCGGATATCGGTCTTGTCGATTATCGTCAGTACGATGGGGAGCATGATTGCGGCGACCGAGTGGTCGGGAATCACCGCCGCCATCAGCGTCGAGACGATGATGAGGCCACCCAGCAACCGGTAGGTCGAGGCGGTGAAGGGCGCCAGCAACTTGCGGATAATCAGCGACTCGGCCCCCGAGGCCGAAATCCCCTGCGCGATAATCAGCGAGCCCAGTATCATGAACACCGCGTCCGACGCATACGGTGCGAAGGCGTCGTCGCGGCTACGCAGGCCGAACAGCACCAGCCCGGTGCCAGCCATCAGCGCCGTCACCGGCAGCGGAAACGCTTCGGAGACCCAGAGGTAGATGATGAACAGGAAAAAGAGGAAGACATGCCGCCCGTCGGGCGGCAGCGATGTGGTGAGCAGCAACAGCCAGATTACGAACAGGATTACGCCGCCGGCGAGCAGCTTGCGGAAGGTCTTGTCGAGCCAGAGGCGGTAGAGCGGTGTATGGCGTCGCGGCTGTTCGCGGAGCCGCAGCAGCCCGGCGCGGCGGCTGATGCTCTGCCGGTCATCGCTCATCGCAGGACGCACACAGGGGCGTGCGCGTCAAGCACCAGCTCGTGCAGCAGCGGCACCGACACGGCGTCTTCGAGGTCGGGCAGCACTACCAGCCTTGCGCCCTCGGCAGCGATGGTGCGATTGGTCGCCGCCAGCCGCCGTCGCCAGAGCCCGCGCAGTGGCACGATGGTTGAGGTGACGTGAAACTCACCGCCCAGCTTGCCCCGCAGTTCCTGGACTGCTCCGTCAAGTGCTGCGGCACCACCGTGGATATCTTCACCCAGGTGAAGTAGCTCCAGGTCGCAACCGAAGCTTTGTGCCAGTCGCTCGACCAGCTCGAGCGCCGTGTCGGGCAGCCTCGGCCCGTCGAAGGCGACCAGCGCAGGCGCACCCGGCCCCGGTAGTGGTTGCTCCTCGCGAATAACAAAAGCATGGCACTGCACATCCTCTAGGATGCGTTCGACCTCCGAGCCGGTGAAGAAGCGTGTAAGTCGCGACCGGAACGGCCCCAACACCAGTGTGTCACCTACCTGCTCTTCGGTGATCATGTGTGACAGCACCTGCGGCCGCTCACCACACCTCAACAGTGGTTCGACCGCAACGTCGGTCACCGAGGCTGCGAAACGTTTCAGCTCACGATCGCCAAGCGGGTAGAAGCACTCTTTGGGGTCCCGCATTCCGCTGCCGGCGCCAATTTTGGTGGGGTTGGCAATGTACGCTGCTACCAGCGGCTGCTCCAACCGCCGTGCCAGACTCAAAGCGTAGTCAGTCGCTGCCTTGAGCCGCTTGGATGGGTCAAGCGGTAGCAGCAGTTTGCCAAACATCTTCTACCAGCAGCCGGGGGAACGTATATGAACTGCCCGCCAGTCCGCGCCGCCCCGGAGCAATCATGGCGAAAGCACAACGCAAGGCAAAGGACCGCTGGAAGAGCAAGGCGTGGTATTCTCTCCACGCACCCGCCATGTTCAACTATGCCGTCATGGCCTGGACACCGGCCGACAGCCCCGAAGCTGTGACTGGCCGTGTCGCCGAGGTTTCTCTCGACCGACTTAGCGGTGACTTCTCACAGAAAAACTACATCGTCCGCTTCCGCGTCGGCGAGGTACGCGGGCCCAACGCTTTCACCAGCTACGACGGTCATCGCCTGACTTCGGACTACAAGCGAGCGCTGACCCGACGCCGCAACACCCGCGTCGACTGCAATTTCACTCTCACCACTACCGATGATGTACGCCTGCGACTCAAGCCAATACTAGTGGTTGACAACCGCATCCGCGGCTCCCAGGAAAAGCTGCTCCGTGCACGGACAACTGCACTGGTGAGCGAGACAATCTCTGGGCTAAGCCTAGTAGAGGGACTGAAGCGTATCTATTCAGGCGAGCTGGCGCGTGAATTGGCTAAAGATTTACGCACCATCTACCTCACCCGTCGGGTCGAGATTGCCAAGGTAGAGCTGCTTTCGCCCGCCAAGCTGATGGACGTACCTCCTTCGGAAGAGGAGCTGGAGCGCATCCTAACTGAAGAGGAAACAGAAGATGGAGATGACGACGAAACGGACGCGGAAGTTGTCGATTACGAGTCACTCACTGTGCCGGAACTGAAAGAACTTCTAAAGGCGCAGAAACTGCCCGTTTCCGGTAAGAAGGCCGAACTCGTTGAGCGACTCTCGTCAGCTGGCAGCAACGAGGAAGAAGAAGAATCCGACGATTGACGGCAGCTCCTCGGTCCCGTTTCTAGGCAGCGCACTTCGCGCACGGCTCGACATACGCATCGTAGACGCCGTCCAGGAATTCCCATAGCGCCTGCGCAGCGTTACCGGCCGCAGCCACCGCAGCATCACGGCTCGCTGTGTCCCGGCACTCGCGGGCCAGGATGGCACGCTCTTCGGCACGATGTCGTAAATCTGCTTCCTCATGGACGGTGAAAAATTCCACCGCGCGTGGGTCATCCAGCGCGTAATACTTTGCGAGTCCTTCGCGCTTGGTCCGTGAGACATCAGGTACCTGCGACTCGTAGGCGTAGAGTGCCGCGACGCCGTTGCGATAGTCAGCACCATCGCAGAGATTGCGCAGCACGGTAACCGAGTCGCGCGTCGAGTCGAGTGGCTCTGCTTCCTGAGCGCTCTCACGGCTGACGCCCAAGCCCTCGGCGAAGCGCAACCAGAGCTCGGGGTGGTTGTCGGGTCCCTGCTCCTCCTCGATCAAGTTATCGAGCAGCAGCTGCCGCACGCTAATGTCATTGCAGCGGGAATGCACCGCGCTCACATAGGTCGGAAACGCCCTGACGTGCGCGTAGTACTGGCGCGAGTACTCGTCCAGCGCCTCGCGTGGTAGTTCGCCCCGGTTCCAGAGCTGGTAGAATGGGTGGTCCAGCAGCGCGTGCTGCGCCACCGCTGCGTCAATCCTGTCCAGGAATACCTTGGTCGCTTTGTCCATCTCAATCTCTCCTTTAGGCCGCTACTGCGGCAGCAAGGCACGCCCGGCCGGCTCAAAAGTATTGTGCCTCTCACATCGGGCAACGCCTGATGTGCGGTATCGATGTATCGTACTTATATACTAATCGTTAAGAAACAACACCGGTCTCGCGTGCCGCCTGTTCGATCTTTTCCGGCGATTCGCGGTCAAGGATAGTATAGCGCTGTGGCCGGATAGTTTTCGCCTCGCACAGCGCCTGCAACACGGTATCGTCCTCGAACCCTAGCTGCTCTGCGCTGGTGGGCGCACCGGCTGCAGTGAGGGTGTCGCGAATGCGCTCCCAGTCGCCGCCGTGGAGCTGCATGGTAACAATCGAGCCGATGCCGCACTGCTCTCCGTGCAGCGCTGGACTGCTGGTGTTGGCATCGAGCCAGTGCGAGAACTTGTGCTCTCCGCCGCTTGCCGGCCGCGACGAGCCGGCAATCGACATCGCGACTCCCGACGAAATCAGCGCCTTGACAACCAGCCGCACCCCCTCCTCGCCACCTTCGGCAACCAAAACGGTGTTCTCCTCAACAAGGCGTGCAGTCATTTCCGATAGTGCCGCCGCGTAGGCCGAGTATTCCTCACCGCGGTCGCGCCCCAGCTGCCAGTCCAGCACCGCGGTCTGGTTACTGACAATATCACCAATGCCTGCGGCCAGCAGCCGGCGCGGCGCTGAGGCAATTATGCTGGTGTCGGCGACCACCGCAATCGGCGGGCGCGCTTCCATCGAAGTCTTCTGGCCGGCGGCACGAATCGATGCCCGTGCCGATGCGAAACCATCGTGCGATGCCGCGGTCGGGACCGAGATGAACGGAAGGTCTAGGTGGTAGCCCGCCTGCTTCGCAAGGTCAACTGGACGCCCGCCACCCACGCCAGCTAAGAAGCCGCATCCCTCCGCGGCAGCTTCGACTCGTGCCAGCTCCTCCATGCTGGCGCCTTCAATCTCAATGACAGCGACAGGGTGGCCGGTTTCCTCGAGGTATCCCAGAACGCGATCGCCAGCTACCTTGCGCGTGACCGCGTCGCAGACCAGCAACCCGCGCTCTGGCAGGTCCAGCTCAGCGATTACTGCCGGCAGCTGCTCGATGACTCCGGGGCCAGTGACAACCATTCGTGGAAGTACCATCGAGCGCGGGGGACGCGGTTTCATGATAGCGCAGCGAGCGCCATGTTTAACTCTGCTGCGTTCACGGAAGGTGTTAGCGAAAGTAACTACACTGACACAACCGCTTAATACGACTGCATTTACGCGCCGCCATGCGGGATGGCGATATCATCACCCTCGACTACGAGGGGCGCACCGACGGCGAGCTGTTCGACACTACACTGGAAGAGGTCGCCAAAGCGGACGACGTCCACGAGGAGGGGCACCTCTACGAACCTATCACAGTCATCATCGGTGAGGGACGCCTTGTGCCCGGATTCGATGCGGCGCTGAAGAAGGCAAAGGTTGGCGAAGCGAGCGAGGCGACGCTGCCGCCTGACGAGGCGTACGGCCAGCGCGACCCAAAGCTCATCGAAACCATGTCGCTGACGCGATTTCGCCGCACCTGCCCTGACGCCAAAGGCTACTCTGGTGAGGAGCTGGAAATCGAGGGACGGCATGCGCACCTCGTCGCAATCTATGGCTCGCGCGTGCGAGTCGATTTCAACCAGCACCTGGCAGGGAAGGAACTGGTCTTCAAGTTCACCGTCAAGTCGAAGGTTACGAAGGCAGGTGACAAGGTCGCGGCGCTGTTCAACATGGAATACCAGTCAGGCGAGGAACCGCAGGTGAAACTTACAGGAAAACACGCCGAAATCACCCTCCCCGATCGCTGCAAGTTCGACCCGGCCTGGTTCCAGGCCAAGTATCGCGTTGTCGCGGCGCTGCGCAAGCACACTGACCTCGAAGAGATAATGTTCGTCGAAAGCTACGAAGGCACCAAGCCAGAGCCAAAAAAAGAGAAGAAAAAGCCGGCGAAAAAGAAGGCAAAGAAGACTGCCAGCAAGAAGAAGGCGGCACCAAAAAAGAAAAAGGCTGCAAAGAAGTAGTTCAGACCGTCCTGTTTTCGTGCAACCAGAAACTAGTGCCGCCTACACCCGCCGCCAGCGCACGCCGTTCGGTGTGTCCTGCACCTCGACACCCTGCTCTGCGAGTTCGTCGCGTATCCGGTCCGCCTCCGCCCACTCCTTCGAATCCCGGGCCGTCTTGCGTTGCTCGAGCAGCGCCTCGATTTCGGCATCGCTCGGCCCCGCCGTCTTGCGGGGCGCGAACAAGCCGAGCACCTCACCGCCTAGCTCC
>CALBFM010000012.1:0-1542 GCA_937893445.1 uncultured euryarchaeote
GTGCAATCAGAGAGTCATGGTCCATTTCTAAGGCTGGTTCAAGTAAGTGATTCGCGCGACGGGACGGACACGCGGTTGACGTCACAACCCAGTTCCCAGACAATATCAGTGCCGCTTCAATTTCCATGGCCGTCGCCGCTGGTGGTGGGCTCTCAAACGTGAAAACTGCCCCGCTGATGTCCATATAAGATGGCCTCGAAGCACTCAAGAGGGCAGGAGGAGCGAGCTAGACACCTCCGGAATGTTAAATGGACAAAAGGCACTTTCTAAACCACAGACGACTATTGTCCGCTCAATTGATGGAGGAGTTCTTCGAGCCTGTAGTTCGAGAACCATACGCAAACACTTTAAATACCGGAGGATGTAATGACGATTGTCAGCATGATAGCGTTCCAAGCCAAGATAAATGAAGTCGCTGAACTCGAAGATGGATTGAAACAATATGTAAGTTGTGCAAAGCAAGTTGGAAGCACGATGGCGTTAATTCGTGCAACTACTGGTCCGATGGGGCTGTTCTGGACTCTCACCCTCTATGAAACCCGGGGTGAAATGGCAAGCACCAGAGAAAAGATCGTGGCATCAAATGCTGGAACGGCTTTTCAGAACGCACTGAACCATGTGAGCGCGCCACCGAATTTCAGTCTTTGGAGGCAACTACAGGCAGTGGATACGACATCCCTTGCAACCGTGCTTAACGGCGCGCTCCTAACTGCACAGAAGGGAAAGGTGCCCGAATTCATAGAAGCTGTTGCTAACCTTCAAAAACTCGATAAAGACCTGGGGCACAATTCAGGTTCGTTGCTATCTGCCTCTGGGCACATGGGCACAATCATACTGCTCACGAGATGCGTGGATTCGGATGAGTACCAGTCAGTTATGGAAACACGATTGAGTAACGACACCTTTAGGGCAGCCTGGAGAAATATGATTGGCTTCGCCGAGGGGCCTGCGCATATTCAATTAGGAAGTATTGTCACTGCTATGCGAGACTAAGAACACTTCTGGCCGTCTCTGTCAGTATATTGCCATCTATCGACGTATTCGCCGACTCCAACTTCACTGTAACCCAGGCGGTTGTAGAGTGTTCTAGCACGATGGTTGTCGATAGCTACTCCAATGCCAACACATCTGTATCCTCGCTGTACAGCCATAATCTGAGCCCTGTCCAATAACTGAGTGCCTATCCCTTTAGACCGCTGCTCCGGGTGTACAAACAGGTCATCGACATGGGGGCAGTTCCTTACCTTGCAAGCAAGTGCAGCGTGCGCTTTACCCGCCCATTCGAGCACCGCGTGTCCAACAGGTTGCTCTTCAACCCAAGCGATGAGGTAGATCAACTCATCGCGCTGTTGCATCTCCAGTCGTTCCTTGTGCTTTTGAGGATTACCCCAGTCAAAGTTGAGGAGTCCCTCAACGACTCCCAACTCGTCTTCAGCCAGCGGGCTTATCTCAACAGCGAGCATAGCAAATGTATGAATTGATTCCGGTCATATTGGCCGGAGCTCCGGTTACTACTGATGCACTATCGATATCCAGCTCAGG
>CALBFM010000013.1:0-1308 GCA_937893445.1 uncultured euryarchaeote
TAATTCTGTCTGTGGAGCATTATATAGGTGAGGAATTAATAGGGTATGCAACACGCTCCTGGGGCCAACCGCACGCTAGGGATGTGCTATTAAGATTTTTACGAGGCTATGGACGCTTGATTTCCAACAACATTTTGCTGCCGGCGGACATTACTTCGAGTGCCTCACTAAGCCCCGTCTCTGCCACGACGGCAATACCAGAAGACGCCGAGGACAGTACCAATGACGATAACGATGGCGACCGCTCCGCCAAATATCAGATTGAGCGGCGAAATTCCGTCCTTCGCGAGCAGCCCTGAAGTGTCACCGAGGTTCTGTGGCTCAGGCAGAACACCCTGATAGCTGCCGTCCGGCAATTCCGTCGGCAGCTTCCACTGCGGGTCGGTCAGCAGCGCGACTATTTCGGGGTCAACCTTGCGCAGCTGCTCTGCGGTGCATGGTTCCCACTCACGCGCGATTTCATCGCAGCGGTCCGCCTGCCCTCCGAGGAGTGTCGTCAACGCCCAGTAGAAGTATTCATCGGCATTGCAGGCACGGTCGCAAGTCTCGTCGTCATAGTGGTACCACGCCTCAGCAGGGTAAGTCACGGGTGGGGCATCGAATATGCCACCTCGCGCTTGGTCGCTCAGACGCAACAACTCGGACTCATGCGTCGAGTCGAACGTTTCCGGATAGGCCTGCGCGTAGCCAGCGTTCTGGATGAGGTGCAGGATTTCCTCCAGCGACGCGTCGAATCTGCCAAAGGTGCCGGCCTGCCCCGGCGGCACCGTCTCCTCACCGTAGAGCTCCTGCCCCACGCCAGCTCGCAGGATGTGCAGAGGTAGCTTGAGGTACAAAAGTAGCGCGTCTGACTGGGTCGCCGGCATGATGATGACCGCGTCATGCGCGACCATCTGCTCAACCACCATCGGGTCGTCCGGCAGTGAGTTGCGGTCATTATCGAGGTACTGCGCCATCACGTTTGCTGCGTGCAACAGCCTGTCGCGTGGAACGCCGTCGGTCGCGACGATATGCACGCCAAATACGTTCACGTACTGGTCAAAGGCCCCCACCAGGCCACCGACTGCCGGAGGCAACTCGCGGATGGCGATGCCGTTCTCCCCGACCACAGTGGCATCTATATCTGGTAGGGGCTGACTATCGCCACAAGCTACCAGCAGCAACATAAATACTGCGGGCAGAAGGAATGATAATGTGAGCTTGAGATTAATCTCCCGATCCCCACGTTGTACCTAATCCCCCATGGGACTCCTAGCGTTAGGTTCCCAGCCACCACCCCCGCATGGGTTTGCTTCTGGTGGCAGTATA
>CALBFM010000014.1:0-11795 GCA_937893445.1 uncultured euryarchaeote
ACTAGTTCCTGTAGCTCCTGCTCGCTTAACTCACCGCTGAAATCGCGGCCGGCCTTGAGCTGCTCCTGCGTCACCTCACCCGAGGTGCCTTCCGGTTCGCCTTCCGGTTCGCCTTCCGGTTCGCCTTCCGGCTCTGCCGCGTCACTCATCGTCGGCGGGACTTTATTGCCTTATATAAAACTCAATCCTTTCATCCACCTATAAATAGCGGCCGACTCTCAACACAGTATGCGGCTCCCCCGTCGTCGGGTGTTGGTACTGGGCACAGTCTCGTTGCTAGTGTTGCAAACTATCTTGGCTGGAGTGACGGCGGCGCCCGCCGCAATGGGCAGCAGCGGCCATGACTACGGCGCAGCCGCAGAACTGGAAGCGCTGTTCGGGGCGCTTGAGTTGAGGCGAGAAGAACAGGCAAGCCTAGTTGGTGAGGAACTGGCGCTACTGCGCGAACTGCACGATGGACGCATTGTTAACTTCTCGTTGCTGGAGGACCAGAGACAGGCGCTGGATGCGCTCAATACAAGTGAGAATGTGAACGCGTCAGTCGACATACAGGAGCAGGACTGGAACTATACCAATCGCGGATTCACGCCAGTAGTAGTCAGCGACCCACAGGCGCAGCAAGCCCGCATCATGGGGGAAATCCTTGAGAACGAGGAAATGTGGCCGGAAAGCACGCTCGGCACGGCGGCGTCGCTGTTCCTCCAGACTTACCTGATTTACTGGGCCTACGACGCTAACGGGGACGGTAACATCTCCGCAGAAGAGGAGGGCATCGAGGAGAAGGACTTGGTCAGCACACTCTTTGGCTCCTCGACCTCGCTCCTGTCAGCCTTCCTCAACACTACCCTTCCCCCCGGGAATCCTTTCGTGGACATTATCATATTACTCATCAGCAACCTCGATGAGAGTGATATCTCCTGGGTCAACATTGATGTCAACAGTGACGGCAACGACGATGTCCGCGGCCGGCTGGTGCCGATTGTCGGGAACCTGATAGAGCAGTCGGACGCAAACCCCTTCGACGGCGACGTGCAGGTGGGGGCCGAAGGCGGTCTTTCATTCGAATTTGAAAAGTTGCCTGGTGTGGAACTTGACCAGCCACTGGAAATAGCGGTGATTCGCGGCGCGACCTATACTGGCGATAATGGCGAGGACCTGACCTATGTCTGGGCCGTGGACACGCAGTTCCAGGACGTACCAGATACCTACGACTGGGAAGGTACCACCGATGATTTTGCGATATATCTTAATGCGAGTGGAATCAACCCGGGTGACCTGAGCAGCCTGAACGCACCCTATAACCTGCGCTACCACATCAACGCGAACCTGTCCAACTCGTCCGACAACGGAGTTGAGGAGCTAACCATTACTCCTGGCTACATCAAGTACAACTGGTCGCGCGGAGGCACCCCGGAAGAGCCTCTACCAGCGATGGAGGAGATGTCTTTCGTCAAGCTTGAAATCTCCAACCCGCGTGGCAGGATTCCGGCCGAGCTGGAACTGCGCATTATCTCTGATGACGAGGACGGCATTGATCGTGATGCACTCGAGCTCTATGCCGAACTAGTTGAGAGGCACGACCCGCTTGAGCAGGACGCCAGTTTCAATCTTGACTTCGAGTATTATGAATACAACGTCGCCCCGCGCGACGGGAGCGACCCGTTCCTGTCGCATATAGTCGCCGAGCTAGAAGGTATTCCAAGCTGCGACCGCGGTGCTGCTCCGGGCGAAACGTTCGCCTGCCTCAGCGACCGTCCCGGCACCTCTCTCTGGCTGGAGGTGCGCAACGAATCGACCGATGAACAGAACCGCACCGTAGTCGAGTTCAGCTCTGCGCAGCGTCTCAAGTCGTTCGTTTACGGCGACTATGAGTATCTCTCCTCCACTGATGCAGGGGCGGCGTGGGGTGAGCACGATTACCGCGTCTTCACCAGCGTGGTGATGCAGGACCTCCCTGAGCATGTTTTGCTGGAGGGGTCATTCACGCTCTTCAGCGACGACTCCCCACCACCTGTACAGGACCTTGGCAACCTAGTGGGTGATTTCCTGAACAACATGATGTTCGCGCTGGCCGACAAGCTAGTTACCATTGGCCGCATCCTGCGCTCCATTCCGCAAGCGGTGCTGGGAGTCACAGCCGGTGAGGGTGCCGGCGAGGTACGGCTCACGATGCGTACGCGCTCTGGCAGCCCCACCTGGCTCGGAAAATTCGAGTTCTGGATCACAAGCCATGCCTGGCTGGCACTGCCGGCGAACGACGACTACTTCGCCATCTACAACGAGACCGCTTGGCTCGATGCCAACTCACCTGCGCCGGGCCGTGCCGCTGTCTCGGAAGAGAATCAGGGCTATAGCTTCAGCGGCCGCCTTACAGGCATTGGTGACGCCTACTACTATTCCGACGGCGACGACCGCACGGTCGAACTCTCTGTACAACCGGGGCGTGACCTGCCGCTGCGTGTCTATTTCGAGGGTATTGACGCAGTGGGCGCAACGGTACAATGGGCCAACATTACCTTCAGCGACATCCCGACCGAAATTAGCCTTGACATGCAAGGTGGCGCCATGAGCTACAGCGGCGGTCCAACGGGCGACCCGTTCGGTGACCGGGTAATGGATTCTATCACTTTCACCAGCCTCGGCGACGACATCTACACCCGCTTTGCGCTCGAGCATTTGCCGGGCGACGCCGAGATAGTGGTTGACGGCAGCGACATGCGGCTGCTAACAGACAGTTGGTTCAACTTCAGTTTCGCCATCACCAACCAGACCACAGATGGTGTCGCGACGACCCAGGTGTGGAATGAGTCTGCCTTTGACGGCAACTGGGTGCTGCTCTACCGCGACCAGGTTAGCGCCCCCAATGAGGTGACGTCGCTGGCGGGGCAGCTCAACTGGCTCCAGTCTCTACGGCTCGACAGCGCTGGCGACATGGCTGACTTCCAAATTCAGCATAAGCAATCGACACCATTCAAAGTGGGCGCAGTCGACCTTACTGAATACGAATCGCCAGCCGATGGACTCAATGCCTACGTGTTCATTGACCCGCTGCCTGTAAACCTGACTGTACGGGTGCCGCTGCTCAATGTGGATAACTTATCGGCGGGCGTAGGCGAGGTGGGCTCGCTAGGCGACGTTGCGCGGCTAATTGAAGCACTCTCTGATTTGGGCGAGGCGATGGTACAACTTGTCTCGGATATGTCGCTAAACTTGATTTCTAACGTCGAGTCGTTCGAGACTGTGGCGCGCTTTATCTACTCGGTCGAGGAAGAAATCGCTGTTACAGCTTGGATTGATAAAGGCAATATTTCACTGCTGGAGGAGCAACCGCGCTGGGTGCAGGGGCTCTGGTCAGACAAGCTGGAAATGAACGAGGGTGACATACTGGCGGTGCGATTACTACTATTAGGATTGCCGCGGCTGGTTGATGCCAACTACCAGTCACATGGCGACGATATCAGAATCCTGCTCGACCTAGAGCAGTACAACCACGAAGCAACCGCCAATTACCTGCTATTCCAGGAACAAGGCATCTTCGGTCCACAGGTCACAGCCTACATTGCCGAGATTCCCCAGTCGCTCGACCTAGAGATAGATGCCAACCTGACTATCAACGCCACCGCGGAGAATTTTACGCTGGCTGGCTCTATCGATTTTGAGAGCAA
Source organism: uncultured euryarchaeote (assembly GCA_937893445.1). Taxonomy (GTDB): domain Archaea; phylum Thermoplasmatota; class Poseidoniia; order MGIII; family CG-Epi1; genus UBA8886. Next base: position 3,666 of record CALBFM010000014.1, read on the forward strand.
TCAACGGGTCGGTCCAATTTATATACACATCGAGCAAGATGGCGAGCAACCCTATTCGCTCGAAATTCTGTTGCCGCAGCTGCCAAGTGACTTGCGGCTGGAACCTGATATCAGGGATGATCAACTGGTTCTCAACCTCAGCGCCAGTGAGCCGGTTGAGCATGTCATCATCTCCGCTGAACTGGGAGACTCCACTGGACTCGCGAGCGAATGGGTCAATGGCCTTTCGCTGATGCGCTCTGTGGAAGGCGATCTGAGCATCAAGGCATACCTTAGGGGCATCACACCGCAACTATCAATCGAGTATTACGACCGGCCCGACGGGACCTCGCTTGGGCTCAATACCTTAGATTTCAACGCCGGCGGGGAGATGGATGAGCTGGTGGCGCGGGTGGTGGGTGTAGACAACAAGTCACTCGACCTGAGGCTAGGGGACCTGCCGTCCAACCTGGACGCGACTGCACTGCTGACGGTGGATAATGATGTGGATGGTAATCCCGTCAGTGCCAACCTGACCATCACCACTGACCAGCCGCTAGGAACGGTATACGGCCATGTAATCGATACCATGCGCGAAATAGACATTGAAATTGCGCTGCCAGAACTGCCCGAATCGGCATCGCTCTCGCTCACACTGGGCGACACCCTAGAGCTGGGATTCGAGTCATTAGTACCTATCCCACGCGTGACAGTAGCGGCCGATCAGGGTGTTGCGCCAGGCACTTACTGGACCCACGGCGCGGTACTACGACAGGTGGGAGACAACGTCTCTCTGCGATTCCACCTCACTGGAATTCCTCAAGCGGCGTTGCTGCAGCTAGTGACCGGGGAACCTGACGAAGTCAACCTTGACCTACAGGGATGGTCACCCGAACGCGAATGGATTTGGCTCGATATTGACCGTGGCACTGCCGGCACCGGATTGCGGCTGTTTCTGGACTCCATTCCAGCCGGCAGCAACTTGGAGGGCAGCTTCAGCTTTGGCAAGAATACGGACGCTGGTATCGACAGTGACTCCAGCTTTGATGTATTGGCCTCGAAAGGTTTGGGACGCGCCTACTTCCGCTCACATAACCAAACTGCGCGCTCAATCAACGAAATTATCCTCTCCGCGGTGCCTCATGAGCTACAGGCCAAAGTACTGGTAGGGCGTGAAGTGCGGTTCAACTACCACGCCTCCGCAGGACAGGAGCTGCTACTGGCTCGCTCAATTAGTAATCGCTACGACGGCTGGCACTCCGCCACTGCGCTAGTACATGATGTTCCGCGCTTCTTCGACATGCACATTTCCCCTAACTACGATTTCGATATGGACCAGCCATTCATGTTTCAGGGCTTCCCCGACGTCACGGTCCAAACGTCCGAGCCGGGACTGGATGTGGTGCTGCAGCTCGACCCCGGGTATACAGGCGGCCACAGCGGTACTTGGCTGGACGCGACCAACCTAGGCAACAACACCCGACTCTACATAGACGGCTACTCGTACGTGATTGACGCGCCGAACGGCATCGGCGAGGCGTTCCTGCGTAGCACCAATTCGCCCGCGACGCCGCAGTTCACGCTGCACTACCTCGAAATCCATGCTGTGGATGTTAAGCACGTGCGTATCACGCCACACGAACTGTTCGGGGTCTACCCGGTCTTCGAGCTGAGCGAAGCGTACGGTGGTGAGCTGGGGCTGGCAGTTGCAGGCGAGCTGCGGCTGGGGTCATTCGTGCTCGACACTGCCGCGATGTTGCTTGACGTGAGGCTGCAGGAAGTAGGTGGGTTCCCACTTATTCCAAGTTGGATTGAGCACCAGCGCGGTGGGCTCGACACTGAACTCGGTACAGGAGAGCACCATTACATCCTTCCGGAGCCTGGCACCTCTCTGCTGGCGTCGCTGGGGGCGTCACTGTGAACCGGGAGCAGCGAATGCTGTTGCTGCGTGGTGGGGCTGTGCTAGCGGTGCTGCTGCTGCTGTGGGCTGGCTGGGTGTGGTTTATCCCGCGTACAGCGGTTGACGTCGAGATTGTCTATCACCATTCCTACTCTGGTAACTTTGTTCAATGCCGCGTGACTAACGAGGGAACCACCAGCTTCAGCGGACTGGAGTTGGAGGTCTCAGTCTGGAACGACACCATGCTGGTCGAACAGGAAACATGGCACCCGGGTGCGCTTGCGCCGCACACATCGGTCAAACTGCCGTCGCTCATCTACCATGAACCATCAGCTTACGACTACCAGCTGCTGGTAACACTGCGCTTCAGCGATGAAAGCGGCAGCCACGAGCTGCGCTGGTCACACACAATTGCCGAATACGCCAATTTGGCGTGGCTCGACAGCTACCGAGATACCTGAAGCTTTTTGTGTCGCCACGGCGTGGCGCAGCCTCTCGGACTCAACCCCGGACTTAACACCCATGAGCAAAGGAATCATCTCGGCCTCTGAGATGGAACGGTACGGTTACTGCCCACTATCGTGGTGGCTCGGCCGCAGTGGAGTCGAAGCTGAAGGCAGCGAAGTGGACAGTGGTCTCGTCAAGCACCGCGAAATCGGCGACTCACTCCGGACACTGTTGTTCGAGGAGAGCCGGTCACGCGAGACCTCCAGTACACTGCTCGCCGTCGTAGGGTACATCACACTGCTGGTGCTGGTGGCGCTCTTCATCCTGTGGCGAGTCGGCACGTTTGAGGGGAATATCGTGCTCATCGTGAGTCTAATCAGTATGCTCGCCGCAGCGTACTTGCTTTACCGACTGTTGCAGTCGACTGAGCGCATTGACCAACTGCGCGACGACTACCGACTAGGCGACGGTGACATCGAGGCGCCCGACGGATTGAGCGACCGCTCCCCCATTCTAAAATCAGAGAAACACAACCTAGCAGGGCGACCTGACTATATCCTCCATGAGGACGGCATACGTCTACCAGTCGAGGTCAAGACCGGCCGCCGGCCGCCGGCCCCCTTCTTCAGCCACGTGCTGCAGACAGGTGCTTACTGCCTGCTGATTGAGGAGGCAACTGGCACGCCGCCTCCTGAGGGGCAGCTGCGATACGGCCTCGAGTCGGAACCGCACACGGTCGAATGGGAGCCCAAACTGAAAGCTATTGTACTCGAGAAGCTGGGGGAAATGAATGATGCCCTGGCGGGTCGGAGCGAGGTTCACCGCAACCACAACCGTCCCGGCAAATGTCGTAACTGCTCGCGTAGACAGGGATGCCCCGAGCGACTCGACCGGCCCCCGGCTGGCGACAACACTTAAACTCTGGTGCGCATTTTACCCTTCTACGCATGATTCCTGTAAAAGTGGCCATTTCGGGACAGCCGGGCACCGGCAAAACCGAGACGGTCCTGAAAATCGCCGAGATGGTGAGCGATCACTACACAATCGGTGGCTTCACTACTCATGTACGGGATGAGGATGGAGAGATGGTGGAAATGACGCTGCGCGACTACAGTACAGGTGAGGAAGAGCTGGCCGCCTCAGTGCGCTGGGATGTCAAACCGCGCGTGCCAGGACGCACCCCCGAAGCGACGCCGCTCGGCATCCGGCTCGACACAGTTAATCGCATTGCTGCTGGGTCAGTGCTACGTGCTATCGAGGAGAATGACCTTATTCTCATCGACGAGGTCGGCAAGCTTGTTTCGGAGTCAAAGGAATTTGCCGAGGCACTTGACGACGCACTCGAGTGCGGCAAACCGATGCTCATCACAATGCATAAGCGGTCGCGCAATCCACTGCTACAGTCAATCCGCAAGCGGGACGACCTGCGCACGCTGGAAGTCACGCGCATCAACGCCTCTTTACTGCCGTCGAAAGCTATGCACATCCTGAAAACCGGGATGGTGTGAAGCTCCACCACGAAGGGGCAGTCAAGTTCGAGGCCGAGACATCTGGCTCCGGTTCCGGTCCAGGAAAGGCAGGCGGTGTATTCTACAATCCGGCCATGGCATCCGCGCGTGACCTGCACGTCGCACTCTGGCGAAAACTGGCACCGGCCGGGACTACGCTCGATGGACTAGCTGCATCCGGGGTGCGCGGGCTGCGGCTGATGGCCGAAGCCGGAGCAGCCATTGAATTCTGCGATCGCTCACCAGCCGCTGCGGAAGCGATTCGCGCCAATCTAGCACGCAATTCGCTCGCTGCAGAAGTACATGAGGGGGACCTGTGCAAGGTACTAGAGGGTCGCGAATTCGACGCGCTCGACATCGACCCTTTCGGGACGCCGGCGCCTTTCATCCCTGCCGCCGTGCGAGCGGTAGCCGATGGCGGACTCCTTGGTGTTGCTGCTACTGACACCGCTGTCTTGTGTGGTGCGCAGCCGAAGGCGTGCGAGCGGCGCTATGGTGCACGGCCATTGTCAGGAGTGGCTGCGAAGGAGGTCGGGATGCGCATCTTGCTCGGCTCTATCGCGCGCGAGGCGGCTGGAGAAGGACGTACCGTTACACCACTACTCTGCTATACCGAAGGACATCACTTGCGAGCCTGGGTGAGGCTGACGCCTGGCAAGCCTCCCACGCTGCGCTGGCTCTCGCACGAGATGCAGCTGCACGACGCGAACGCCTCGGGTCTGGCAGGACCGCTCTGGGCAGATGCACTAGGTGACTCCGCCGCGCTGCCCAGCGAGCAGGAATTGCCAGAAACGGTGCAGCGTCAAGGACTGGTGCGGCTGCTGACTACGCTACGCGAAGAGCTGCCGGGACCGCCGGGGCTGTGGGACATGAATGAAATGGCGCGTGCCGCTGGTAGAGGCGAGACGCCACGCCGCGAGCGTATCGTGGTCACCTTGCAGGAGCGGGGCTGGTTCGCGTCGTCCAGTATTTTCCATCCACTCGGGATTCGCACCGACGCGCCACTTGACGAACAGGTTGCCGCAGTGCAATCCTTATAAACGGCAGGAAGGTCCGCGCCACCCCAGCAACCAGCTACTATGACTATGGTAGTTGCGCTGGAAAGAGGCAAGATGGAAGTCACCCAGGTCAAGAAGTCGAAAAATGAGCTGGAAGTCCAGATCAGCGGCGCTAACGAGACTCTGTTGGGGCCACTGCTCAACCGCACGCTGGCTGACCCGCAAGTAGACTATGCCTCCTACTACATGCGCCACATCGTGCTGGACGATCCCCGTTTCTACGTCCGTACCAAGAAGGGGACCCCAAAAGCAGCCCTCGACCGCGCAATGGAGTCCATCATTGCCGACATCCACGCCATCCAGGACAAGCTCGCCAAGTAGGCATGAGCCTCCCAGAACCGGGGTGCGAGCCGTTTTTCTCCAGCGCTGACGGCATTGCCGGCCGGCTGCGTGCCACACCAGAGGACTTCACCGTCGTGGAGCGCGAACTTTTGCCGCCTGAAGCAGTCGATGGTCGTCACTGTGTCGTGCGTGTTACAGCGCGCAATCGCGAGACTAACCTGCTGATACGCGATCTGGCTCGTGCGCTTGGCATCCAGCCGCGCGCCATCGGCTTTGCCGGCACCAAGGACAAGCGTGCGGTGACCACTCAACTAATGACCGTGCGCGCCAGCATGGAGGCGATTGCAACGGTCAATTTGGCAGGCGTTACAATCGAGCCACTGCACCGCACGCTGAAGCCGCTGCGACTAGGGCAACTACGTGGCAATTGCTTCGTCGTCCGGGTCGCCAACACCGAAGATCCGGAAACGCGCATTCCTGTGATTCTCGAGGAGCTGAATGGGCGATTTCCCAACTACTTTGGTGTTCAGCGCTTCGGCGCTTCGAGACCGGTAACGCATCTGGTTGGTGAGGCGATGCTGCAGGGCGACTGGCAGCGCGCGGTAGAGACCTATATCGGCTCACCGTCGACGGAAGCGGTCGACACAAGCGAAGCCCATGCCGAAGCGGAGGCGGCACGTGCCCACTATCGCAATACCAGTGACTTGGCAGGGACGCTCGAGGCGCTACCGGGACGACTGCTTTTCGAGCGACAGCTGGTCGGTCACCTGCTGCGCAACCCTGATGACTGGCAGGGGGCGCTACACCGGCTGCCGCCGAACCTGCAACAGATGTTCATCCACGCTGCGCAAGCGGCGCTCTTCAACGCCATGGTCGCGCAGCGTATTTCGCAGGAACTACCGCTTGATGTGCCAGAGGTGGGTGACATTGTACTACCGGCCGACCGGCACGGCGGTCCCGACCAGCGTGTGCCGATTGTTGTCAACGAGCGCAACCAGCCCAAGCTCACAAAGCGCTGCGCTGAAGGCAAGGCGTGGGTCACCGCGCTGCTACCTGGCTTCAGTGCACCGTTCGCTGACGGTCCACAGGGTGAAATCGAGCGAAAGGTCGTCACGGAGAGCGATATCGCTCGCGAGAACTATGCACTACCCGAAGCGCCTCGACTCGCCTCCGACGGACTGCGGCGTCCTATCCACGCCACTGCCCAAGCTTTGGAGTGGAGCGTGGAAGACGGTGTACCGGAGTTCCGCTTCACGCTGGACAAGGGCACCTACGCTACCAGTTTCATGCGGGAAATCATGAAAGCGGAAGATTCAAGAGCGTACTAATTTAGACCGGCGTAAATGCCCACGTATGACCCGCATCGCAACCCTGCCGTTAGCACTAATGCTGCTGACAACGGCGCTAGCTGGCTGTCTAGACGGAGCTGAACCGACCGACACCAGTGAGCTGGATGAAAATACCAGCCAGAACAGTTCGGACATCGCCACGCTGAACGAGGATATCGAGGCTGTCTCGGATATCCTTGATGCCGACCTTGCGCTCATTGAAGCACTTGAAGCACGTATTGGCGCACTCGAGACTGAGAGTGAAGACAATGCCGGTGAAATTGCGAGTGTTAGAGATGATCTAAAAAATGAGGACATCGTTGTGGTTACTGGTGCTGGCAATGAGACCTGGAACGGCATCTACGAGCGTGTCGGAGATGACTGTGGTGGATATGGAGATGGTTGTCGCAACAACTACCAGATGCCAGACACAAACCAGCATATTTTTACCAATAATGATGGCTTTTGGAATCTTGACGAAGGGAGCGTAGGCACTGACTATCGAGCGCCTGCTGACGCAGAAGAACGAACTCCTCCATCCGATGGCTGGGAGGTCTTCGATGATGGAGTGGAGCCTGCGCCTTCAGTCATCTGGATTAACAGTCACAACGAAGACATCGCTGCACTAAAGGATGAGATTGATACGATAATCGATATCCTCGATGTAGACCTGCAGGACCTCGACGCTATCATCGACGTACTTGACGCAGACTTAATGGCTATTGAAGCTCTGGAAGCGGAGCTGGAAGCGAACCTGACTGCCCTAGCAGCAGATCTTGAGACTGCAGAAGCCGACTTGGAGTATGTAGAGGCACAACTTGCGGACCTTGACGTGAGAATCTTGACGCTCGAGAATGGGATTGCAGCCCTTGAGGGGGAAGTCTCGGCGCTCGAAAATGCGATTGCGGACATTACCCAAACGCTCGATGAGCACGCAGCCGACATCCAAGCGCTGGAGGAGGACCTCGCTAACGTCAACTCCTGCTATCTGGTGCCGTACGGCAAGTGCGAGGATGCCGAGATGCAAGGAATGGACTTGAGTGGGAAGGACCTGAGGTGGATTGACCTGCGCAACGCCAACCTGAGTGGCGCGAACCTGTCGGAAGCCGACATGTTTGGTGCAGACCTGTCATTGGCTAATCTGAGTGGTGCGGACTTGTCGAGAACCGAGCTTGCGTTTGCGAACCTAGCGGCTGCGGATATGCCGGGTGCAAACCTATCGGAGGCTTCGCTTGCGTTTGCGAGCCTCGCGGGTGCGTCTATGCCGGGTGCAAATCTGTCTGGAGCTTTTCTGCCTGTTGCGGACCTGACGGTAGCCTACCTGGCGGATGCGGACCTGACGGGTGCCGGACTGATGAAGGCGAACTTGGCCTTTGCCTATCTGCAGTACGCGGACCTGACGGATGCCACTCTGGAGTATGCAGACCTGACGCGTGCCTACCTAGATAGTGCCGACCTGACGGATGCCTACCTGGAGGGTGCGACCCTGACGGATGCCTACCTGGAGGGTGCAAACCTGACGGGTGCCGGACTGATGAAGGCGGACCTGTCGGGAGCCTACCTGGAGGGTGCGACCCTGACGGATGCCGACCTGTATGGTGCGGACCTGACGAATGTCTACCTGGAGT
>CALBFM010000015.1:0-6118 GCA_937893445.1 uncultured euryarchaeote
TTGCCTTCTTTGTCGACATAGTAGAGCCACCCGGACTCGCGTGTGACGCCTGCCGTGGCGATTTTCTCGCCGCCGCCACCCTTCTCTGTACCGCGCGCCATGCGGGTGCGCCAGACGTCACCATCCTTGCCCAGATAGTAGAGATAGCCTGACTCTTTTTTGACCGAGGTCTCAGCGACTACGCCACTTTCACCTTTCGGCTTTGGTGCCGGCCGCCGGAACTTCTTCCGCAATCCACGTGCCCTGCGGCGCGGCTTCCAGTTCTCGACTAGTGCCACCCCCTCAGGCCCGTGTCGCATCAGCGATTCGGCGGCACGGTCACGCACATGTGGAATTGGGTCGTATAGCGCCTTGCTCAGCGCTGCCGTGCTGTCATCGCTGGAAAACATTCTAAGTCCTTTGGCTGCTTGCCAGCGCACGTAGCGGTCGGGGCTTGTGAGCCCTATCACGAGGTAGGTTTTGCTCTCTCCGCTGTTGTTGCGGCCGATAGCGTCCATCGCTATCCGCTGTAAGAAAACGTTTCCCGCGTTTAGCCCATCGTTGACCAGCACTTCTAGTGCCTGCTCACCCATACTGCCAAACAGTTCCAGCGCCGCCTGCCGCACGAAGTGGTCTCCGCTGCCCAGCTGTGCCACCAACGCGGCGGCAATCTGCTTCTCACGGAACGGAATCTGTGCTCCGAGTTGTTCCAGCGCATCACGGCGTGCCTGTGCATCTTCGCGGCCAAGATGCGTAATCAGTTCTTCAACATCACTATTGACCACTTAAATCACCTGTCTGAGCCACCCGTCAGACCATATAAAAACGTCGCGCATACCGCCCCGTGCGTATAATTGCTCACCGTGGTCGTTCGGAAGCGGGCCATCCCGACAACACCTTGGCAGCGTTCATGGCTGCACTCGATGAGGGTGCCGACATGGTCGAGTGCGACGTTCGACGCCTCGCTGACGGCGAACTCGCCTGCTTCCACGACGCCACCATCGCGGGGCATCCATTGTCATCCCTATCGCACTCTGAGCTGGAGTCACTGGCAGGCTTTGCAGTACCGCGGCTGGAGGAGCTTGCACAACTCTGCCGCGAGTACGACGCAGGTCTTGACCTCGAGTTGAAGGAGCGAGGCTGCGCGGGCGACGCGCTCAGTGCAGTCAATGGCCTTGCGGAGTTATGGGTCAAGTCGTTCCACGATGACATAGTGCGTGAAGTTCTCGCCGCGCAGCCCGACGCCTACGCAGGACTGCTACTGGGTGTTCCACGCGGTGGCCTCCGCCTCCGCTTCAGCGAGTTTTTCCCCGTCAGGCGCCTTCGCAGTTGTGGTGCTCGCTTTGTCGCGCCTAACTGGCGGCTGCTACGCCTCGGTTTCCTACACCGCATGCAGAAGAATGGATTTCCGGTGCTTGTCTGGACAGTTAACGATTCTCGACAGGCACAGCAGTTGGCAGCTGCTGGCGTCGTTGGCATTGCCACTGACCGGCCGAGAGAGCTGCGTTCTGCGCTCGAACCGCGTGCTTAAAACGACCTGTAGGTGCGCGCGGACGTGGACCTTAGGGCATTTGCCGAACTCGCTCAACGGGAGCAGCTCTGCCTCAGTTGCACTGGCCGGCTCGCGGCCAGACTGGGCTTTGGCCTCACCAATCACGAGCGCGGGCAGGCGCTGCTCGCGACGCGGGCGATGCTGGCGGAAGCGGAGGGTAAAGTGGGTGAGACATCCTACTTCCACGATGGCACGCCAGCCCCCGCTCCGAACGAGTGCGGCCTCTGCGAAGGATTGTGTGGTGAGGTGGCTCAGCTAGCGCAAATGGTGCTCGAAGCCCTTGATGGTATCGAGCTAGCAACTTTCCAGGTCGGCACAGTGGTCAACGAAGAAACCCTAGCGCGCGAAAAGGAGCTGCAAATGATTTCAGGGGGCCACGGTGAGCCACTCAAGTCTCAGCTCAATCGCGAAATCGGCTCACGCGTCGCCGATGTGAGCGGGCTGACACCGAAGCGTGACATCCCGGATGCGGTTATCGTGGTCGACACACGCTATGATACTGTCGATTTACAGCTGCGCTCACTTTTCATCGAAGGTCGCTACACTAAGACTGACCGCACTATTCCGCAGACACGTTGGCCCTGCCGCGAGTGCCACGGCCGCGGCTGCGAGCGGTGCAACAGTAGCGGCCAGATGTATCTCGAGTCGGTCCAGTCGCTGGTCGCCGGACCTCTGCTCGAGACTGCTGGTGCGAGTGAGGACAAATTCCACGGTATGGGGCGTGAGGATATCGACGCCGCGATGCTGGGCAGGGGTCGACCGTTCGTGCTAGAACTGAGGCAGCCTAAGGTGCGCAGCCTAGACCTGGCGGCGCTCGAAAAGGTAATCAACGCTGCCGCCGCCGGGCGTATCACCGTAAATGGGCTCGCGTGGGTCGAGCGACCACGCGTAGCAGAACTCAAGGAGACGGTATGTGACAAAACCTATCGTATCGACATCAACTTCGACCAGCCAGTCGAAATCGAAAGGCTTAAGAAAGGCGTACAGCGGTTGACGGGTAAGGTCGTCGAACAGCGCACTCCCACCCGGGTGTCCCATCGACGAGCGGATTTGGTGCGGTCGCGACGTGTGGAGAGCATGAAACTGCTTTCTGCCGGCGCTACGAGCGCCGAACTGGAAATCCGCGCGCAGCATGGGACCTACATCCGGGAACTGGTGAGTGGTGACGGTGGGCGCACATCGCCCAGCCTTGCCACGCTGATTGGCACCGAATGTCAGGTGGAGGTGTTGGACGTCCTGCATATCCACTTGGAGGATTCGAAGACATGAAGCGGTCAAAAGGTCTGCGCAGCGGTTCGCGCTACAAGCTCTCGCGCAGAGCGCGCGAGCGCGGGCTCTCACCAATTACGCGTACGCTTGAGCAGTTTGGTGTGGGCGAGCGGGTCAATATCGTGATTGACCCTTCGGTTCAGCGAGGGCACCCTCATCACCGTTTCCACGGACTGACTGGGAATGTTACTGGAATGCAGGGCAAGGCTTACGTCGTGCGCGCTAACGAGGGTAATGCCGTGAAGCAGCTGATTATACGCCCCGAACACCTTAGGCGGGCGAGGTAGTCATGGACGAACCACAGCCAGTACCGCTAGGTGTAGTGAAGGGATTGCTCGAGGCGGAGCTAGGCAACCGCGAAAACAAGCATCGCTGTCGCGACTGCGGCCACTTCCAGTCTTTACCTGATGAGTCGGAAGAACCGGAAGTCGAGGAACTGGAGACCCCAGAGGAAACGCCCGTGACAGATGGAGAGGAGCAGAGTGGGCCGGAGGAAGCAGAGGCACCGGAGCCTCCTAGGGGGCCGCCATGCAACAGCTGCGGTTCACACAATCTGGACTTGATTGAGCAGATACAGTACGAGCATCGACTGGCACTGGATCATGTACGCCACCTGACGCGCGTGACCAGCGCGCAGGCCGAGGGCATCATGCAGGCCGTTGGCGGGCTGGAACACGTAGATGGCTTTTACGCCGCTAAGATTGCCGACATCCTGCCGACACATCCTAACGACGTACGCGCCATCTTCGCGCGTGAACGTTTCTCGCTCGGGCAGGAAGAAATCAGCGCAATTATCGCCGCCGTCCAGGAGAACACAGAGGCATAACGATGGAGGAGTACGCCTGCGTGTTGGATGTCCTGCCGGAAGGCCGCTCCGATGGGAAGCGCCGCTTCCGACGCGAGGCGGTAATCTATGGACTTGGTGTGGAAGAGTTCAAGATTTTCGAAATGGCTCCGATTCCGGGCGCCCCGATTAATATTGGTGATCGGGTCTTTATCGGTAAGGAGGCTGGCGAACGGACACAGATTGAGCGAGTACGCGCTCGTGTAAACTATACTGACCTGACTCACACGGCCCAGACTGAGTTGGGTTTCCTGTTGGAGGAGCTGATTGGCGAGCAGGAGGAGAAATTCATCCAGTTCTACAACTACGCCGGCCCTATTTCGCGCCGCTACCACTCGCTCGAACTGCTGCCCGGACTAGGCAAAAAGACCATGGAAGCAATTGTCGCGCATCGCCCCTTTACCAGCTTCAGCGATATGGAGGCGAAAGTCTCTAATTTCCGGCAGCCCGGCAAATACATAGCCTCTCGCATTGAGCATGAAATCCGGGAGCAGGACCAGAAGTACCGGCTCTTCGTGCGCTAGCTTCGCTGCTAGAGTGCCCAGGTATACTGAATTGCACCGGCGACAAGCAGCCGCACGTCAGCGTCACCACTCAAGGATATCTGTAGTGTCCAGTTACCACTAGTTCCAGTCACAGTACCTAGTTCCTGAAAGCTGTTGCCTGGAGTAAACACCTCAGTCAGCTGCTCGCCATCGTGGTCGCGCAGTACCAGTTCGCCATTTCCAGACCCCCCGATATCAGCCTCAATCCAGTAAACTATGTAGCTCCACGGCCCGTAACGCGTGTGCCCGTCATTGGCGAAGGCGGTATCGTAGAACTCAAAGTCTGGACCAGCGAACTCATCTTCGTACAGGTCGCCGCCGCGGCAGAACCACGCTTCACCAGTGTAGCCGCTAGCTGCTTCGACCAGTGTCATACGCAAAGGCTCACTACCACTTGCGTCACTCCGTACGAAACTGGTCAGCCAGCCTATGGAAGCGTCATAGATGTAGTCCAGCCGCTCGCCTGACGTAGCTTCTGCTGTCACCGTGGCTTTTCCTTCAGTGATTGCTTCCACAGCTGCATCGAAATGTTCGACACCAAAGAGCGAGAAATTCCAGCTAGAACCCAACTCGAGTGGAAAATGCAACAGCAATTGCGGTACATTTTTTTCGTAAAGCGCCATGTCTGCGATGCGGATTCGGCCAAGCGACGGGTTGTGGTTCAGGACTGCGTGTCGTTGTGCATCTATCAACTGGCTGGAGCCGAGATGGTAGTCTGTCTCGTCAATCGCACCGACGACCATTGTCGTCACTACTTCCGCTTCAGGAATCACAACTGCGTAGGTCCAGGACTGCCCCACTTCCCATGTCGGTGCTGCAATGGCAGTATCACTACTGGCCCCCCCGCCAGGTGACGTGTCAAGGCAGCCCGGCGCCAACAGGAGCATCATCACAGTCGCTGTAGCGAACCTCATCCCGGACTGAGCACTGGGTAATATTAGGGCTCTTCGCTGCCCGGCAGTCTAAGGCATTTGCGCGCCCCAGCGACCAAGTAGGTCGAACCTGTGACCAGTGTAGGGCGCTTACCCGCCAGTTCCAGTGCTACAGTGATTGAATCGCATGCGTGGCTGCTACGCTCCAGTCCTGCAGCGGCTGCAACAACATCGGCAGCCTCGCGTCCACGCGGCGAGTCTGGCGTGCACACTAGCAACTCTGCATTGGATGGCAGCAGCGCCAGCATATCGTCGAGTGCCTTGTCACGCAGGCAGCCGAACAGCACTACTTTCGGCTCCGGGATACAGTCCAGCAACCATGCCAGCGCGTGCGGGTTGTGCGCGCAGTCAAGCAGAATGTTTCCTGCCTGCTCACGTCGCCCCGGTGGCCGCGTCTCACATACACTAGCCACGACACCTAGCTGCTCGAGCGCAAGTGTCGCCCACTCAAGCGCGGAACCGCCGCTGGTGAGGTTGGTGTGCTGCGGAATATAGCGCTGGAATTCTACCTCCCAGCCGGTGATGACCCGCGTTTGCGGCCGTACGATAGCCGCCTTGGTGCGTGCAATTGCCCTGAGGTCGGAGCCGAGCCAATCGGTGTGCTCAAGCGCCAATGTTGTCAGTACAGCCACTTCGGCGTCGACGATGTTCATTGCATCTAGCTCACCCCCGAGGCCAACTTCCAGCACAGCGACCTCGACCCGGCAGCGGGCGAACCAGAGTAGCGTCATTGCAGTCAACACCTCGAAATAGCTAGGATGCTCTGCCATTTTGCGGCATGCTCGTTGCACTTCGCTGGCCAGTGTTGCAAAATCGACCTGCCCGACTAGCTCCCTGTCGAGGCGCAGTCGCTCGCGCACACTATGCAGGTGCGGGGACGTCGCACAGCCAACTCGGATTCCAGCCCGGCACAGTGCATCCTCCAGCATCCAGCAGCAACTCCCCTTGCCGTTGGTACCTCCAACGACTATCGCACGCATCTGCTGCTGTGGGTCAC
>CALBFM010000016.1:0-1035 GCA_937893445.1 uncultured euryarchaeote
TCATGACTCAACAGCGTCATTCGCTATATGCCCTGCTAGCCACTGCCATGTTGCTTTCCGGAGCTCTGGTGGGGCTTATGCTTGCTAACGAGGCGAGCGCCGCCACTCATGACAAGGACGGCTTTGTCCTGGCTGATGGAGCTGGACTGGAAGGCGCAACGGTCAGTGCATTCAACACTGCTACCGGTGCCCTGACGACTGATACCACACTTGAAGATGGCTGGTACAGCCTTGACACACTCGATGAAGGAAGCTACAAGATAGGCTATGAAAGGTCTGGCTATCTGACCGTTGTAAACGATTTCACCGTTGAAGGTGGCGGAAGTATGGAGGACGTAATTCTTACTGCCATTCCAGCAGGGTCCGACAGCTTTGTGGGCAACATATCTGGTGATTCCTCCATGGTCGAAGGAGCTTCAGTTACACTCTCAGGTGAGGCATCAAGTGATGGTTGGTGGGGTGATATGTATCCCACCAGTTATGAGTTCAATGCGACTTCCAATTCTTCCGGCATCTACGTTTTTAGTGGGCTCCCTGCAGAAAACTTCACATTCCGTGTCGAGGCAGATGGTTACTACACGTCAGTCGAGCCGTCGTCGACCAGCCCCGGCTACGCAGGTTTCTCTCTAACGGCGATAAACGATGATAATCTGAAGTATGTGCGTGTACTTGATGCGGACGGCAATACGCTGCGCGACGCCGAGGTCATGCTCTATGAATCTTCGACTACTACTTGGACCTCTGCTGAGAAGCTTGGCGGTGCGACACACGTCGTGCGCCCCAGCGACCAATCAAACGGCAATTACCTATTCGCTTTCCATGAGAATTACGCGACTGGCGTTACTGTCGCCAGTAACGGCGCGAGTGAGAATCTGGAGATAGTGCTCGATACCAGTGCTACCGGAACCAAGCTCGCGGTGCTACCGGCCGTCCCGTTAGTGAAAACGACTATCCCCGTCATGGATGTCAACGGGATGACCGTGCTGCTACAGCTCAACCCCGGCCCGACGGCGAATATAGCCATTACCAGTGAGA
>CALBFM010000017.1:0-10225 GCA_937893445.1 uncultured euryarchaeote
CAACCTCGCTAACGAATAATCGTAAGCGGTCAGCATCGCGATTTTTTCACTTTTCTGCTTCATTGTCTGCAGCGTGTTAGTAGTTATCCGACGAGCGTCGCTGGCAGGTGCCATGCTTGCCCCCTGCGCTGGGGATTTATTACGGTTCGCCGCCGTTTCTCCCAAACGCTTTTTATAGTGTTGCTGCACGGGGGCGCCGTGCTCGGTCACGACTATATCCCTATCGGGATTTTCGCGGTCATTGCGCTCACCTTCCCGCTATTCAATTTCTTCCTCGGTCGGTTCTTCCGGCCTGACTACGGGAACCCGCTAAAGCGCTCGACATACGAATGCGGTGAAACGCCGGTTGGTGAGGCGCATATTCAATTCCACTTCCAGTATTACATGTTTGCTATTCTTTTCGTGGTGTTTGACCTCGTCGTAGTTTTCCTGATGCTCTGGGTATTGGTCTACACCAGTCTTGACACCAGCGCTAAACTGGTGATGTTTCTCTTCGTCGGTATGACTCTGCTCGCACTCTATTACGCGCTGAAAAAAGAAGAGGTAATCTGGATATGAGTCGGCAACAGGTGCGTGGCAACCCTGGGATGCGGCGCGGACTCGGTTCACGCACCAGTAACCCAACTACAATGATGGAGGATCCCCCATCAGGTGACTGGTTGACGCTCCGCTCTGACCAGTTTCTAAAATGGGTCGATGACGCAGTTTACAATATCGCTGAGCAGACTGGTATCCGCGACGTTGTCAATCGTGTTACGCGCCCGATTTTTAACTGGGCTTTACGCTATTCACCCTGGCCGCTCCACTTCGGCATTATGTGCTGTGCGCTCGAGATGGGTGCTGCCGGCGGCCCCGACCACGATTCCGAGCGTATGGGGGTAGTTTACCGTTCCTCACCTCGACAGTGTGATATCCTGATTGTAAATGGTCCGGTCTGTGAGAAATTGCGCCCAAAATTGAAGACATTATACGAGCAGATGGCCGACCCGAAATGGGTCATCGCGATGGGAGAGTGTGCTATTGGCGGCGGCCCCTATTGGGATTCCTACTCGGTCGTTGCGGGCGCTGATACTTTCATCCCAGTTGATGTTTACATTCCCGGATGTCCTGTCAGACCCGAAGCGCTAATGCACGGTTTCTTGACACTCCAGAAGAAGATTCGTGAGCAGGAGCCAGGATATTTTCTGAGGCGTTGATATGGAAACCGGGAAACTCATTCAGCAACTCGGAAAGCACAAAGGCACCAGCAATAGCTCAGTGCTTCGCTCTAACGTTGGCTGCATTTCGGTCACCCGTGAGGCGAGCCCGGCCTTCTTTACGGCGCTGAAGGAGGACTTCGCCTTTGACCACTGCTCATTGATTTCAGCAGTAGACAACCAATCCGACTTTGAACTCGTATACCATTTTTCTATCGTTGGTGAGTCGGGACAAATGCTCGAGGTCCATGTAGACTTACCGCGTGATACACCCACTATAGACTCCATTACACATCTCTGGGGTGGAGCAGACTGGCACGAGCGTGAAGCGTACGATCTGATGGGAATCTACTTTATCGGTCATCCAGACCTAAAACGGGTACTTCTACCTGATGGGTTTGCAGGCCACCCGCTGCGCAAAGACTATGTTTATGAAATTCATGAGGAGGAGTGGTAATGGCGGAAATGTGGATTCACATGGGCCCGCAGCACCCGATGACCCACGGACTCTGGAACCTGCGCATCAAAGTTGACGGAGAAACAATTACTGACGCTGTACCGGAGCTGGGTTACCTCCACCGTTCAGTCGAGAAAATCGGAGAGAGACGTAAGTATTTCATGAACACAACGCTCACCGATCGGCTATGCTACGCCAGCGCGATGACCTGGACTCACTGTTACTGCCTTACGGCCGAAGAATTATTTGGTGTGGAAGCGCCGCCGCGCGCGAAGTATATCCGCACTATCGTGCTTGAGCTACAGCGTATCGCATCACACCTGATGTGGCTCGGAGCATACCTGCCTGATTTGGGGTTGATTACTGGCTTCCTTTACGGCATGCGTGATCGCGAGATGTTTCTGAACTTGCTTGAAATTCCGAGCGGCGGGCGACTACTCTACAACTATGTTAAAATCGGGGGCGTCAAACGCGATTTGCCGCCTGGCTTTGCTGCCAAGGCAGAGAGGGTGATGCAGACCCTCGAACGGCGGCTAAAGGAATATGAAGATTTGTACGACAACTCGAAAATATTCCGCATGCGCACAGATGATGTTGGTTGCTACAGCGCCAGCGACGCCATCAACTGGGGTATTACTGGCCCCAACCTGCGCAGCGCTGGGGTTGCTTTCGACCTGCGGCAAGCCGATTCTTACGATGCTTACCCCGAGCTGGACTTCACGCCAGTTACCACTTCTGCCAGTGACGGTATTAGCGACTGCTTCAGCCGCTACCGCCAGCGCATCGATGAGATGTACCAATCAATGGACATCGTCCGTCAGGCGCTGGCGAAGATGCCGGAAGGCAAGGTGATGGCAGACAGCGTTCCCGTGCGGGCCAGTGGCGAGGCGTTTCGGCGCACTGAAGATAGTCGTGGTGAGGCGCTGATGTATCTAGTTGGTGACGGTACCGACCGCCCCTACCGCTGGAAAATTCGCAGTCCAATGTTCACTACAGTTTCGGCATCCCCACATTTCCTGAAAGGCTACAAGGTGGCTGACGTGCCAGCTATCATGGGCAGCATTGACATGTGCATCGGGGAAACAGACAAATGACGTCGCTCTACGACTGGAGCTACTGGTTCTGCGAGGTGTGGCTGGTGCCGCTGCTAACGCCGCTGCTCTATTTCCAGGAGCACATTATGCCGCCATTCAGCAACCCGGCCGGCGACCTAGCACGCTGGATGGAATCTGATCCTGGCCTGAACGTTCTGGCGTGGTCCATCGTGGTTAACGTCGCTCTGATGATAGGTTTCACTAATGTCATAATAGTTGTATACCTTGAGCGCAAGATTGCGGCACGTATCATGGACCGCCGGGGGCCGATGCTTTCTTTCAACTCACTGAAGGAGATTGCCAGTGACTTGGCCGGTTCTGTACCTGAATACAGCTGGAAGACCACAACCTATGCTGGTATCGGAATCTTACAGAATGTTGCTGACGGTATCAAATTCTTTTGTAAGGAGATGATTGTTCCTGCCAAGGCTGATCGCCTTCTCTATACTATCGGGCCAGTTATATTCATCTCTTCGAGTATTCTGCTTTTGGTATTGGTGCCCTTCTCGCCTCGCATAGCAGCCTCATCAGCTCCACTTGGACTATTGGTAGTTATGGCTGCCTTCTCGATTGCACCAATAGGTGTCTTAACGACTGGATGGGCCTGCAACAACAAGTATACACTCATTGGCGGTATGCGTTCGGCCGCGCAGCTGATGGCGTATGAAATCCCACTGCTACTGTCGATGGCCGGTGTTTTCCTTGTCGCTGGATCTTTTAGCCCCATGGATATTGTTGCCCAGCAGCAGGATACATCACAATTTGGTATTCCTATGTGGAATGTTATTCCTCAGTTCATCGGTTTCATTGTTTTCATGGTTTGCATCCTAGCCGAGGTCGAACGCATCCCCTTCGATTTGCCCGAAGCCGAAGCGGAACTGGTCGAGGGCTGGACTACTGAGATTGGTGGCCTGCGGCTAGGCCTTACTTTCGCGGCTGAATACATCCGCGGTTTTGTGGGTGCCATGATTGCAACTGTTCTGTTTTTGGGTGGCTGGGCAGGGCCATTCCTACCAGGAGAAATCTGGTTTCTGATTAAAGTATACGGTATCCTGGTATTTTTCATCATCCTGCGCTGGACCGTACCGCGCATTCGCACCGACCAGATTCTGCTGCTGGGATGGAAACGATTGCTGCCACTCTCGCTAGTCAACCTAGCTATTGCTATCCTGTATGTGGAGGTCTTCTGATGCCCGGACCAACTAAGACTCCAAGCCTAATCACGTCAATCATCAGACCCTTTACCGTCACTATCAGACAGATGCTTAAGGCAACTTTCGGACGGCCGCAAACTACTATGTATCCACTGGAACGGCGTGAGTTACCCCCTACCTACCGTGGCATGAACGCGGTCATCTGGGATCTCTGCATAGGCTGTGGCATCTGTGCTGAAGTCTGTCCGAACCGCTGCCTCAAGATGAAGCCTGAAACCCTCGATGAGGAGGAACAGGTACGCGCCTGGTATGGTTCACATCTCGCTAAACGTAAGTCCAAGCCAGAGCGTCCGGCCATCAACTTCGGCCACTGTATGTTCTGCGGTTTCTGCGAGGACTACTGCCCCACGGGTGCAATGACTATGACTGATTTTTACGAGATGGCCGACACTACGCGCGAGGGACTCATCTATCCAGCGCGGTCGCTCAAGGTTGATATGGACACACTACCGCAGCTACCGCTCACAAATTACATGATGGAGTCACCGGCATTGCATGCTGATACCTGCATCGGCTGCCGCAAGTGCGTCGACAACTGCCCCACCAACTGTATCATCATGGATACTGGGCCTAAGGAGCGCGAGAAACGTGACGGGTCAAAGCACAACATCCCTGTTCCCTACTTTGATTACACAATCTGCATCGGCTGCACGACCTGTGTCAAGGTCTGTCCCGTTGACTGCCTGCACATGGAACCAATCTCGGATTCCACTTCGAGCGGACTGCAGCCGGCGGAGGCTGCTTGAATGGATGTGGCCCTCATTGTTTTCTGGTTGCTCGCGCTGAGCATCCTTGCGGCGGCCTGGGCTGTTGTAACCGGTAGTGACATAGTTCATTCCGTAGTCTGGTTAGCGACCGTTTTCCTGCTCACTGCAGGTATATTCATTCTCGCCGGCGCGGAGTTTCTAGCAGTCATTCAGGTATTGGTCTATGTCGGTGCTGTTTCGGTAGTTATCCTGTTTGGTATTATGCTCACGCGACGCACGCTACCAGGGGGTGACTATGACTGAGTCACGCATAAGCTGGCTGCTGCGCAGCACGTTGGTGCTCTACGTGCTGGCAACACTTGCGCTTGCACCTTGGGCTGAACTCACTCCAGCCGAGGAAGGCAGCGACCCATACCCACTCTGGCCAGCTGACGGCTACCAGCACCACAATAGTACGCTGCACTTTGAATGGAGCGCATTGTCAGTAGAGTACATAGTTATGGTACTCAATTCGACTGCTGACGATGTGGTAAACGTCACGCTCACGGATGCAGCTAGCTATCAAACCAAACGGTTGATGCCCGACTTCTATACTTGGGTGGTTTGGTACGTGCCAATTAACGGTGCAGAAAATGAGATAGTCGCGAGTGGGATTTTCAGCCTTAACGCTTCAGCAAAGCAAATTCTAGAATGGGATGCTGTAAGTATTAGCTACCAGTTCCGACTATTGGCGGTTGACGGAAGCACTGTAAATGCTAACGAAGGCGAGGGACTGCGCATCTATGTGAGTGACCTCGAGCCAGGCAGCATCTATCACTGGCAGGTCCGGGCCCTAGACTCTAATGGCCATACTACTGATTGGAGCCTGCTGCATTCTGTTGAGGTCGGCACGACTCAGTTCCTCGCCTTCGAAGTCTTCAGTGAGTGGGAGCTGGCGCTCCTGCTCACTGGTATGATACTTGTCGTCGCTTTGCAAGCCGGAGTGTTCCTGGCACGGGAGGAGCCTAAATGATTCCGTTGTTGCACTACGTCCTGTTCAGTTCGGCTTTGCTGTTGATTGGAGGCTACGGAGTGGTACGCAATCGCAACGCTATTGTGGTGCTGATGTCAATCGAAATAATGCTCACTGCCGCCAATATCAACTTTGTCGCCTTTGCTGAATTCTGGCACGACATGGGAGGGCAGGTGTTCGCTCTGTTTGTGATTGCGATTGCCGCAGCTGAGGTCGCGATTGGACTTGCCATTCTCTTGAGTCTCTACAAACAACGTGACACAATTGAGCTGGATATGCTCGACCTCCTGAGGTGGTAAGATGCTCGAGCAGGCATGGCTGATTCCAACCTTCCCGATAGCAGCTTTCTTACTTATCATAGTCTGCGGGCGGTTTGAGCCTCTACGTTCCAAGTTTGTCGCTTCAGGCAGCTGGCTGGCATTGTTTGGAGTCGGCATGTCGAGCGCCGTCTCACTACTAGTTGCATGGGAAGTTTTTACCGGCGACCACAGTCCGTATGAGGATACTTGGACTTGGTTTGAAGGTACAACCTTCTCGTTCGAGGGAGGAATCTATCTCGATGGACTAGCAGCGCTTATGCTGGTTGTGGTAGGAATTGTCTCGTTCTTGGTAGTAATGTTCTCGATCGGCTACATGGCCGAAGAGGGCGAGAGGCGTATCCGCTATTATGCGGAGATTTGCCTCTTTGTAGGGGTGATGCACGGCTTGATTATTGCTAACAGCTTTCTACTACTCTTTATCTTCTGGGAACTTGTTGGCCTCTGTTCCTACTTGCTTATCGGTTTCTGGTATGAGAAGCCCTCAGCCGCTTCTGCTGCCAAGAAGGCGTTCCTCGTCACGCGCGTTGGGGATGTATTCCTACTGTTTGGACTGGTGATCTTGTTTAGCACTTTCGGGACCTTGCGTTACAGCGAGCTCTTTGCTGATCCTGCAGTGCTGGCAGAGCACGCGACCGAGTTGAAGTGGGCTACACTCTGTATCTTTGGTGGCGCCGTCGGCAAGTCAGCACAATTCCCGCTGCATGTATGGCTGCCCGACGCCATGGAAGGCCCATCAACGGTGAGTGCACTGATTCACGCTGCGACGATGGTCAAGGCCGGTGTTTTCCTTGTTGCACGGGCGTATCCTCTGATTGTACACTCGCCTGACACAGCACTCTATATCGCAGTCACTGGGGGTTTCACTGCCTTCATCGCTGCTTCAATGGCTCTGGTGATGTATGATGTCAAGCGCGTGCTTGCCTACTCGACCATTTCGCAACTGGGTTACATGTTTCTCGCACTCGGCACCGGGGCGTGGGCATTCGCACACGCAGGTGGAGACGCTTATGCCGAAGCACACGGCTACACTGCTGGCATGTTCCACTTATTAAATCATGCCTTTTTCAAAGCACTACTCTTCCTCGGCGCCGGTGCGGTAATTCACTCCGTGCACACACAGGACATGCGTGAAATGGGGGGGTTGCGCAAAGCGATGCCGTTTACCTCGACAGCAATGGGGTTAGCAGTATTGTCAATAGCAGGTGTGCCGTTCTTTTCCGGCTTTTGGTCTAAGGACGAAATACTAGCTGCGGTTCGGCACAATGGTGAGGTAGAACCAATTTTCGCCGTGCTCTGGATGATGGCACTTGCGACCGCAGGCATGACTGCTTTCTACATGACTCGTCTGTGGATGATGACATTTACAGGCCCCATGAACGATAAGGCGCATGAAGCACCAGCGGTGATGACCGTGCCACTCGGTATCCTTGGGGTGCTAGCGGTGGTTTCAGGATTCGCTATATTCATTGGGGATGGATTCGCCAGCTATGTCCACTATGGTTACCATACACACCAGGACAATTGGGTACTCCTAGACCATATTCTGACTGCCAGTGGGACGCACCTCTCGGTGGCGGCGGCGCTTAGCGGCATCGGGCTGGCGAGCCTGCTCTATTACTGGTCGCCTTCCCAGACCGAGCGACCTGATCGTGCGCGCTTCATCCTCAAGAATTACCCCACTGCCATGCTGCACCGCTTCCTAAGTGAGCGTCTCTACATGGCGCGTCTCTTTGACTGGTTTGGACTGCGCTGCTGGGACGTTATTGCGGCAGCGTGCAATCGTTTCGACCTTGTCATAATAGATGGTGTTGTGAACTCTCTTGCAGACTGTTCTATCCGCACTGGCGAACGCATCCGGCGCCTGCACACCGGTTTCACCGGCCATTATGCCGCCTATTCACTTGGTGGACTTGGTGCGTTAGTAATCATGTTACGAGTGGTGCTGCCACTCATAGGGTGGTCGCCGTGAGATTGCTGCTACCGATGGCACTGCTGCTCGTGCTGTTGCCGGTTGCTGCGGCCGAGACGCATACCGTCACAGTCAACGACTTTGCATTCTCGGATGCAGTACTGGAGGTTGAGGTGGGAGACACCGTCATTTTTGTCTGGAACAACACGTCCAGCGCGCATAATGTGGCGGAAGTTAACGACGCAGACGGTAATGACTACAATGGTGGTTTCCGTTCTGGTGACCCTCAGGTGGGGAATGGGAACTGGAGTCTCCCAGCCGAGTATACTGCGATTGACGGTACGCTGGAGTATGTATGTGAGCCGCACGCGCCGAGTATGCGTGGTACCATTATTGTCGGCAACGGTACGTATTTCGGCCCTGCGGGATATGAGCTTTAGAGGGTCCCCCAAAAACCGTTCACGGGTACCAATTGACACAAAAAGGGTCAAAATAGGGAAATGTTTCGGGGGGGGGGAGAGCACCTGTTTTTCAGCTTAGTGTCCGGAGAGGCTGCTCCTGAGCTTTCGGGATTCTGCGGTCCCGGACGGTGTGGTCGGCTGTTTTAACATTGGCTGCCCCGGGGGCATCAAGAGATCCGAGCAAAGGGAGACCGAGCTCTCCCCATTTCCCTGCCTAGATGATGAAGCCAGAACCGTCCAGTTCGTACCCTCCTCGTGGCCAGCCCAGGGCTTTCCTTCTCTTGGCTATTCTTCTTCTCGTTGTTTGCCCGTCCACAGGGGCCCGGGCCCAGCAGACGGTGACGCTGGATGAGGCGATCAAGACGGGTAGTGCTAAGGCGTTGAAGGCGGCCAGATGCAAGTAAACTTAGTTTCTTCAAATCCTCAGGGGGGCGACCACCGTGGCCTCTGGCGTTATGCGTAGCGTTGGCGTCGCTGGCGTCTAAGGCCCTGTGTTGTCTTGACAATAATTCAGAACAATACCTCGAACATTACAACTTCGCGTTTGCACTCGCTCCACCTCCACCGGCGCTCAGCAGCATCGCCTTGGTCTCGTCCGTCAGCCGGATGTGCGGCGGCGACATGCCCGGCAGCAACACACTCGGGTCGCTCTCCACACACGCCAGCGGATGGAGCTTTGTGAGCGCCGGGTTCGCGGAGTAGTCTTTGTCCTCCCGGGGCTCGTTAAACCAGCACGGCGAGAACTCCAGGATGCGTTTCTGCCGCGCAGTGAGTTCGGGGTCGTTGGTGTCGTACGCGACGTCGCCGTGGTGCATGCCGAAAGGAACATACTTGTAGAAGAGCGTGCGGCGCTCGCCGCTCCCCGCCCACGGAATTGTACCATGTTTGAGCTTCTCACTGAACAAAATGCAGTCCCCAGCCTTGGCCTCGATGCGGTGCACCGGCACATCTTCATCCCAGTTCGGCAGCTTCGACGTCCACTCCGTGTCGCACCAGCTCCGCCGCCAGTCGCCGTCGATGTCCATCAGCTTCTGCTCATTGGCCGGCTTGTGTGTGCCAACAACACACCCGAAGCCCCCGTCATTTGGTCCGACTGTCTTGAGTTCATACACACACGTGATATGAAAGCTGCTCGGGCCGCCGTGGAGCCCCCCGCCTTTGTCCGCGCCGTCTGTCGGGTTCCGGCCGGGCTTGTAGTGCACATTGTCATGATCTAGCCGGAACAAGGGGCGAAGCTCTGCCGGCATGTGTGCTGGGGCATGGCCCCACGACGGGTCGCCGAGAATCTCTTCCATGATGGGCAGCATGGTCTCGTTGTCGATCAGGTCCATGTAGGCCTTGCTCCAGAACCTTCTCCCCATGTAGGTGTTGCCGTGCCGGTCAGTTGTCACGTTCTTGTCGCGCCCGCCGATGTAGAAGCGGTTCTGTTTGTCGGTGCCGGCCGTGGACAGAGTCTCCTCCCGCTCAAGGACATGCTGGTCGTAGACTTGATTGAGCTCGTCCAGCTGCTGTTGATTGAGCACGTCGGGCACGACGATGTAGCCTTGTCGTGCGAACGCGGCGCGCATCGCGTCGTCCATCTTCTAATCTCTCTACGTATAGGAACTACAAAGGCCATTTCTTGCGCATGGATGGCTGGTAAGAAGGAGTTTTCGGCAGTAGTGGTCAAGGCTTTGAAGAGTTATTTCCAGATATTTTCGGTGCCTGACGGCGAGTCCGGGCAGAGCTGTGGGGTCCTGGAGCTGGAGGGGCACCAGTATGGTGCGTGGCCTGATTTCTGAGCGCAGCTACCCGTGGGCCGTAGAGCCGGCGGGGCTCAACGGCTCGATCCGGCATAGACTTTCGGGTGAAGGCT
>CALBFM010000018.1:0-3411 GCA_937893445.1 uncultured euryarchaeote
TCGGACGGAGCGATGGACCTGGATGACGATGGACTGAATAACCTAGAAGAATACCTCAATGAAACTGATCCATGGAATGCAGATACGGATGGTGATCAATTGGCCGACGGGTTTGAACTGGTTTTCTCCGGGACTTCTCCTTCTGACTGGGACAGTAACGACAATGGTGTTGGTGACGGTGTGGAATTTGATGCCTATGGAGGGTCGCTGGAGACGCTTGAGAACGGTCACATCGCGATAACTCTCACATGGTCGAACTACACTATGTACGTGGAGACCAGTTCGTCTGTTCTCGGTGCTGTCTTTGACCAGGAAAACCAGGAGTTGGCTGTAACCGTAAGCGGTGAATCAGGCACACTCGGGATAATCCAACTTAGGATACCCGTCGTGCTGTGTGACCTCACCGATATTGGCCTGACGCTTGACGGTGGTTCCATGGACTTCACTGTACAGCAAATTGGTGCGTTCTATATTATTGAGGCTGAATATACTCACAGTGTCCACGAATTGACCACCCACTTCAAAGATATACAGGCTAGAGAGGAATCGGGAGGAATAATACCCCTGGTTTCACAGGAATACCAACTGGCTTTCATTGTAGG
The DNA here is from genome assembly GCA_937893445.1 of uncultured euryarchaeote. Classification (GTDB taxonomy): domain Archaea; phylum Thermoplasmatota; class Poseidoniia; order MGIII; family CG-Epi1; genus UBA8886. The sequence goes on from CALBFM010000018.1 coordinate 603, forward strand.
TCTGATGGTATCCCTGATCGCAATCGGACTAGCAGTGGCTTTCCGCCTCCGTACCAAACTGCTTGAAGGTGGAGGTGATGAGGATGTTCCCGACGCAGACGGCGGGGAGGTCTCTGATGAACCTGTCAGCGATGAAGAAGAGATTGAGCCTGAGCGCCACGAAGACGGGGATTAGGTAGCCTGCCTTTCTGGAACATTCAAACGCACCAGCCGTCGTCGCCGTGGCCGTTATCGCGCTGCGCAGCCCGAGAAAATCCTGAACCTATTCGCTTTCCGGCTCTCTCAGCGTATAGGTTAGTCGCTGCTTTCCGCTGCCCTTGTTATCGCGCTTGATGAACTCCACCTCGCCAATCTCGGCGGTGGAGCGGACGTGGGTCCCTGCGCAGGGGCAGGTGTCAAGGCTGCCGATGGAAATGACGCGTAGACGCTTGATTGAGGCAGGGAGTAGCGAGAGGTTAGAGCGCACCAGCGGGTCCTGCTCCAGCTCGGAGCGTTCTGCCTCGGTGATGGTTATCGGAATATCCTTCGCAAGGTAGCGATTAGCTTCCGCCTCGACTTCTGAGAGCTGGGCTGGTGAGAGCCGCAGTGGCAGGAAATCGATGCGCGACTTTTCGGCACCAATCTGGTTGCCGACTGTGCGCGCACCGTGCATCTGGTCTACTACCGCAGAAACCAGGTGTTGTGACGTGTGCATGCGCATGTGCGCATGGCGTCGCTCCCAGTCGAGACTGCCGCTGACCGTCGTACCGACATCTGGCAGGTCGCCCTCGACCATATGGCGCAGTCGGTGTTTCTTGCGCACGTCTTCTACGCTTGTTTTGCCTCCATCCCAGACGAGGTTACCATGGTCGGCCGGTTGCCCTCCACCCATTGGGTAAAATGCAGTTCGGTCCAGTTCCACGATACCGGGAAACACAGCTTCAACAGTCGCCGAGAAATCGCGCGTATAGGTGCCCTCAATCGAGGACATGTGCAGCTGCTCAGTCATAGTACCTCCAGAAACAGGGATATTTGAAGCAAGCTTAATAGCCGCCGACGGCTCGCCGGCAAGCATCCATGAACGCTTCACGACTGTTCATCCTGCTGGTTGCCCTGATGATGCTGCCGCTGCCGGCGGCATTTGGCGTCCTGACGACCGAGTACACTCGTGAGGATGAGAATGGGTCCAGCACAACTGTGGGGTCTGTGACCCTCGACCTAGCGGCGGGAGGGAGCGATGACCTGACCAGTATTGTCTTTCCCAACTCCGAGGTTATGGATGCGCAGCTTGGTATCACTGGTACCGCTGATAACGACGGCAGCTACGCCGAGGATCTGGAAGTCAAGGTACGCAATGCTGTCTGGCGCTATTCGGGCCAGGGTTATGGTGCACTCGGTAGCCAGGAACGCTTTGCTACCGGTTCCTACTCGACTTCTGGTAATTTCCCTGAAGCCGGCAGCACAACTGTTGAACTTTTACTGCCCGCCAACGCCACAGTTACAGATGCTACCATGGACGTCAGTGGCCGGCCGTACGGTTCCGGCAATCTGGACGAGCACAGACTCTCCTCGATTGACACAAACGGCGGATCGATTAGTAGCGATCCTCGCTATATCAGAGCTGGTCAGGGGCCGGAATTAGTAGTCGATGGTTCTGACCGTTTCCTGGTCTGGATGGACAGCGGAAACCTCACGGAACAGAATAGCCTCTGGGATAACATCCTCTTCCGGCGCTATTCAAGTGGGTGGGATGACCCAATCTTGCTGAAGGGCACACAGCCATCGGACTACCTTTACTCACCACAGTTAGTGCGCGAAGGTAACGAACTTTTTGCCGGCTGGTACGTTTCTCCCTTCTCGGCTGACGACTTCATCGAGTTCGCCTATTCTTCCAATCGCGGCGCTAGCTGGTCGGACCCTCTTCGTGTCGACATAGATGATCTTTACATTGTGCAGGATATCGATTTCGCTGCCAGTGACGGCTCATTGTACGTTCTCTGGAGCGATTATGAGAACCGCTCTGGTAGTGGAACAGACTATGATGTTTGGCTGGTCTCAAGCGATAACGACGGTGGTACCTGGTCCAGTCCCGTACTGGTCACCAGCGGTAGCGATGCTACAAGTTATTACCCACGACTCGTTGTTAGTGGTAACGATGTACACGTCACATGGCTCGAGTATGACTCGGCAAATCTAGTTTATTCTGCGTACTACAGCCGTTCAACCAATGGTGGCACCAGTTTTATCGGTTCCGAAAAAATGAGTGGCGACTCGGAGGTGGATTACACTGTTGTTGCTGCCGACGACTCAAACAATGTCATCGTGGCCTGGAATGATGATACAGATGGTGACCTCATTGCTGACACCGTAACGGCACGTGTATCTAGCACGAACGGCGCCACTTTTGGCACAGAGATCACACTGTCAGACGGTGGAGATTATTACACTTATGAAGTAGATATTGCAGCGGACGGTGACGGTGGCTTTGAGGTTGCTTGGCTACGTTACACTGGTGAGCAGGCAAACCCCTACCGAATCACACACACCCACTGTGATAATGGATGCTCTACATGGACCGACCCCGAAATGATAGACAGTGGGGAAGATACGGATTTCCGTAATGTTCCAGCATTAAATGCTGATTCTTCAGGCGTTGGAATTGCATGGAGTGACCGCGACTCCAGCTTTGGGGGTTCCAGCGATTCAGACATAGTATTCCAGTACGATTCCGGCAATGGCTGGTCTGCCCCCGAACTGGTCTCGGAACATTATTACGAGGCGGACTCCGAGGTTCCGGTGCTGGCGTCAGCTGGTGACTGGCTCTACATGC
>CALBFM010000019.1:0-14535 GCA_937893445.1 uncultured euryarchaeote
GGGTCCCGATGGCGGCCAGCCGCTCGATGTCGGCCGCGGTGGGGAGCCGGCCGATGATCTGGGCGACCGTGTCTGTGGTGCGTGTCGGCGTGACAGTGGTCCGACTCGGCGCTGTAGCTGACGGCTTGGTCGAGGCCATGGCCGGAACCGGGCTGGGCGGCTGCGTGGGTGCCCGGCTGTCGAATTGCACCCTCGACACTTCTCGCCCGATCGATCAACTCCCGGATAACCTCGTCTGTCTTGTAAAGGCCCTCCAGTTCCTCTGACTTCTCCAGTGCGGCCTCCAGCGTCATCTTTGGCTCGAAAGGAACCAGCTTTGCGACCTGATCGACCCTGTCCAGGGGAACGCGCATGACACGACCGACATCCCGAATTGAGTTCCTTGCCGTTGCAGAAGATCTCTAGCTGCAGCACAAGATCAGCGAAGGTCGCTTCGGATTCGAGTTGCCCCTTTCCGTTCTTGACGTTGAGGACCCCCTTTTCCTTCACCGAAAAGACGCTCTTTTGAACTTGATCCGTTTTCCACCCGGAAAGGTCCTGGCCGTTGAATAAGGACGCCAATCCTAGCGGCCGGAGCACGATGTTGCGGAATTCGACGCGGCCGGAGTTGAATTGTAGACCGATGAATCCACGACCCAAAGGCTCCGGGTCCGTGAATTCGAGTACCTTTTGCCCGTCAAGTTTGACGGAAAAGTTGGCACCGCGTGCGGTTATTTCGTACGACCGCCACTGATTGCTGAGGCCCAAACCGGTCACCCGCTTGCGCCCGACGAAGCTGCCCGTAGGAAAGGGTTTATCTTCCGGAGCGATGTTTAGTTCGTAGCAGTCCTTGCTGGGATCTTGGGGCCGCGGACTGGTCCGCAGAAAGATGCCGCTGTTGGTGTCTTGGGCACTACGAAACTCCAAGCGGAGCATGTAGTCGGCAAACTGGGTGGTGGTATGGAGTAGACCTACGTCGCCCTTCGTCGCCACGATGGCGCCGTCGCGCACGACAGCTCGTTCTTCCGCCTTGTGGACGCCGATGATGGCGACCTCGGGATGGTTGATAATCGGTGTTGCACCCAGGCCACCAAGCGCACCTAGGCTGGTGATGGTGATAGTAGATCCAGCCAGTTCCTCGGATGTGGCAGTCTTGTCGCGCGCCGCCTGCGAGACGCGGCGCATCTCCCGGGCGCAGTCCCAGACATCACGTGCCTCAGAGTGCCTTATCACTGGCACCATCAACCCGTCATCAGTTTGGGTCGCAATGCCAACGTGCACTGCTTCGTGCTGGACGACGGTGTTTCGTTCCTCTTCGTAGAGCGCATTGCATTCCGGATGTTGCTGCAGTGTCCTGACCAGCGCCTGCATCAGGAACGGCAGGTAGGTCAGCTTGGGCATGTCTCCACTACGCTTCGCGTTAAGGTGCTGTCGCAACGACTCCAGCTCTGTGATGTCAATCTCTTCCAAGTAGCTGAAGTGCGGAATACGCGATTTTGATTCCGCCATCTTGGCAGCAATCTTACGCCGTAGCCCAATGACCGGGACTTCCGTGGTGCCGGTGCGCTTCTGTCCGCGCTGTACTGCCGCCAGTCGACCTCCGCCCTGTAGAAATGTGTCCATGTCATCATGCGAAATCCGCCCGCCTGGTCCGCTTCCCTGAATTCCAGACAGGTCAACCCCGGCTTCGCGCGCTCGTCTCCTCACAGCCGGAGATGCGAGTGGTCGTTTCCCCTTCGCTGCTGATGGAGGTGCCGCAGCGGCAGCCGGTATCGGTGCAGGCTCCGGTGTAGTGATTGGTTCAGGTTCCGGTTCGGGAGCTGGCTCGGGCTCTGGAGTCATCTCCGGCTCTGGTTCCGCTTCCTTTCCCTTACCCTCCACTTCGAAAACAATAAGTTCTGCGCCTACCGCGACCATGTCGCCCGGCTTGCCAGTGGTCGAAGTCACTTTGCCGCTTACTGGGGACGGAATCGCGACTGTTGCCTTGTCAGTCATCAGGTCCACGAGTGTCTGGTCCTCAGTGACAGAATCACCAACCTTTACCTTCCAGTCGACAATCTCACCCTCAACGACGCCTTCCCCTACATCCGGCAGCTTGAACACGTGCTTGCCCATTTCAGTTGTTCTCCATTGTGCGCGAAATTGTTTCCATCACTCGCTCCTGACTTGGGAAGTACTCCCATTCCAGAGTGTGGGGAAAAGGAGTGTCCCAGCCGGTAACGCGTTGAACTGGCGCTTCTAGGTGCCAGAAACACTCCTCCTGAACCAGCGCGCTCAGTTCGCCACCATAACCGCTCGTCCGTGGAGCCTCGTGGATGATAACACACCGCCCGGTCTTCCGGACGCTAGCAACGATTGCCTCCAAGTCAAGCGGCAGTAGCGACCGCAGGTCAATGACCTCGCAGCTGGCTTCGCTGCGTGCGGCGGCTGCCTGCGCGACATGCACCATTGTGCCCCACGCCAGTAGTGTCACGTCACTCCCTTCGGCGACGACGTTCGCCTCGCCGAGCGGGATACGGTAGTAATCCTCGGGGACTTCGCCGCCCGGGTGGGTGTCCCACTTCTTGGCGGCAGCGGTGTGGTCTCCGTCAAACGGGCCATTGTAGAGCCGTTTGGGTTCCAGGAATATCACAGGATCGTCGTCCTCGACCGCCGTAGTCAGCAGTCCCTTGGCGTCGTAGGGGTTCGACACGACGACTACTTTCAACCCTGGCGTATGTGTGAAGTAGACCTCAGGTGACTGGGAATGGTAGTGGCCGCCGCGGATACCGCCCCCGCACGGCGTGCGGATTGTTACCGGAGCCCAGTATTCACCGCCCGAGCGGTAGCGTAGTTTGGCCAGCTCATTGGTAATTTGGTCGAATGCGGGAAAAATATAGTCGGAGAACTGCATTTCCGCCACGGGACGGAGTCCGTTGATACCCATGCCGATGGCAATCGAGGCGATGCCCCCTTCCGAAAGCGGCGTGTCAAAGACGCGATGCAGTCCATATTTTGCCTGGAGCCCGTCGGTACAGCGGAAGACTCCGCCAAAGTAGCCAACGTCCTCACCAAAAATCACGACGTTTTCATCGCGCTCGAGCACTGTGTCGAGCGCGCTGTTGACTGCCTGAACGATATTCATCTGTGCCATTCAGACCCCCAGCTGCTGCCGCTGTTTGCGCAGGTGAGGCAGCTCATCCTTGTAGACGTCCTCGAACAGTGTGCTCACCGGTGGATACGGCCCCTCGTCAAGCGTGCCGTACTCTTCCGCTTTCTTGTAAGACTTAACCACAAGCTCGTTGAGTTCCTTCTCCAGTGCGGTGTGCCGCTTGTTGTCCCACTCACCGATTGCTTTGAGGTGGTCCTTCAGACGCTCAAGCGGGTCGCCCAGTGGCCACGCCTTCCACTCATCCTTGGGCCGGTAGCGCGACGGGTCATCACTGGTCGAGTGTGCTTCGCCGCGATAGGTGAAAACCTCGATGAAGGTCGCACCAAGCCCCTGCCGTGCTCGCTCGGCAGCCCATTGCGTCACCGCATAGAGTGCTAGAAAGTCGTTACCGTCAACGCGTATGGAAGGCAGGTCATAGGCGATACCACGCGCGGCGAAGGTAGGCCCCCCGGCCGAGAGGTTCATATGCGTCGAGATGGCCCACTGGTTGTTGACCACGTTCAGGATTACAGGCGCGCGATAGACTGCAGCGAAGTTGATAGCGTAATGGAAATCTCCCTCGGCAGCAGTTCCATCTCCCACCCATGAGATAGCCACGTTCTCCTCACCACGGTAGGCAAACGCCATTGCGGCGCCGACCGCCTGCGGGAATTGCGTCCCGACTGGTGATGAAATCGAAACAAAATTCCCCTCGCGCCAGGAGTAGTGAACCGGCATCTGTCGTCCCTTGACGTTGTCGCGCTGGTTGGAAATGCAGTGGCACATCATGTCAACCAGGTCCCGTCCACGTACCAGCTGCAGCCCTGGCTGGCGGTAGCTCGGGAACAGGATGTCTTCGTCGCGCAGCGCCATCCCCTGTGCAATCGCGACCGCCTCCTCGCCGAGCGATTTCATGTAGAACGAGAGCTTGCCGGTGCGCTGAAGCGTTTGCATGCGGTCGTCGTAGATACGCAGCAGCATCATGTGCCGCAGCCCGGTCCTTAGAGTATCAGCGTCGAGTTTTGGGTCCCAGTCGCCTACCGCCTTGTGCTTGGGGTCGAGCACGCGCACCAGCGAGAACGCCAGGTCGCGCATCTCCGCCGCATCTCCGTCTACTGGTGGCCTTGGCGCTTCACCTGCTTTCGGGAGCTTTAACTGGCTGAAATCCGGTTTCTCGCCCGGTCTCGCCGGAGGTTCAGGCACGTGCAGTGTGCGCTTCTTTCTGGTCAGGCGATCACCTGCAAGCCTGCCTCGACTGGCTCACCCTGCGCGGCGGCCAGGAGCGACTCGGCACGATAGGATGAGCGCACCAGCGGTCCAGATGCAACAGCACGGAAGCCCAGAGTCTTTGCCTGCTGCGCAAGATCTTCAAACCGCTCTGGCGTCACGAACTCACGTACTGGATGGTAGCCCGACCCTGGCGCGAGGTACTGCCCGAGCGTCAGCAGTTCTACCCCTACGTTGCGCAGCGCACGGAACGCCTCATCCAGCTCCGTTTCTGTCTCTCCCATTCCGAGCATGATACTTGACTTGGTCACTAGTCCCGGCTGTAGTTCTTTTGCAGCCTCCAGGATGCGCAGGGACTGCGCGAAGGAAGCCCTTGGGTCGCGTACTTCGGACGTCAAGCGCTCGACCGTCTCAATGTTGTGCGCGAACACCTGTAGCGGCGCACCATCCAGCAGCTCCGCCAGCGCGACTTCATTTCCCGCCAAGTCGCTACAAAGCAGTTCCAGGCCGACTTGCGGCATCCGTGCGTGTACTGCATCAAGACAGGCGCGATAATGACGTGCTCCCCCGTCGGGCAGGTCGTCACGGTTGACGACCGTTATGACTGTGTAGCTGAGCCCCATGGCGGCAATGGCGTCCGCCAGATTCTGTGGCTCATGCGCGTCGGGTGCTTCTGGTGCGCGGAGTGTCTCAACCGCACAGAAACGGCATCCTCGGGTGCACTCCTTGCCGGCTACCATGAAGGTCGCCGTACCGCGTCCCCAGCATTCGTGGATGTTGGGACAGTGTGCCTCCTCGCAGACGGTGTGCAGCGCATTGTTCGAGACGGCGCTGGTGGTTGAGCGATAGCGTGCCATCGCCTCACCGGTCGGCAGCTCGACACGGAACCATTCGGGCAGCCTCGCTCGTGCGCGCGCAGTCAAGGAAACCGGCATCAGTCGTGCGGTTAAATGCTATCCCTGCTTCTGCGGGCGGTTGAGTGGCAACGGCTTGCAATCCTCGTCCACTGCAACCATAGTCACGCACGCATCGGTCACGGGGATGAAATCTCCTGACTCGGCAAACTGCCGCTGTGCCCAGACATTGACGTCTATGGCTACCGAGGTCCGGCCCACTTTGCGCGTGGTGGTGAAATAGGAGACCAGGTCTCCAATCAGCACTGGCTGTTTGAACTCGACTTTGTCCATTGCAACGGTCACCACTCGCCCTACGTGGTGGCGATGTGCCTCGATGGCTGCCGCCTGGTCAATCTGCGCCAGAATTACTCCGCCAAAGATAGTCCCCAGCGCGTTGGCGTCCTTCGGCATCGTCAGTTGCCGGATGACTGGCATGTGCGTGTGCGGCGGGCCTGTGCTCACGCGTTGCGAATGCGCAGCGCAGATAAGTGTATGCGACGACGCCCTGGTTTGCACCGCATTCCTGCATCGCGGAGGCCAAATAGTGTCTGCTGCTGCGCTCACCGATGCGTGTCGTAGTCCACGGCGGCGCTGGACATACAGGTGAGGTGCAGGATGGTGTCGAGACGGCTGCCGATGTCGGCTGGAAGCTGCTCGTCGAGGGTGCTGACGCAGTCAGCGCTGCTGTCGCTACCGTTGTTGTACTCGAGGACGACTCTCGCTTCAACGCCGGTACGGGTGCCTGCCTACGGGCCGACGGCTCGGTTCAGACTGACGCAGCAGTGGCGTGCAACGATGGCCGTCTCGGAACGGTCGCAGTGCTCGAGGACATTGCCAATCCTGTGCAGGTAGCCCGGCTGGTGATGGACGAGGATTTCGACGCCCTCGCCGGGAAAGGTGCACTGGATTACGCCCGCTCTCGAGGCATTACGCCTGCAACGGTTATCGGTTCGGAGAAGCCCTGGGCGGGAGACACGGTCGGTGCGGTCGCCCAGGACTCCAGCGGAGCCATTGCAGTCGCCTCGTCAACTGGTGGCGTCCGTGGCCGCCTTGCGGGACGCGTTGGGGACACTCCGCACTGGGGTGGCGGGCTCTGGACCGATACCGGCGTTGGAATAGCAGCTACAGGCATCGGCGAAGCAATCTCACGTCGTTTGCTCTGCTTTCGCGTCGCACGCATGATGGCTGACGGCCTCTCGGTGCAGAAGGCCCTCGAGTGGGGTATTGCACTCTATCCACCTGACATAATTATCGGGCTTATCGCGCTCTCCGACACTGAGGGTGCAGGTGTTTCCAACAGCAGCATGCCGTGGGCATTGCGGCAAGACTAATCCTTTAATCACCACCATTCTGGACCGCGGTATGGAGTTGACGCGGGAGCAGCAGCGCATAGCAGCGATTGCGGTAGCAGGCCTGATGACAGTTTCGCTGGCGGCGTTCGCTCTCTACAGCTTTAATGATGGTGATGACGATGGCAGCAGCCACTGGTCAGCCAACTGGGTTGACCCAGTCACAGAAATCACCGGTCCGGGAAACCACAGTCACAACAATCTGACCGAGCATTTCCTGGCGACCGACAACATGACCTTGATTGACTACCACAACCTCAACTGTGACGGGCAGTTGACTCCTTCTCTTGGCAATAATCTCTGGGTAGGCCGCTCCTGTGACAGCGAGTACAAGAACACTGCACCGACGCCGGGTGACAACTCGGAAGTAATAATCGAGGGAGATTTCCCAGACTGCGTTGAAGGCTGTTACGCATATGTAGCGGCATACAACCAGTTCCACATCCTGGATATCCGTGAACCGAACAATGTCCAGCAACTCTCAACATATTACGCTGATCTCGCACGCATAATTGATATCAAGGTGACACAGGACAACAACTGGGTCCTCATCAACCATGAGCTGACCAACAGCGAACTGGACCCTATCCCTAGCGGAAGCGAGGGTAATTCCGGTATGAATCGGTTGGACCTGATTGATGTCAGCGACAAGACCAATCCCGTCAAGCGGGCTGAATGGAACAACCCGCCCGCGGGCTTCCACAATCAGGACGTCCATGTCTACTGCGACTGGTCCAATGCCCCACCCCTCACCTCTGACTGTCATGTTTTCCTCTTCGGGGCAGATCCTTACCCGGAAATCGGTGGAGGCGGGAATTACAAGGGAACTCAAATTTTCTGGGCCCCTGGGATTTTTTTAGATTCTGACAATTCGTCCGCTGTCAGACCCATTGAGCGACATGGAGGATATTCCCCGGATCCTGGCACGACGTGTGGCGGGACTGTTTTCAACCACGATAACGTCATTCACCGCCATCCCATTACCGGCCAGCTCCTGCTCTATGCAGCATACTGGGATGCCGGTCTTCGAATCCTGGACGTGAGTACCCCTCCCCTGGTCCCGGATCCGTACGGTGTAAGCTGGCCACAGAATAATGAGGTGGGAAGATGGATGGGTTGCTCGTCAGCAAATGATGGATGGTACGGCCCCGAAGGGGGCGGTCATGCCGGGATGAGCGCTGAAGAGTGGACAAGTCCGCCCGACGGTAACGGCAACATCCACTATGTTATCCCCTACGATCACCTGGTCTGCGAAGGTATCTACGCTGGCAGCCCGCAGCCGTGGCCTTCCAAGTGCGGTACCGGCTACGAGGACCCGACCTACGGTCTCAACTGGCGCCACTACACCCTCATTGCCCCAGAGTATGGCAGCAACGCAAACCACACTGGCTGGATCTGGACGATTGACACGACCGACCCTGCCAAGCCGTTCCTAGTATCAAAGTGGAAGCTGCCCGGCACCAGCCTGAAGGTGGACGAGAACGGGAACGTCACTACGCATCCGCAGCACTACATTCCTGGCGGCTACATCTTCAGTCCGCATAACGGCGATACCGGTCTTGGTGGCAACGTCTACTGGGCACACTACCACGCCGGTTCGTGGGTCACCGATCACGGAGGTATCTGGAGCTCAATCGAGTGGGAGAACGGCAGCCCCGAACCCGAACGTGGCTGGCAAGCAATCACCAGTCTCGGTACGACCCACTCGCGTGCTTACTATCTCTCGCACGGTCCTGACTGGATTGACGATCCGGCCAACGAACTGGCCTACGACTTGGCCGACTGCTGGGCTTCATGCATGATTCCGTTCAATTGGGGTCTACAGTTCGACCCGCGCGGATACATCATGATTTCCGAAATGGTAAGTGGTTTCTACGTCGTGCAATACGACGATGACCGGCTACCGGGGTACCTGTTTCCGCCCCTCTATCCCGGCGCTTAACGGGGTCGAAGACAGCGCTAACCGCTATTAGCGCACGCTGCTCGCCAGCCATGGAGCTGCAGGTGGCCGGTCGCAGACGCAACGTGAGGGCATGGTGAACCGGTCGGTTGCGCTGCTGCTGGCGGCGTTGCTGGTTGCAATCTCGCCTTTCGTCAGCGGTGATGAAGATGATGACCCCACCCCGGAGCACGGAGAGTTGTGGGCGTATGGCACGATGCAGAACGGGAACGGTGGCCTCTCGGCAAATGAGAGTAAGGCGGTCGGCGGAAGCGGCAACTGGGATGAAGGCTCGACTGACCTGGTGTATGAGAGTGAACCTCTCTCAGGCACTGCCCAATTGGAAGAAGACATAGTACACGTTCGTCTGCATCTGGAACGTACATGTCCCGTTTCTTCCTGCAACAGCGTTGAAGTTCGTCTCTTCGTTAATGGCACTATAGTTTCCGAAGCACAGCTGACAGCCGGCGGGAATGGCGTCTATGAGGCTGACCTGACCATCACTCTTGATGAAGGAATCATCCGGTACAACACCACAATCAGGCTTGAATTCTCCTGGACACGACCTTTTGACACAACCAGCGAGACGCTCTACGACGGAGTTAACGAGACTGGCGTAACATTCTATATCGATGATTACCTTCCTTTTGTGCCACTTATTCCCCTAATAGAACCTACTGAGGAATCAAGTGTCATTTCGGCCAATCTGCTTTCCGCGCTCTACTTGCTGACGCTGCCGCTGATGGGAGGCATTGGATGGTGGCTGCACGGGCGCTATCACACACTAGCTGCAGTTGCAGGACCATCGCAACCTGGCGACTTGCCTCGGCTGCTGCTGGCGGGAGCGCTGCTGGTGACGGGCGTCACCACGGCGCTGGTGATGTATTCGTTCCATTCGAGGCAGCTCGGAGCGCGTGAAGACCTCGTGTTGTTGCACACCGGCCTGCTGGCATTGGTTGTCGGCAGCTGTGGATCGCTTTGGGGCGCCGCCGCCGATCGCTGGGGAGAGCGGCGCAAGATGATGGTGGGTGCGTTGGGCGGTGCCGCGCTGCTGGCACTGATCTTCCCGTGGCTCTCGCTGGGAGCCTTCATCGCCGCTTCGATGCTGCAGGTGGCACTGCTCTCGTCGTCGCGGCTGGCGTTTGCCGCCATGACTGAGTGGTATCCCGACCGCAAGGGCGAGGCAATTGGCCTGCTCTACGCCGTCGCAATGCTGGCGTCGGCGCTGGTATCGCTCGCCGCCGGGCAAATTTATGACCGACTGCTCGACGCGCGCGGCTCGGCTGACGCGATGCTGGGGCTAGCGGTGCTGCTGGTACCGCTGCTGCTGCTGGCTGCGTGGCTGGTGCTGGCACTACGCGGCGACGAGTTCTCGCGACCAGCGTGGGCTGTGCGGGGCGCCGTACCTGCTACGACTGGCGCTGCCCCGTCGGGAATCACCACTCGACTAGCCGGGCTGCGCCAGCTTTTCGTTTTCGAGAGTCGCTGGCCGCCGCTAATCCTGCTGGGGGTGCTGCTGGTGGCGATGCCGCGCGGCGCGGTAGTGCTGACGTCGCTGCGCTACTTCGAAGTGCGCGGCGCTGACGTTGACTTCTCGGCACTGCTCGAGGCATGGGCGGTGCTGATGGTTTTGATTCTCTTCACAATTATCGGCCGAGTGTGTGACCGTCTGGGAGCTGAACGGGTGTTGCTCTGGTCGGCGCTCGCCTACGGTGGCTTGTGGTCGCTATTCGCGTTTGGCCTGCCACTGACAGTCGCCATCATCATCTTCGTAATTCCTGTCTACCCGATGCTGCTGGTCTCAGACGATGCACTGCTGGCACGCTTCACCACCGCTCGTGAGCGCAACCGCGGCCTTGGGATGGCAGGTGCGACAGCGCAGGTTGGACAGGCGCTTGGCATCGCGCTCGGCTACCTGATGATGGGCTTTTTCCTCGACAGCGGGATGGCCAACCTGGACGCCTACCACTGGACTTACCGCGTCAACATCCTGTTCTGGGTAGCCGCCATCGGCTGTACCTGGTGGCTCTCCCAGAAGCTGCATGGTGAGTCGGGGCCGTAAAGTTGTTTGAACTGCCCGTTAAGCAGCATTAAATACTGGTCATTTCGGGGGGGCGCATGTCGCAATACCTGGTCTGGTTCCTGCTCTGGCTCTGCATCTGCCTGATGCCTGTCAGTTACGACCGGGCCAAGTTCGGCGTCACGAAAATCAGGTCTGACTCTTCTGACCTTCCCGAATTCTTCCGAAACGCCCGCTTCGTCAGCGTCAGCGGCTTCATCCTTTTTCCGCTCGCCAGTGGCGTATTCTGGGCGGTGGCACTGGTAGTCTGGGCGGTATTCCAGGATTTTACCTTTGCAAACTGGACTGGCTCCATACTAGGATTCCTTTCACTCTCAATCGTTTTCCTGGTGGTGGGAACCGTAAATCGCTACATCATGGTTGGGCATGTCCGTGGCAGGAACCCGGACCCGGTCGGCGATGTTAATGTCGACGGATCATGGGACGGCTACGATGATTTCATCGGCGCGCATTGGAATAGCGTCGACGTCATGCAGCACCTCCAGTATGCCGGGCTCCGCCCATTCGTCGTAATCGGCATCATCATCCTGTTGCTAGCGGCAAACATCACTCCGCAGATGGGCAATCTGGAGTTCAACCCAATGTTCAGTGATTTGAACGAGAGCGTCGACAATACCGAGGCCCCTGCCAATTACCTGACTGACCCCAACGAGGTGCGCGTCATTTCCTGGTACCTCGCCACGCAATATCTGGTGCGTTCGTACGGTGATTCTGCATCCTCGTTGACCACGGAGGAGTGGGAAATGATGGAATACACCAACCCCACACTGGTCAACGGCGAATTCGTCTGGGTCAACGCACCCAAGTTCGAGGCCTGGAAATGGACCGGGGGCAGGCAGGTACCGTTCTACGTGACTGTCGCCAATGACCCTGCCAACATGTCGAGCGAAGGCTTCGACCCGGTCCGGAGTTCGGATGAGGGTTTCGCGGTCCACGTCTCGCAGATTAGCTGGGCAAACCGGATTGACCAGCTCCTGTTCGATGATTACGCACTGGAACTTGTCAAGGTGCAGGTGCGCTTTGACATCGATGACGAAGAGAACCCATTCTGGGTTGTCTACCTCGGCCAGCGCGGTATCGTCAGAGATGTCGTGACGCTGGAGAAAATCCTGATAGTCAACGCCCGTGACATTGACGACCATGCAGTCTACGATGTTGAGGACCCGGAAATCCCGGCCTGGCTGGAGGTAGTCTACCCCGACTACTACGTCGAGGACTGGGCCAGTCTATGGGGCGAATGGCGGGAGGGCGTCATCTACCACATGTTCACGAAGACGCACCTCTCCTACCCGTCCGACCCGGCACGTTTCATCGTGCTCAACGGGCAGACCTACTGGTACATCCCAATGACCCAGCTCAGCTCTGACGTGCTGGCGGGCTACATTCTGGTCGACACTCGCAGCGGGAAAGCGGTGTACTACAACCGCGAGGCGAAGTCGCTCGCTAACCTTTACACTGCCGAGGAACAGGTTTACGCATACCTCGCCAGCGGCGCCGAGGGTTTCAGCCAGCTGCGGATTGACGAGGGCTACCTCTACCCGATTATGACAGATTCCGGCGCCGTGCGGGACGCCTACATCTTTCCGCTCTACAGCGGCTTCTCAATCCAGAAATTCGCGCTGGTTGATGCGGAGGAGTATACGCAGACGCCCGTCCTCGAAACCAGCCTCGAGTCTGCCCTCACAAAATACAAGTCCCGCACCTGGGGCGAGGCGCAGGCGAACCTCAGTTACGACTGGGTCGAGTGGCGGCTTGAGAACGGCTACTGCGATGAAGAGGAGTGTGTCGTGACCGCCAGTTCCGCAACTTACGTCATCACTGAGGACGACCTTGCGGGTGGCGCCATCAACGACGGCGCCAACGAGTGGCGCGAACTGAAGCTAGCGGTTAGCGATTTCGAGCGAACCGGCAACGCCACTATTTTCGTAACAGTCAATTCAGGTTTGGTGAACGACGTGGATTACGAAGGCTCCGACCTGGTGGAAAGGGAACAGTAGTTCCGTCATCCAGTCCACCCAGTGCTCCAAAAACCATTTACTCCCGCGGCCGTTCCGTCGCTATGGCGTTCCTCCTCTTCAGCTGTAGCTTGCGCGATGGTTCTCGCTCGCAAGTGATGGTAGAAGCGCTACGGACCGAGCTTGAGGGAGCCGGCCACGAGGTGGAATACCTCGACCTGCGCGAGGCTGAGCTGCCTCTCTGCGACGGCGACGAATGCTACGACCATCCGGCGACGAAGGCACTGCGCGCGTCGGTCGCGGCAGCTGATGGAATCATATTCGCGGTCCCGGTCTACAATTTCTACGCCAGTGCAGCCGCCAAGAACATAGTCGAACTGGCTGGCTCCACGTTCGAGGGCAAGGTGGTCGGCTTCATCTGTGCCGCTGGCGGACGCAACAGCTACATGTCGGTGATGAGCCTCGCCAACTCGCTGATGCTCGACTTCCGCTGCCACATCCTGCCACGCTATGTCTACGCCAGCAAGGAGTCGTTCAGCGACGGCAAGCTGGCGGACCCGGAAATCTCCGGACGCATTAGCGAAATGGCGCACGAAATCGTGCGTGTCAGCCAGGCACTCTCTGCCAGTTAGCTAGCGACGCTCTAAGTCCTCTGTGAGGCGTTTGTAACGCTCCTCGGAGATGTAGCCGTTCTGGTACAGTTTTTCCAGTTTTTCCTGCTCTTTTTGATCCGAGTCCCGAGTCGTGTCTTCCTGCTCGGCGTCCGGCGAATCCAGTCCCACCATTCTGGGAACAATCTCCGAGATCAACGCCTGTGTTTCGCTGAGGTCAAGTTTCCCTTCGCCACCTGAATCGTATTTCGCGAACAGCGCATCCGCGTCAACGTCGCCGGGCCAGTTCCCGTCCGATTTGGTCAGTTCGACCATGATATCGTATTCCTCTTTCGATAGCTCCCCGTCACCATCACTGTCCCTTTCTGCCATGACCGCTTTTGCCATCATATATGTCAAGAATCTGAGAACGCTGGTAGGATCATAAATCGCGTAGAGTACTAGTAAAATACAAAATGACTGGGGAATTAGAAGAAAGACGGGGTCTTCACTAGTGTACATGTTACCTTCAGCGTCAAACAAGGATACGTATGTCCCAAGTAACACAATACAAAGAACAAAGAACAGTTCCCTGCGCGTGGGGTCTCTCAAGTTCCAACCACTAGGTCGAAGACCGCAATGATGGCAGCGGCGACCGCGACTGCACGTAGCGTCAGCAGCCACGCCTGCAGCTTCGCCTGCGCTGCCGTCTGAGGGTTGTTGATGGGACAGACGGTACCGCCGACCTCTTTCGTTGAAAAGGTGGCGTGCAGGACGCACGTGCGATCCCAAGCCTCGAAAATGCAGAGCCATCCGCCCGCGAGCGGCAGGAACAGCCCCCAGCTCCATGCTTCCGGCGCACCGGACAGGACCATCAATGCCGCCCCGACGGCGGAGAATGCCACCAGCCCCCACCCGAACCGCTCGCGTCTCCGTACGCCCGCGTCATCGATATTGGAGCACGGCGTCCCCTCGGCGCGTGCGTAGCGTACTACCAGCCCAAGCAGGATGAGTCCGCCACCGACAATAGTACGCTGGTCGATAACAGCTCCCCACGCCAGCAGTACCCAGATGGGGTTCAGCACAGGCTCGATGAGCGAAATCAGCGATGCCTCCTGCGCCTTGAGGTGGCGCACGCCGTTGGCGAACAGTCCGTAGGCGAGTGCCATCTGTACTGTTCCGAGTGCCCCGACCCAGACCCACTCATCGCCCGCCAGTTGCCTTTCCTGTGTCAGTACGAACGGCAGCAGCACAATTCCGCTGCAGAAGAAGCAGAGGAACACGAGCCAGCCGGGGTCCTCGTCGCGCAGGTAGCGCAGGCAGATGATTACGCCGGCATAGGTCACGCCCGCCCCGACTGCCAGTATTGCACCGGTCGCTTGCGAGTTGC
>CALBFM010000020.1:0-5017 GCA_937893445.1 uncultured euryarchaeote
ATCACATAAAACTCGGTTCAGGGCCATGGACTGATGACGGATATGGAATAGGAGGGCAAATTACCGAGGGATATTATGAGACAGCGGTATACTTCTGTTTTAACAAACTACTCTATATCTCCTGTTACACCAGTTATGATGGAGGCGCTACATTTGAAGCTGGAGGAGACATTGTAGGTTTAGCTACCACTAATGGAGGATTGCATGGTGCTATCACAACCGCACCAGATGGTACTGTCTATTTACCTCCTCGAGTTGCAACACCGGCAATCATTTTTTCCAAGGATAACGGCCTTACTTGGGAGGAACGCACGATGGGAGAGGACGTAGGTACACCAAATCCTCGTAAGAATGGAGAGGTTGCTACAGACACCGAGTCGAATGCTTACAACATCTGGGTTGGTAGTGATCAAGGCGTCTATATGTCACGGAGTATGGACTCGGGCAATACTTGGGAACAAACAAGTATCAGGATTAGCCCCGCTGAAGTAATCTCAGCGACATTCCCTCATACTTCTGCTGGAGACCCTGGACGAATTGCGATTACCTACCTTGGAAGCGAGAATGCTAGTGAACTTGGTCAGCCTAACATCGATGGAGAACCGTGGGACGGTAACGCACACTATGCGCCATCTAACGTGAGTCACTATCTCTACGTTACCTACAGTCTAAATGCATTAGACCCTGAGCCCGTATTTCACACTCAGAGAGTTTCGTCAGATCCAGTCCAAGTTGGCAGTATATGTCTAAACAGTGGTGATTGCCGTGATATCGGAGGTTCAAACCGCAATCTTCTAGATTTCAATGACCTTCATATAGATCTGGAAGGGCGAGTCTACATTGGCTTTGCAGACGGATGTACTGGAACTTGTGCAACCGGAAATAACACCACT
The DNA here is from genome assembly GCA_937893445.1 of uncultured euryarchaeote. Taxonomy (GTDB): domain Archaea; phylum Thermoplasmatota; class Poseidoniia; order MGIII; family CG-Epi1; genus UBA8886. Next base: position 894 of record CALBFM010000020.1, read on the forward strand.
CCAGAGAATTCTCGGAGTAGACAAGGGTCAGTGTACTACCTGAGCAACGGCCCGAGTCTCTACGAATCAGTGGGAGAACTGGCCGAATTCGAGTGAGAATCTGGGTCAGTAAACCTTGAATTCCATTTCGCCTTCAGCCCCAATCCCCTTTTAGTGGCAGACAATCCGCCCGCATGGCACGTACATCTGCCGTTCCCGGTTTCTACAAGCTCTCACCGGCAGAACGACTGAAAATCGTGAAGGAGTTCGCCAGTCTCAGCGACGAGGAAGCAGAGGCGCTGGGCGGATTCGGTGCGCTTGGTGGTGAGACTGCCAACCGCATGATTGAGAACGTCATCGGCAGCTTTCCGATGCCACTAGGTGTTGCAGCAAATTTCAAGGTAAACGGCGAGGAGCTTTTCGTGCCTATGGCACTGGAGGAGCCATCGGTTGTCGCAGCTGCATCACACATGGCAAAGGGCACTCTACCGAAGGGAATTGCTGTAGACTCAGACGAACCGGTGATGATTGGGCAAATCCAGCTGGTCGACCTGGACGACGCATTCGCCGCCAAGGCTGCGGTCGAGGCGGCAGCAGACGAAATCGTCGCACTGGCGAACGAGCAGGACCCCATACTGGTGAAGTTTGGGGGCGGCTGCCGCGGTATCGAGGTGCGCGTGCTCGATTCGGCGGCGGGGCCGATGGTCATCACGCACCTGCTGGTCGACTGCCGTGACGCGATGGGCGCTAACGCTGTCAACACCATGGCGGAGGCGGTCGCACCGCGACTTGAGACGCTTACCGGCGGACGAGTCTACCTCCGAATTATCTCCAACCTGGCGGTTCACCGCAAGACACGCGCCAGTGCTATCTGGCCGGCGGAATTCCTCGGCGGCGAGGAAGTAGTCGATGGTATCATCGCAGCCTATGCGTTTGCGTGCGCCGACCCGTTCCGTGTTGCGACACACAACAAGGGCATCATGAATGGTATCGATCCGGTGGTAATCGCAACCGGAAACGACTGGCGCGCCATTGAGGCAGGAGCGCATAGCTATGGTGGCTGGAAGGAAGGTGATAACTCATTCACACGCTGGGAGAAAACGGATTCAGGAGACCTGCACGGCAGCATCGAATTGCCAATGGCTGTCGGCCTAGTGGGCGGAGCGACCGCAACACACCCTACTGCTAGAGCATGCGTCAAGATGATGGGGCTCGAAATCCCTGGTGGCGCAGAGAAACTGGCAGGCATCATCGTCGCCGTGGGGCTATGCCAGAACCTGGGTGCACTGCGCGCACTGGCGTCAGAGGGTATCCAGCGTGGCCACATGGGACTGCACGCGCGCAACCTGGCGGTCGCAGCTGGTGCCGATGACAGCGAAATTGACGCGGTCGCAGAGCGGCTCAAGCGCGAAGGAAAGGTGCGCGCCGACCTGGCTGAGCAGTTCCTGAAAGAACTGCGTGAAGGCTGATGCCGGTACTCAGCGACGAGGCCATACTCGCAGCGATTGATGCCGGACAGCTGGAAATCGAGCCGTTCGACGTCGCGAACCTGACGCCTAACGGCTACGATCTGAGCATTGGCGAGGTGGCCCTGGCCGGCAGCGAGCCGATATCAGAAGACGCGCTCAGTGTGCCGCCGCAGACGCGTTTTGCAGTCTCGACGCTCGAGCGAGTTGCCTGCGGCCCTGCGCTCTGCGGGCAGCTCTGGCTGCGCAGCACCTGGGCGCGACGAGGTGTGCAAGCGAGCTTTGGCAAGGTTGATGCTGGCTTCGATGGTACGCTGACGCTTCCAGGCTTTAATTCGGCGGCAGAGCCGCTAGAGTTACCTGTCGGTGAAACCTACTGCCAGCTAGTGCTCGAGGCGCTGACCTCACCTGCATCCGGGTCTTACAGTGACCGTAGTGGCAACTACCAGCACCAGCGCGGCGTCACCTGGTGATATGTGCAACCACTTCGGCGAAACCAGCACCACCGTCTGATTTGGTAACATAATGCGGGTGATGCTCCAGCAAGTCTCCGTAACTAGTTACTGACGCGACTCCGACAGACCGTTCGAAGGCGTGGAACATTGGCGCGTCGTTCGGGGAATCGCCGACGTAGACGCACGCTTCCGGCAACAGCTCGAGTTCGGCCAGGAGTCGTTCACTCATCGCTAGCTTGTCCCAGTCGCCGAACCAGCAGTTGACATGGATGCTGGAGACCGCGGCGCGCGCTCCCTGCGCACGGACAAACTCCGCCACTGCGCTGGCCCACTCCAGTCCCAGACTGACCTCCTCAGCGAAATCTATGGCGAGGTCGTGGGCGCGCCAAGGCTGGTCGGTCGCCTGTTGTGCGTCCGGGAATGCTGCATACACTGCATCCCACAACCCCGCCAGGCGGTTCACCGATTCTTCTGCGGTTTGCCAGTCACTGCGCTGGAGCCTGCTATCGACCAGGCGCATCACCAACGCGCCGTTCTCCCCGACCACGCCGTCTAGCGGCCACCAGCGTGCCATGAGGTCGCACCAGCCAGCTGAGCGGCCAGTGACTGCGATTGTGCGCAGACCAGCATCGCGTGCCGCGTGGAGCGAGGTATAGGCACTAGCACCAAGTTGTTCATCGACCAGCGTGCCATCAAGGTCGAAAAGCAGCGCCCTGACGCCTTCGACAGGTAGCTTGGAAAGTGGTTGCATGGCCAGCTGAATAGCAGCAGGCTTAAGCACCTTCCATTCGGCAAATGACGTTGGACTCACTTTTTTATGGATGGTCGTCGTCAAGGAGTTCCCGCCCAAGCGAGAGAAACTATGACTCCCTCACTCTACGGTGCAGTCAAAAACCGGGCCAACGAGGCCCTCGTGGAGTCCTTGGACTACTGCAAGTGGGCGCTCCAGTCGGTCTCACGCTCGTTTGCGCTGACCATTCCACTGGTTGAAGATGCGCTTCTTGCGCCCATCATGGTAGGCTACCTCGAGGCGCGCATCCTCGATACTTTCGAGGACGACATCGGCAAGCGCCACGTCTCTCTCGAGGAGCGTGTGCGGGCGATGAACGCTATCATGGAAATCCTGGAGCGACCTGACTCGGAAATGGCGGACAGGAAGGCGCAGGAGCTCGCTTCACAAGCAGATGAGTGGGTGCGAGATGAACACTATCGCGGGCTGGTCAAGAACTTCGACAAGGTGCTGACAGTTCACCGCTCGCTCGATAAGCGCACCAAGGCAAGCATGGTCAAGTGGATGCATGAAATGAACGCCGGGATGCAGAAGTACCTGCAACAGCCAGTCTATTCCTTCGAGGATTTGAACGAGTACTGCTATTTCGTTGCCGGAACGCCTTCTGGCTTCCTCACGGAACTTATCCGCACCCGTGCCAAGCGCATCACGCCTGAGGACTCGCAGACGCTGCACGACAATGAGCGTGACTTTGGCCTCTTCCTACAGAAGGTAAACATCATCCGCGACTTCCGCGAGGACATCCTACAGAACGAGAAAATCTTCTGGCCAGGGTACTTGTTCGATAAGCACAGCCTCGAGCCCCAAGAGCTACTTGACCCTGGTAATGAGGATGAAGCGATGCAGATGCTGGACGCAATGGTCGATAACGCCACCGAGCATGTTACACCCGTACACGACTACCTGACGGCAGTCCCTGACGAATATGCTGGCTTCCGGCAGGGCGCGGCCATCAACTTCGCGATGGGTGTTGCCACCCTTGCCGAGGTGCGCGGTAACCGCCAGCTCTTCTACGGAATGCCAGTCAAAATTTCACACGACACCCGCGACTCTATTCTGGCCGACCCGCTCGGTTTCGTCGCCTCCTGAGCCTTTAATAGCGGTTCTGTCTGCAAAAAATAATGCGATTGCGGTTGCTGTCTGGTATGAGCGCCGGCCTCGCGCTGCTCCTGCTACTCACGCTGCCATCTGCTGAAGCAGCTCCTTCGACCGGTACCGTCCAGATAGCGATACTGCTGGCCGATTTCAACGATGCTACATACGACAACGACCACGACAGCGATTGGTTCGAGGCACTGGCGTTCGGATCCAGTGACTCGATGGCCGACTACTACGATGAAAATTCGCGCGGCAACCTGACCCTCGAGGGCGACATCTACGGCCCCTACACGCTCGATGGCGATGCGGCCGACTGGGGTAACGAGGACTCTGACT
>CALBFM010000021.1:0-2364 GCA_937893445.1 uncultured euryarchaeote
GTTTCTTCACAGCCGAGCAGGTAGGCAAAGTTGGCCATTGGCCCAACCTGAAACTGCTCTACGCGGGCCACTGGAACACCCCTAGCGCACGCTGAAAGACGCGATAGAGTGCAGCCACCGCCTCTATTTCGTTTCCACTGTCAACACGCTCGCGTGCTAGTGTGTCCAGCTCGCGCAGAATTGAGATTGCCTGTGGTGTATCAAGATTATCGTCCATGCTCGCCTCGAACCTCGCCAGCAGCTCTGCCGTGACTTGCTCACCTTTCACCAGTTGCGTGTCTCCGCGCGAGTCCTCCTCACTACCCGACGTCAGCACTTCTGCAGCAGTCCACCCGAGTTGCTCACCCTCGACGCATGCTTGTTTCAGTGCCGTTTCGCTAAAGGGGGTGAAATCGTGGTAGTGGTATTGCAGCAGGTAGAATCGGAGTGCAGCGGGCGGACACTCATCGAAGATTGTTGCCAGCGTGAGCCGCTCTCCACGTGATTTCGACAGTTTGCCATCGGCGTCTTCTATCAATCCGTTATGCATCCAAATGCGACAGTATTCGCCCAGTCCCAGGGCGTCTGCCAGCAACAGTTCGCTCTCGTGGTGCGGATATGCCAGATCAGCTCCACCGAAGTGGATATCAAGTGGCAACCCGGGGTCGTGCGACGCCATCAGTGTGCATTCGAGGTGCCATCCCGGCCGTCCTGGAGGAATTCCGTCTGGCGACCAGCTCCGACCGCCAAGTTGTTGGGGTCCCCACAGCATGAAATCGAACGGTCCCCGTTTGGGCCCAGAATCTACTGCACTGGGCGGCTCGCAGAGGGCTGCGCCAATCTCAGTACCGAGCAGCGCGCCGTGCTCCTCTTCCTCAACGGAGAGCCAGATTCCGCCTTCACTCTTGTAGGCCCTGCCTTCGGCCAATAGTCGCGCAGCCAGTACTCCAATTCTTTCGGCTACTTCGGAAGCTCGTGGTAGTGCATGAGGTTTCAGGTTCCCCAGCGCGTCCATCTGGGTCAGGAATTCCGATTCGTAACGCGCAGTCAGCTCAGCCTCAGCGATGGCATCACGCACAGCCATCTGTGCAGTCTCATCGGCGATGTCAGTGAAGTTCTGTGCATGGCGTACTGCATGGCCACGGTATTCCAGCCAGCGGCGCAGCACGTCAACCGCCACATAGCTCTTGGCATGCCCAAGATGCGCTGGTGCGTAAACTGTTGGCCCGCAGGCATAGAGTCGTACAGGATCCCCGATCTGCCGGAAGCGCTCCTTGCGACGGGTGGCACTGTTGTAGAGTCTCACCCTTTGTCGCCTCCGGCTCGGGCGCAGATATTGGACTCGTCACTCCATTCCTCGCCGTGTACCATCACTACTGTGTAGTCCACCGCCTCCCACCCTTGAGTTTCGAGCAAGCTGGTAACGCGGAAATTGGGCGACGGGACCAAAATTTCTAACGTCGCCCCGCGCGGCAGCGCCGCCATCGCAGCCTCAAGTAATCGCTGCCAGCCCTGACAGCCGGATTCGACCACCCATGGCCCTAGCTCGTAGAGGGTGTCCTCGCCCTTCGCCAGGATGTAGCCGCCTTCAACAGCGAATGCCGCTTCGGGAACTGCATCCGCTAATGTATTGAGCAGTCTAGAGCGGTCGCCACCGAACTGCCGTGCATCAAGTGCCAGCAGCTCATCCCAGTCGCTACGTGCTGATTCCACCTCGGCATCGCCAACTTCGAACGGTACAAGCTCGTGCATCTCTGGGGAAAGCCGGAAGTGGGTCGACATTCCCTCTGCTACGAAGCCACACGCCCGGTAAAATCCGGCAGACGGCATCAGTGCGTGGACCCGCACCGCGCGACACTCCGCCAGCCGTTCCAGCGCTGCCTCGACCAAGGCACGGCCGGTGCCGTGGTCGCGCTGGGTAGGCGCTACGACAAAGTTCCCGATATTTCCGAGCTCACCGTAGTCATTTGCCGTGCAGATGCCGGCAGCAACGCCCTCGACTTCGGCGATCAGTCCCACGTCGAGCGAATGCAACCGCTTCCAGTCACGTGCAGAATTGCCCCACCCCTCGCCATCGGTCAACGCTTGGGCGAATTCGAGGTCACCGGCCGTCATGGAGCGGACTGTGACTGTCTCCTCAGTCATCGCCCTCTCCACCGGTGGCCACGTCCGGTTCAACCCCTTCATCGCACTCCTGCTGACCGAAGGTGAGAAAACGCTGCTCATCGCGCCGCAGCTTGAGCCGGCAACTGCCGTAGCCGTAGTCCTCGCCACCATACCAGTGAGGACAGTCCTTGCATCGTAGCACGGCCACCGAGCGGGCGTCGGCCAAAAAGGCGCGCTCAAGGTTACTATTATAGCCGGCAGGCAGGTGGCGCCACCATG
>CALBFM010000022.1:0-17937 GCA_937893445.1 uncultured euryarchaeote
GCAGCACTACGCTTCCCACTGCGCAAGTTACGCGCACTACAGGTGGTGCAGCGCCCGGAATACCTGGGGCTTTACTTCGCACATTTTCTAGATGGCTCAGCAACGTGGCTTGGCATCGACCGCTACGGCTACGTTGAGAAACACGTGCTGCCATCAGGCGCTATCGACTACTTTGGGACTGCGGCGGTGATGCTGCCGCTCAAGTTCGCGGTCGTGAGCGCAGTAATATGGGCGCTCGAGGCGGAGCACGAGGAGATTGACCACCACACACGCTACTTGTTGCTGCTATTCTTGATGACACTGGGGTTGGCACCCGGGACGCGCGACATCCTGCGACTGGCGCTCGGCACCTGAACTTGGCCGCTGCCGAAAAGCATATAAATAAATCAGACAGCTTTGCGAGACCCGACCAATACGGGAAGTGTAAAAATGGGTATTGAAAGACAGATATCGGTAATGTTGAAGAACCGGCCCGGGCAACTGGCAGCTGTAGGTGATGCGCTGACTGACGCTGGCGTGAACCTCATCGCGCTCTCAGTCGTCGACGCTAGTGATCACGCTGTGATGCGGCTAGTGACCAGCGACTGGGCGGCGACTCGCAAGACAATCGAAGCGTTGGGTCACAGCACCGTCATGAACAAGGTGCTGGCTATCGAGCTCCCGCACGAAAAAGGCGCGCTGGCAGCAGCGTCCGCAAAACTGGCGAGCGCAGACATCAACATACACTACATCTACGGCTCTGCTGCGGGTCGCAACTCAGTTCTAGTAGCACACGTTTCGAACCTTGAGGCTGCACAGAAAGCACTTGGCTGAGGGAACCTTTAAAGGAGCGGTTTAGGTCGCAAAGCCACATGCGTGCGCGCGCAGCTCTCACGACTATCTTGCTCTTGCTATCGCTGCTGCACGGTGATACGGCACGCGCAGCCGAGCCGGACTACGGCAGTGGTGAGTTCCACGAACTCAATTTGTACTTCTATGGTGACTTGGATGACGGTAGTGGCAGTTTCAACACCACTGCGCCAGTAAGTGGTAACGACACTGAAAGCGACTGTCCGCAAGACGGGAACCGGCGTGGGGCACCACCTGGAAACAGTCGGCAGTGGGAGGATGTTGGCAGCTGGTACAGCTCGGAACTGGTGACTAATGTCACTGTACGTGGTGAGGTCCCCTTCGAAATATGGGCGAAAGCCACATCCGGCTCTGTAAAGGATGTGCAGTTCCGAGTCAGCCTGATTATACCGGAAGTTGATGGAACGGTTTTCCTGCAAAGCGAGACCGGGGAGAGCACTGTCAATGACAACGCATCTCGCTTCGCAACCAGTTTTTCGCTCGACAGCGAGTACCAGATTGACCGTAACGAGACTATCCGGGTCGACCTGGAATACTCTGGTGGTGATGCCTTCGATATTTTGGATCCCTTAGGATTTCAGGATGACAACCAGATTGTAGTACTTACCTCCAGTTACAACCACTCGGCCGGCATCGCAATGGAGATGGACCATTTCCGGAGCGAGTTCCCTAGAATTGAGGTAGATCACTCTCGCAGCGTAGTAAAGGTGGAAACTTGGTTGCTCTCTGCCTTTGGTAACGATGATTTGCAGTCCGGAACGTGGGAGCTGAAAGTCGGAGGTGTTAGCACCGGGACTTCCGCCACGGTTGGCGGCGGTGTCTTGCTGGAGGACGACGGAGAAGGCTTGCGCGTGGGGTGGGAGTGGGCTTACGGCGATAGCGGCGCGCCGAGCGATACTTACCTACTGACAGTTAGTTGTGGCGACATCCAGGGCAACCAGTGGGAGAGCACTGGCGACGAGAAGCTGCACTTAGTGGTGCAGCAGCATCAGCTGGACAACAGCCTCAGTTGGGAGGATGTGACGGTGAATGGCCTGGCCAACTCCAGCAGCGTTGTTGAAGGCAGTGATTTCACCCTTACAGTAATGGCACGCACTAGCGGCGACTCCGCCATCAACGGTTACCCGCTCACAGTGGATGTTTACTATAGTTTCGAGGGAGGTGAGCTACTCTTGCTGGAAGATGACTTTACTTGGCTCTCGCCTGGCCAAAGTGAGGAGTTCACCTTCACCTTCACCTTCGACCAGGTTGGTAGTTACACGCTGCGCATAGTGCTGGACGACGACGACCATACTGTCGAGACTGACGAGACCAACAATGTAATTGAATACTCGCTCACGGTTGGACAGGAACAGGAGCAATCGCTGACTGGCGGTTGGCTTGACCGCCTCAGGGAGGAGGACACGTTAACACTCGGCATCGCCAGCTTCGCCGTGCTGGTTGTTTTGGGGGTTCTGATAGCGCTGCGCCGCTCATCCCGGAGTGATGATATGGAATGGGACGATGACGATGAATTCTGATCTACGTTACCCTCCTGCCGACGAGACACACTATGTCTACGACAAGGAAGCCGTTGGTGAAGGTGCGCGGTACGGTGAATCGACGGTCGGCAACGTTAAGTCGCGCACTTGCCGCGGCTGCGGCCAGCAGTTCAACTGGGCTTTCAAAGTGGGCAACGCGATGACCCATTCGGTACCGGACGGCGTTGCGCACGCGGTTGACAACGGCGCCAGTCGCGGTTATTGCTCAATCGAGTGCTTTATGACGGGCGACGGCGACCTTGAGCAAGCTACCCTTGACCGCGACTCTACTGGAATATGGGAGTTGGCAAAGCGTAATTGGTTCGGGTTGAAGGTACTGCGCGGGCTAGGACGCTAGTCACGAATTCCATCTTCTAGGATTTGTACTACAGCTTCCCCATCCGGCAGGTGTGGTGAATCAACTAGGCGAAAGATGCGTTTACCCGCTTTGCCGCGCCGAATGTAGATTCGGAATTTCGAGGTGTGGCCAACAATATGGCCACCAATTGGCTTGGTCGGGTCCCCGAAAGCGAAACCACCTGGATTGGAGAGCACTTGATTAGTGACTGCCACCGCAGCGTTATGTTCATCTGCGAATTTAGTCAATGCCTCCATATGACTACCGATTTTGCCCTGCCGTTCGGCCAGCACGCCGCGGCCAATATACTCCGATCGGAACGCGCCGGTCAGTGAGTCGACTGCCAGTAGCCGGATTGGTCGCTCCTCAGCCAGTTGCTTGACTTTATCGACCATTAGCATTTGCTGATGTGAGTTGTAGGCGCGACCGACGTGGATGCGCGCCAGCGTTTCTTCGGGGTCCAAGTCGAGTGCTTTTGCCATTGAGATAATGCGTTCGGGGCGGAAGGTATTCTCGGTATCGATAATTGCAGCTTCTGCATTCAGACCGCCTTGCTCCTCTGGCAGCTGCACCGCCACTGCCAACTGGTGGATAATCTGCGTTTTACCCGAGCCGTATTGACCATAGAATTCGGTGATTAGCTGCGTTTCGACACCGCCGCCGAGCAGTGCGTCCAGCTCGCTAGAGCAGCTGGTTAGTTTGCCTACGGTTTGCCGTTTTTCGAGCAGTTCTGCCCCTGTCAGGATTCCGCCAATATCGACCATGTCGAGTGCGGCATAGATAATATCAGTGGACTTAGAATTACCAACACCTGCAGCCTCGCCTAGGCGTGAGGGAGACTGAGTCGCAATTGATTCGAGGGTACGGTATCCTGCACTTCGTAGTTTATCGCCAATGGCAGGGCCGACACCGGGGAGGTCCTCGATGGTGGCTTCAGTCATTTTCAACCATCCGTTTGCGTAGCCAGTCAAATTCATGGGGATCTTCCCAACGTGGCTCGAGCGAGGCCAAAAACTCGCGCACAGACTCACTCAGCATTAGGCCACCCGGAAGCGGTTGAAAGCCGGCTGGTAGGTCAGCCCTTGGTCGTTAAGAGAATCGAGCAGTTCGTCAAGCCTCGTGGTATCGATGCCCGCTGCGACAGCGTTGTCGCGGAGTTTGTCGTAGAGTACTCCTTCACCTTGATCGTCCAGTTTTGTGACTAGATCCAGTACTGCAGCCTCGGCGTCCGCGTCGCTCGCTTGCTCCTCGTCAGACGATTCTTCAGCAGCGGTAGCCGCTTCTGGCGGGGCGTCTGCTACTGTTTCAGTCGGTGTAGCAGGAGGCATTTCCATAGCTTCTGCAGTCTCGAATTCGCCGGTAAAGGGTGGTTTTTCGGTTAGGGTGGTGGCGGGTGTTTCCCCGCTCAGGTATTTCAGGCAGTCATAGAGCAGTCCGGCGTATGATTCGGTTGAGACGGTCTCGTACTTTTCCTGCGCTAGCGCTAGCCCTTCTTGCTCACGCATGCCCAGCTCTGGGTCACTCGCGTCGGACAGCGCCTGTGCGCCTTTCAGGCGACGCATCAGTGAATTACATGCCTTGACCGCCCAGACCGAGACCTCTTGTTCACTCACCTTGCGGAGGTTCTCTGGTTGGACGCTGACATAGACGGCGTCACTGTCATCTGGTGAGTAGGAACGGACACGCCCAACAGCGATTACGTGGCAGGGAGCCTCTATACGCGATAGCGCCGCAGCACCTTCTGGATTGTACTGCCCAGCGCGTAAGTAATAGGTGTCGCCGTTGGGGTCGATCATACGCGCCATGTAGAACGGATCATCCTCGCTGCCGCGATTCTCGATGTCAGTCAGCACTCCACCGATGAGTACCCGTGAGATTTTAGCCCCCATTTCAGAGATGAGGTAGGTAGGTGAATATTCACGGTCCTCAACGTGGGTTTCGCGCGCTCGTGAGAGCTCCTGCGCTAGTACCGGGAGTGCCGGTTCCCTGCGGCGCGCCATTAGGCCTCCAGTGCCGCTAGGAATTGCCTGGCAACTGACGGCACGTCCAAGCTGTGAGCCGGTTCGCATTTGCGGGCGAAGAACATTAGCCCGTAGTCATCTGAGCGGGTGAACCCCTCAACCTTGAGTGGCTTAAGCAACAGCGCCTGTTCTAAATCATCAATAATGGTTTCGGGGGTATAACTTTCGCGCACTAGTTCTAGGCACGATTCCATGTCACGCCCCAGCACCTGCTCCGTAAGTTCGCGGTTCAGGAATAACTGTAGCGCACCAGTACCATCGTCGAACAGTAGTTTAGTGCGCAGGTCGGGCGTGCCTTGCTGCTTACCGTGCACCATGCACTGGCCGCTGCGTAGCACTCGGTTGCATTCAGGACAGCGGAAAATGAGCCCGCTTCCCTCGCGTATTGCCAGCACATGACCTTCTAGGACGGCGTCGCTGGCGCCCCCTCGCTCATCGAGTGTTTCGACTGTGTAGTGGGTTCCCCCCTCTAGCTCGTTTAGCGCCGGCAGCTCGGCATCGCTGCGTGCTACAGCGCTGTTTTCGTTAATTTGCAGTTCGGGGATTCCGCGCCAGTCGCGCACGTAAGTGTTATCGATGGAATAGACCTCCCCGGCCTGTAGATTGTGGTCGTGCCAGGCGGTGAAGCGGCAGCTGCCGCTAGCGTCGGCCAATGTCCCACTCCAGAGCGTTTTTGACTCGTCCCGTACGGTTACCTCGCGCTCCTCGACGTCGAGGATACGGACTGTAAGCGAAACAGATCCCATACCGCTGCGCAGTCCCGCCACATCGGACGCAGTCGCATCTCCCTCGTTGGTTCTCGCTGTAGGGATTTCAAGTGCATCCAGCGTGGCGTCTTCGACTTCGCGCAGGCGGCAGCGGTCACCTAAGTTAAGATCAACCCGGTCGTTCCAGCCCTTGCTGTAGGCATTAGCTACTTCGATTACGGCTCCTGGTTTGACTGTGAATTCTTCACGCCAAACAGTGTAGCGTAGTGTAGCACTGCCGTCGGTTATGTTCCCTTCGAAGATGGTACGTTGTTCACCATCCTTTAGGGTAATTTCCTTCGCAAACACGGAGATGACCTTGGCGCGGAAGCTGACGGCCTGTTCGTCTGGTGCGATGTCGGCTAGCTGTTTGTGTGGGCTAGCTTGCAACGCTCCGGGATCGCCGTAGTGCTTTCTGACAATAGCTTCCTTGGCGGTCGGTAGGTCTATGCCGTAGTTTTCTACATATTGCCGTAGTTCCTCGACAATAGTAGCGTGGTCTAGCTTGTCTTCTAGGGCCGTGGCAATGTCTTTGACATGCGGCCCAAAATCGGTTTCGTTTGCTTGCATTGGAGTGTCTCCTTGAGTTTCGTCCCGGACTCCATCTCAGGACAGTCTCCTACCCCCACTAGGGTATATAAACTTAACTCCAATTAAACTAAATCACCTTTTTGGGTTATGTTTATTTGGGGTAAAAAACTAACTTTGCAGAGGTGAGTCAAGCGTTATATGGTAAGCAGCATCGGCGCAGTCAATGAAAGTAGACGAATTGACTCCGCGCAGCAGCCGTGTAAATATGCCAGTCAAGGTACTCACGCTGGATGAACCGCGCGATATCGAGAGTGGTGGCAAGGTTTGTGAGGGGCTAGTAGGTGATGAAACTGGTACAGTCGTAATGAGTTTCTGGAATGAGGAGTGCGACCAGGTAAAACTAGGTGAGACCATCTGGCTTAGTGACGCGCGTGCGAGCCTTGTGCGCGGCTCGCTACGGCTCAGCCTCGGCAAGTATGGTTCATTAGGTGAGGGTGACCGTGAAGTTGAACACGTACGCGAGGATTTGAACATCTCCGACCTAGCCTACGCGATGCCGAGGCCAGACCGCGGCCGTGGTGGTGGCCGTGGTGGTGGCCGTGGTGGTGGCGGCGGCGGTAAGTGTTTCAACTGCGGCAAGCCGGGCCACATCTCCCGCGACTGCCCCGATGGTGGCGGCGGTAAGGGCGGCGGTAAGTGTTTCAATTGCGGCAAGCCGGGCCACATCTCCCGCGACTGCCCCGATGGTGGCGGCGGTAGAGGCGGCGGTAAGTGTTTCAATTGCGGCAAGCCAGGTCATATCTCTAAGGACTGCCCCGAGCGGGGGAGCTGAACTGGCGCGGCGCGGACGGCATCGCAGACGCGGCCCCAAGAAAGCGCAGCCTCCACGGCGCAAGGAGAAAAAGATACAGAAGAAGCAGAGGCGGCAGCGCATGCTCAATCCGGCACGGCGTACCGAGACTATCTATTTCCTGAACGAAGTGCTACAGGATGCCGGACTGGGCGAGAAGGAAATCGAGCCTTTCATAGCGTCGGTGGTGGCGCGTGCGACGCGCGAGACAGTGGGAGATGCATTCGATTTCATAGATGAGAAAATCGAGGAGGGCTTTCTCGACCCGGAGAAAAAGGAGAAGCTGCTGAGCATCCTGAATCGGTTTGCCGTAATGAGGTGAGCTTTTTTACCGGCCTATATGCGGCCGGTTCCGATGGCGGGCGAGGAGGAGGCAGACATCGCAGTTTCTCCGGACGAGGAGCAGCAACCTGAAACGGGGCCACTGCGCCAGCCGATAGTGGCGGTGCTAGGGCATGTTGACCACGGAAAAACTTCGCTGCTAGATTGGGTGCGCGGTACCACGGTCGTCAGCCGCGAGGCGGGGGCAATTACGCAGCACATTGGCGCGACCGAGGTCCCATTCGAAACTATTACCAACATATGCGGAGCATTGCTGCCGGAAGAAAACATACGACTCCCCGGTTTGCTCTTCATCGACACGCCGGGCCATCATTCCTTCAGCACGCTGCGCGCACGAGGAGGGCAGTTGGCAGATCTGGCAGTGCTGGTAGTTGATGTCCGTGAGGGATTCAAGCCGCAGACTGTAGAGTCGCTACAAATCCTGCGGCGGGCGAAAACACCATTCATAGTGGCGCTCAACAAACTGGACCGACTCCCCGGCTGGCGCACTCGTAAAGGACCGTTCCTCGCTAGTCACGCCCGGCAGTCAACGACGGCACAGACGACGTTCCAGGAGCGTATCTGGGAAATCGTACGCACTCTAGGTGAGCATGGCTTCGACTCGGCACTCTTTACGGAGGTGCAGGATTTCCAGAAAACGATTGCGCTGGTGCCTACATCGGTGAAGCAGAGCGGTGAGGGCGTCCCGGAGCTCTTCATGCTGCTGCTGGGGCTAGCGCAACGCTATCTTGAAGGCAGGCTTACATTGCATCCTGGCCCCGCCGAGGGCACTGTGCTGGAAGTCAAGGAGGAACGCGGTCTTGGAAAGACGCTAGGCGTCATAATCTACAACGGTATCCTGCGTGACAGTGACACACTAGTGGTTGGTGCGACACCCGAACCGGTGGTGACGCACGTGCGCAGCCTGTTGCAACCGCGGCCGCTAGATGAAATACGCGACCCACGCCAGCAGTTCGATACAGTCAGTGAGGTCAGGGCTGCTGCCGGCCTCAAGGTAGTCGCACCTGACCTGGAGGGTGTGATTGCTGGCGCGCCTTTCTACGGGGTACCGCAAGGTGACGGCGTCGCCCCGATTCTAGAGCAATTGGCGGAGGAAATGGAGTCCAATGTCACGCTCGCAGATCGCGGATTGACAGTGCGCGCCGACGCTATCGGCTCACTCGAGGCGCTCGCTTTCGAATTGCAGGCAGCCAGCGCGCCAATCATGCGTGCCATGGTAGGGGATGTCTCGCGTCGCGATGTACGGATTGCCGAGACTGCACCAGTCGAGCAACGTGCCATCCTGGCCTTCGGTGTCAATGTGTTGCCTGACGCCCGTGAAGCGTTGGTTGAGAGTGAGGTGAAGCTCTTCGAGGCTAATGTGGTTTACCAGTTGGTAGATGAGTATAATGAGTGGCTAGAGGAACTGAAGCGCGAGCAGGCTCGGACTTTGCGCGAGGAGTTCCCGCACCCCGGCAAGTTTGAATTCCTCGAAGGCCATACCTTCCGCACACGTGATCCCGCTGTTTTTGGCGTGCGCGTGCTGGCAGGGCGCATCATGGTCGGTCAGAAAGTACTGCGCTATGACAACAGCGTCATCGGTCGCATACGCTCGATGCGCTCAGGGGAGCAGGGTTTGAAGGAGGCAACACAGGGTGACGAAGTTGCTATTGCCGTGACCGAAGTCACGGTCGGCCGGCAGGTAGACGAGGGCGATATCCTTTATATAGAGATGGACGAGCGCGACGTTTTGCGTCTGCGCGAGGAAAACGTGAAACTGACTCCGGACGAAGAGGATGTTATCGGCGAGCTACAGCGCCTCAAGAAGGGAGATTCTCCTTTCTGGGGACGTTGAAGCCACGTACCAGTGCCGGCACTGCGCTGCTGGTGCAGTGCCGCATTTCCTTGGGCAGGAAGCGACGGTAAGGGCGATGGCCAAGCCGGTTGTCGTAGAGTAGCACTACGCCGCGGTCGGTCTCACTACGGATGCAGCGCCCCGCAGCCTGTAGTACGCGGTTGACCGACGGGAAGGTCAGCGCATACTGGCGTCCCTTCCCGTCACCAAATTTTCGCTCGAAATACTCTTCGAGCTTTTTCTGTTCTAGCGATGGCGGTGGTACTGGTACTCCGACTACAGCTACCGTGGAGAGCAGGTTCCCGGGATAGTCGACACCCTCGCCAAAGATCCCTCCCATCACCGCCAGCAGCATTGCGTCACGCTGTTGTAGTTTGCCGAGCAGCGCCGTTCGCTTCGCTGGGGATGCCCCCCGCTCCTCAAGCAGCAATACCTTACCATGGTCGCCGAGCCGACTGGCAACGTCGTCACGCAATGCGTAGCTAGGGAAGAATGCCGCAACATTGCCTGGTGTCGCCTGCGCTACAGCGGTCAACGACGCCGCTAGTTTGTGGTAAAGTGGATCACCGCGGTTGCGGTAGAGCGTTGAGACATCGTCGACGCAGAGCAGCAGTCGGTTTTCGGGTGGAAAGGGTGAACTGTAAGTCGTCTTGTGGGACTTTTCGGCCTCGAGCCCGAGCAGGTCACGGTAGAAGCTGCGTGGCCGCAGCGTCCCCGACATCAGCACCGACGCCCGTACGGCGTGGAAGACAGGCGCGCTGACTACTGACGGGTCGAGCAGTCGCAGCGAAAGTTTGCGCTGCCACGGCTTGTCACCGCCATGCGCCAGTCGCAAGTCACCTCCTTCTTTCAGGAAGCGCCAGTGATTCAGGAATTCCGCCACATCGCCCATGCGAGTCGGCTTTCCGCGCTGCAGCCGCAGCTGTGCTGACCGCTCAAGCTTGCGTAGAAAGCCATCTAGGTCGGTCAGTTTTTGCTTCAGCGCCGCGTCGAGCATGCGGCTGACGCTGCCGCCGTCGATTTCTTTCTCACCTTCGTGTCCAGTCAGATTATCAACCAGTCGCTCCAGGATTGAGAGCTGCGCTCGCAGGGCACGGTCAGCCTCGCGCTGCGCCTCGTGGACGCGTTGCAGTGAGAGTGTTGGCGACGCCGCCAGTCGGATGCGATCGGGGAGATTATGTGCTTCGTCGACGATGAGCAGCACCTCATCCAGCGGCCGCTGGATGCGCTCCCACACTACATCAGACCACGGCGTGAAGAGATAGTTGTAGTCGCACACCAGCACGTCGCATTCCTGAGCAGCCTCGAGCGCGACGCGATGTGGGCATTGCACTTCATCGTGACACAACGCCTTCAGCTCAGCGGCAGCCAGTGGCTCCTCGAAGACCTGCGGCAGAAAGTCGGGATGGAAACCGCTATGGTAGCGACAGTCGTCGTTGCGTACCAGCGCGGTGCAAACTGCCTGGAACACCCCATAGCGGCTTTCGTCCAGGTCTTCGCGCGGACACATGTCCTGCTTGGAAATCACGTCCACGATTTTCAGCGGTTGTTGCGCATGAATACGCTTGAGCGTCTCGACAAAGATAGCGTGCTGTGTCTGCCGTGAGGTTAGCGCGACTACCAGCAATCCCTGCTCGCGTGCGACCTCAATCGCAGCGGTCAGTGCGGCGGCGGTCTTGCCCAGCCCAGTAGGGGCGTGCGCCAGCAGGTGCTTACCGGCGGTAAACGCTGCACGGCAGTCGTCCAGCATAGCATCCTGCCCTTTGCGGAGCTCCGGGAACGGGAACAAGGAAAGCCCCACACCGCCGGGGCAAAAAGGCTCTTTATGCCGCCTATAGGGAGGCATGAAGGAAATCGTTGAATCGTCCCGGGCACCATCGCCTATCGGACCCTACTCGCAGGCGATTGCTGACGCAGGTCTTCTGTTCATGAGCGGACAGGTTGGCCGAAAGCATGATGTCACCGCGCTCGAAGACGGCGTCGCCGAGCAGACCCGTCAGGCAATCCACAATCTCCAGGCTGTGTTGGCGAAGCGCGACCTTTCGCTGGCGAACGTAGTCAAAACTACGGTCTTTCTGGCTGATATGGATGATTTCGGTGCGATGAATACAGTTTATATGGAGATGTTCGGAGAAGACGCGGCACCGGCACGTTCCACAATCGAGGTGTCGCGGCTGCCACTGGATGCGCTGGTGGAAATAGACGCTATCGCGGTGCTGCGCCAGTAAATGGACGCGGCTCACCGCGCGGTCGCCTGGATGTTGCTCGCCAGTGTCGCGTTTGGATCAGGCAGCGCACTGGTTAAGTGGACCGCCGGCCAAGCAGGAGTTGCAACGGTAATTTTCGGCCGCAGCTTGGTAATTACACTGGCATTGCTGACGTGGTCACAACTGCGCGGCGCGTCGCTGTACGTGGGTAACCGACGTCGCATGCTCTGGCGCTGTACTGTCGGGCTCTCGGCGATGACATGTTACTTCTACGCGGTGCAGCAGATTCCGCTCTCGAACGCAGTGACACTACAGTACACCGCCCCACTCTTTGTCGCACTCTTCTCTGGGGCGATGCTGCGCGAGCGCGTTTCGCCGCTGGTCTACGGCTGTATTGCGCTTTCCTTTGTCGGTACCGTGCTGATAGTCTCGCCGTCGCTGCGCTCAGTCGACATCGATGCATTGGTCGCGCTCATCTCGGGCGTGCTCTCGGCCTTCGCCTACTTGGCGGTGCGCGGGCTGCGCACCAGCGCGACGCCTGACGGGGTCGTCTTCTGGTTCGCGCTATTCTGCACGCTGGCAACCCTACCGCTGGCGGCGAGCGAGCTGCCGCGGCTTGCGCTGTCGGAAGTGCTTGCCATAACGGGCGTCGGCATCTGTGCCGGTGTGGGGCAGACCGGGATGACGCGTGCCTATCAGGCGGCGCGCGCAGCCTATATCGGTGCTTTCTCCTACGCGACGGTGTTGGTGGGGGGGATTTACGGCTGGCTACTGTTCCATCAAACGCTTGTCTGGGGCGATGCCCTGGGCGCAGCGCTGATTGTCGGTAGTGGTGCACTGCTTGTTAGCAGCGCGCCCAACGCGAAGCCCAGCGGTGAGCAGCTACCGTAGGCGACGGGGCGGCTAACCAAATCGCTCGGAAAGAGATTCAATATCCTATGGAATCAGGCAGCCTATTACCTCAGGCGACGCGAGTAATCATCTCTGGAGTTATGCCGTGCTCAGTGACGGCGTAGATGAGTACCGCCGCTTTCTCCGGGTGATTTCGAATCTTCTTGATAATCATACGGTTCTCGAACTCAGCCGCCATGCGGCCAACCTCGAGCTCGATGATGACGTCGGCGATAGCGTTGATTTGGCTGTGTACGCGCGAGTCATGGGCGCCTTCAGAGAGGGTGTAGAGGATGACGCCACCGTTCGCTTGCGCATATTCCTTGATGGTGCGCATCGCTGAGAGTACCTCAGCGGCCGAATAGTATTGCATGAAGAAATCGAGCGAGTCGATGACGACGCGGAACGGTGCGCGCAGCTTGGAAATCTCGTACGTCATGTCGGAGACGAAGTTAATCTGGTCCTGAGTCGCGCCGTAGGCGCCCACGTTGCGCAGCTCACTGACTGAGAGTCCTTCCTGCTTGAAGCGAGACGCTTGCAGTTCACGCGCCAGAACCTTTTCAAAGTATTGGGTGCCGATATTGACAATACGCATATCGGTGGGCCAGTTGTAGTGCTCGAATGTCTCGACTAGTTCACCTGAGGTCTCGTCCGTCGAGAAGTAGACCACATTCTCGGTGCCGATGCCGGCGGCAGCGAATTGTTTGGCGAGCAGCTCTTTGCCGGCACCGGAGGTTCCTTCGACGACTATTGAACTCCCCTGGACAACCCCCTTACCCTCAATCAACGCCTCGTCCAGACGCGGGATGCCGGTGGGGATAATCTCAGCCATCGCCCGTTCCTCCGCGAATCATACAGTCCGAGAGTGTTACTAACACAGCTTCCAGCTCAGGAGGGGTCTGTTCCTCCACAGTTAGCATCATGGTGTAGGTCCGGCGCAGTCGCATGGTGTTGGCCAACACGTTCATGAACTCTTTGAGCACTCGCATCTCAGAGTAGATGCTGAGTCCATTAACCGAGTCGAACATCACGAAGTGACGCTTCGCTTTTATTCGCCGCTCGAGCAGCCCGATGTTCAGCAACACCGACTCTAGCATGGTGGGTGAGTCTATGAAGACAGTGCGCGGGTCTCCTGTCTCTCCACCGACTGTCAGTGAAATCATGTCGACAAAATAGAGGTCGTTTAGCGATGCCTTGCGCGCTTTCATCTCTTTTACGACGTGCGTGGAGGGTCGGGAAGTAGTAACATAGATACCACCTAGTTTACTGCCGAGCAGTTTGGCGACAATATCGAGCGTGAGTTCGCGGTAGTTGTTGGCCGGCACTACCACAGTCGCGAGCGAGTCGCCTGCTTTGATGCTAGCACGCACCTCGGACTGGTAACTCAAGAGTACACCGCCCCGGTTTCCTGACCCCACTTCAGCAGCGGCACTACCGACAGTCCGATAGGTGTCAGTTCGACCAGGTGACGCGCTCGCGAATGCTTAGCGCCGCGCATCTTGACAATTTGCATTGTTCGCAGCAGGTCTCCCTGCCGTTGGACATTCCCCATCAAAATTACTCCGTCAGCAACCGCCTCCTCAACGCCGAAAATAGAGTAGGTTTGCGTCGCCGCGTCGACAACAGTCTCTGAGATGAGTAGTGTAGTGCAGCCGAAAGTAGACAGGAATTGACCCAGTCGGAAGATAAAGTTACGAATCGAGCCTCGGTCAGGAAGTTGGTAGCATACCGCCGTGATGGAGTCAATCACTAGCCGTGTTGCCTGCAGTTCATCGACGATATCCTCGAATGCCCCCAACAGTGCCTCCATGTCTTTAGCGGAGTAGGAGCCATCCAGTCGTTCTACCCCCAGGCGATCGTTGATAATCCCCAAGTCGAAGATGTTCAGCTTGCCCTCAGTAACCAGCGAGTCGTCAAAGAAGCCGTAAGTGCGTAGGTTCTCCAACATCTTAGAAGAGGGTTCGGTGACCGAAATATAGCAGGCAGTTTCCCCATTCTTAGCACCGTTAATCAGGAATTCCATTGCCAGTGTAGTCTTGCCCGAGCCTACAGTACCAGCGAGCAGGCTGGTGTTGCCGATGGGAATACCCCCGTTCAGCATGCGGTCCATCCCCTCAATGTAGGTCTTTGATTTCTCTCGAGGCCGTCCGCCTCGGGGATCTAGCTTGACCGCCGTCGGTTTCATGGGTTCGGTACCGCTTGCCATGTTTTCACTCCTCTGTCAGGTACTGGTCAACTAGGTATTGGCGGACGCGCTTTTTCAAAGTTCTCTCGGTAATGCCTTCTTGGTGCGCCTCATCATGGATGACTTGCAGTTGCCGCTGTGCCTCGACCGGCAAGCTAGCCCACTCGACTGGCGGTTTTTTCGGCAGCAATCCCCGCAGGTCGATGGGGTTGGCCCGGGCAAAGATATCGACAAATTTTTCGCGCACACTCTGTTCGAAAAAGGTTTCCGCCTCTTGTTCGCACTGATTGTAGGTCTGAATAAGTTCTTCCTCAACAACTGGCCCTAAATCTTCCAAGAATACCCCTTGTGGCAGGTAGCGATGGTACCAAGTACCGTCCTCGTGCAGCACGTCTAGGTGAGTGCGGTTGTAGGCGTCAATCAGCGGTGTCTCGTATTCTTCCTTCGCCATGTACTGCCCCGGGGCGGCTCGAAGACTGGCTCTTATAAGAGGTTAGCCCCCGCCCAGTAGCGGCAGCACGTAGTAGATGGCGAGTACAGTCCCCATCAGCGCCTCACCCACAATAAGCCCCGTCGCAATCATGTAGGTGTTTAGCAGTTTCAGTGTGCGACCTTTCTCGCCAAGCCCTTCACGTTCGACTGCTGGCTCGAGAATTTTCATTTCCCACAAGTCGCGCAGTGCCCCACCAACAACCATCGGCAGCGTCACCACCATCGGCAGGTACATCCCGAGGCCGAAGGCGGTGCCCATCCCAGTCAGCAACTCCATGAAAATGCCGATTCCAAATCCAAGCGCCAGCAGCATCCATGGGGTCTCACCGCCAAGCATAATTTGCGCAAAGGCAGCGAAAGCGTTAGCCTGAGGTGCATAGAGCACCAATTCACCTCGTGCCAGCGCCAAGGACAGGATGCCGGCAAAAAGCGCCGATACAATCGTGCCAGGAATGATACCGACGAGCTCGGTCTTCATGATGTGCATTGGACGGTTGCCGACGTAGAGTGCAGCTTTGTAGTCGCCAATCACAGTTCCCGACATTGAGATAGCACCGCCGAATACAGTGGTTCCGACTAATGAGAGCAGCGCGGCGTCACTCGCTGGCAGCCCCAGCAGATTCTTGAAGAGCAGCACTAGCATCAGCAGTACGATGAAACTGGTTCCTGACACAGGTTCGATACTGGTTTCTCCCATCACCTTTACCGCAATGGCACCCAGCGCGAAAGTGGTCAGGCAGAGCACCAGCGCGAAGATGAATGAAGGGATGAAGCCGAACTCTGTCGCGAAGATTAGCGTGATTCCGACAAGTGTTACTAGCAGCATGACTGGGATATGCGTCACCGGCCACTCGTACCATCCCTCTCCATCGACGTAGTCACGCCGTGCGACATCATCGTCACCACCCCCAAAGATAGCGATAACGTCTGCCGCGGTAGTTCGGAATACTGGTGCCATTTTCAGCAGCGCAGTAATACCACCGCCCAGAATGGCCCCAATTGCCATTGGGCGCGCGACATAGGAATAGGATTTGAGTGATGCCGCAGGATAGGCTGATACAGCGTGGTAAAGACCGTCGATTGGATAGTAGAAGGGATAGTCGAACACATACGCCATCGGTGTGATGACAAACCAAGTGAAAAACGTTCCGAGGCTCACCAGCATTGCGACCCGGAACTTCATGAACCAGCCAATAGCTCCCATTAGCGGAGTGAGCTCGAAGCCCAGCCAGGTGTAGTTTGTAATTCCCGAGTCAAACGGCACCATCAGGGTCGAACCTCCTTCGTAATAGCGCTCAATTCCCAGTTCATGAGCTCCCTTGGCGAGGACAGAGATGCGCACCGGGTCACCCGCTGCATCGACGCCCCCTGTGTTGAAAACGGGGAAGTCGCGCAGGAAGGTGAAAAGGCCCACCAGAAGCGTGGATATGCCGACCAGCCAGATGGAGTGGCGCGCACTCTCGACCGAGCCGGTCGAGGTCTCCCGTGCGATATCCATGAGCTTAACATTAGCCTCGAAACCGGGCAGCGGCAGCGGGTCCTCAACCAGCCAGACCCGCCGGAAGATGATGAAGTAGAGCACCCCCAACATTCCTCCTAGGATTGAAGCTACGAGCGCTACACCAGCTAGCACCCACGACTCAGGCAGCAGCAACGAGGCATCAACGAGGTGCGAACCATCGGGGTTTCGATATTTTGAGGAGTAGGCGAGCAGGTAAATCGCAGGGTAGGTGAAGACAAAGCCGGTGCAGACCATTGAAGCTCCCGTCGAGGCGGAGGCGGAAAGGTTCACCTCACCCGGCGTCCAGCGCAGTGCCATCGCAGCCAGGTAGGCGACGTACCAGGACCCAGAGACAATCATTCCGACCTTGAGCCCAACGTATTGGTTGATGACCGCGAAGAGAATTCCGATGACCAGTCCTAGCATAATCTGGTCCCACTTCCAGGTGGTCGAACCGAATCCCTCTGCCCGCGTCTTTTCCTCGAGATATTCCTCTAGCACTTCGGTGTTGAAGTTGGAGTACATCTCTGGGTCGAAGTACTCCAGTGTCCCTTCCTCGATGGCTTGCAGTCCCTCGGGGGTCGGCGGCTGGCGATAGGGGGACGTCCTTACCTTAGCCATGCAGGAACAGCGGTGCAGACTGCGCCGATATTATACCGGTTTGGGAGCAGGTTCGACCAGTTCGAGCAACACCCCACCGGTATCACGCGGGTGGAAGAACGCTACCCGCGAGTTCTCGGCACCGCCGCGCGCACCGCTGCCCAGCGGCTTGAGGCCAGCATCAGCGCAGCGTGCCAATGCCGCTGCAAGGTCGTCGACCTCGAGGGCAATGTGGTGCAATCCCGGCCCTTGCCGTTTCAGGAAGCGACCGACGGGCGTATCCCCAGCTAGCGGCTCGAGCAGCTCCACCTCGCCCCCTCCGGCCGCCAGGTGTGCGGTGCGCACCCCCTCGGATGGAACGTCCTCGGTATGCCGCAGTTCGAGGCCCAGAGCTTTCCACAACGGCAGTGCTGCGTCGATGGATTCAACTGCCACTGCCACGTGCCGCAGCCGAGCCTTCTCACCCACGCAGCACGAAGGATCGTGGCTACATATGAGTTTGCTGTAGCACCATCCCTCTCCAGACTAATTTTTCTAGCAGGACTTAAATATTTCAAACACTCATGGCTGGATTATGGGGTCACAGAACTACTCTCCCACTCTCAGCCTTCTCCTGATTTTATCGATGATGTTCTCCGGGTTTTTCTACCTGCCTCATAACGCTGAAGCACAAGGTACCCCGCAGTACAATGATGTTAGCAATGGTCTACCTACACAAAGTCTCTGGGTTTCCAAGGTACGGCTTCATGATATTGACGAAGATGGGACTGATGAGGCTTTCTTTTTTGGCCCGCGCAAGGGACAGGGGGACCGCTCTCTCCACGTGATGCAATGGGATGGCAACGTGTGGTCGAATGTGTCATCCACGTTTGGAACGGAAGTGATCAATCATCACTCTTATGGCGGATTTGATTTTGGTGATATTGACAATGACGGTAACGTGGATGTGGTGGCCGGTAGCCATGGCAAATATAACGTCAGTGCCTTCTACCGAGGCTCTGGAGGAAATT
>CALBFM010000023.1:0-13501 GCA_937893445.1 uncultured euryarchaeote
GCAGCCGAGCAACATCGCAGGCCAGATGATGGTGTGGAAGGGGATGTTGTCCTTGGCCATGAAGTAGCGGTGCTCCGCCTCGGGGTCATCCCACCATTTGCGCCACGCCTCGTCGTCGCCTTGCAGCTGTGCCCAATGGCGTGATGCCGAGAAGTAACCCATCACCGCCTCGAACCAGACGTAGATGCGCTTGTCCTCGTAACCCTCGCGCGGGACGGGGATGCCCCACTCCAGGTCGCGCGTTATAGCGCGGTCGACCAGCCCCTCCTCGAGCCAGTTACGGGTGAAATTGAGCACGTTCGACTTCCAGTGCTCCTTGCCCTCGGCAAGCCACTCGAGCAGCTTTTCGCGGAAGGCGGAGAGCCGGAAGAAGAGATGCTCGGTCTCGCGGAACTCCAGGGCAACTTCAGGGTTCAGCTTCGGGTGCGGATCAATTAGTTCATCCGCATCGAGCGTCTTGCCACAGCTGTCGCACTGGTCACCGCGTGCGCCAGTCGAGCTGCAGTGGGGACAGGTGCCCTCAACATAGCGGTCGGGCAGGAACTGCTCCGCCTTCGGGTCGTACGGTGCAGTAGTGGTGCGCGGTTCGATGTAGCCTGCGTCGTCGAGCCGCTCAATGATTTCCTGCGCCACTGCTTGGTGCTCGGGCGTATGCGTGTGGGTGAATAGGTCAAAGGAAATCCCCATTTGCTCAATGGAGCGGGAGTTCATTTCGTGGTAGCGCAGCGCCACCTCCTCTGGCTCAGCCCCTTCTTGCTGCGCAGTGACCATGATGGGGGTGCCGTGCATGTCGCTGCCGCTTACCATCAGCACCTGATTTCCCTTGAGCCGATGGTAACGGGCAAAGATATCGGCCGGCAGGTAGCAGCCCGCCATGTGGCCCAGATGCAACGGCCCATTGGCGTATGGCCACGCGACGGCGACGAGGACGTGCTTCACGGTGGCGCAATCCTCCCGTTATAAATCAGCCACGGGCGCCAGCGCTCTTATCCCCGCGCGGCTGCCGGGGCGTGTTCCGCATAGAGCGCGACTATACCGTCGAGGCGGCGCGACGACTGCCGTTGCTGCCCAAGGAGCATCCCTGCTACCGACTGCATGGGCATCGTTTCACCGTCACGCTCGCCATCGAAGGTGACGCCGATAACGAGAAGCAGTGGGTCGCGGACTACTACGACGTTGATTCGGCTTACGAAAAGCACGTCGGCAGCCTGATTGATCACAACTATCTCAACGACATCGCGGGGCTGGAAGTGCCGACAACCGAGATGCTAGCGCGCTGGGTTTTCGAACGGCTGAAGCCGACGCTGACGGGGCTGGTCGAGGTCGTCGTTGCCGAGGAAAATGACACGCGCTGCAGCTACCGGCCAGATTAGCTGCTGTCACCCAGATACTCAACCAGTTCTGCCAGTGCCCTGCCGCGATGACTAACTCCGTTTTTCTCCGCTAGTGGCAACTCGGCGAAAGTCCGCTCGTCGCCTTTCGGAATGAAGATTGGATCGTAGCCGAAACCCCCGTCGCCGCGCGGCGCGCGGGTGACACTACCACGGCAGCTGCCGTGGAACAATTGGTGTCCACCATCTGGTAGCAATAGGCCAAGCACGCAGCGGAATTCGGCGCTGCGCTCTTCTCCATTACCGAGCAGTGCCAGTACGCCGGCCGGACCGATCGTATCCCAGGCGTGGCGGCTGTAAACACCGGGGAAGCCGCCCAGTGCGTCGACGAAAAGCCCTGCATCATCTATGAGCAACGCTTCGCCGGGATGGTTCTGCGCTAGCCACTCCAGACCGAACTCGACCACTGCCTCGAGTGTCGGTGCCTGCACCTCAGGATACCCCAACTCACGTTGAGTGACTGCGTGCCCCAGTGGCTCGAGCACTGCTGCCAGCTCGTGCACCTTCCCCGCATTGGATGTTACCAGCCCTAACTCCATCATGCCCCGCAGCAGCGGCCGGTTTTAGTCGCTCCCGTCGCCGTAGCCTCTTTAACCGGCGCAGTGTCGCGAACGCCGTGCGGGGGTCGCATAGTCTGGCCATTGCGTTGGATTGCTAATCCAATGGGCTCGTCCCACGGGGGTTCAAATCCCCCCCCCCGCGCCATTTTTCTCTCTGAATAGTGCAGTGCTGCGGTAGCCTTATTCCGCGATTCTTTTACAGCAGTATGAGTAAAGCCGTTTGGACTATACTTGTGCTCGTGATGGCCTCCTTCACCGGATGCCTCGATTCCACCGATGATGTGGAGCCGGAAGGTGAAAATAATTATTCACAGACCGAACAGCAATCCGGCGGAGGGGACAATGATACTGAAGAAGACGAGATTCTGTTGAATGAGATACGGAACCTCACTACCAAGCTTGAGGAACTCCGCGAGTCTGTTGAAGCACTTACCTCGGAGAATGATGAACTACAGGATGCAATGACTAATCTGGAGTTCTACCAATATGATGCTCCTGCATCCAGTGTGGTCTACATTTTCAGTCTGGCTACTAACCAAAACGAAAGCAGCGAAGAGATTCCTGTAAATTCAACAGAAAATCCCATAAATCGAAATTTTGACGTGCAAAAACTATACAAAATAACGAAGGAGAACAACACAATCACAATTGAGCACGTTGGTAGGGCAGTAATGGGGGAAACAACGGGCTTGAATCAGGGTCTGCTTCCCGATTCCCCTTCAAACTGTACTACTTGGTCGGCAAGTTTTAGCTTCCTCAACGGAGATGGGTCAGTCATTGTAGATTATCCAAATGGAGTATATTCGTTTATGATGGGAAGGGCTGAAGTGATTGCCGAATGTGAGGTTGCGGAGGCCCAGCGAGACAACCATTATTGGCAAACTACAGGAGATTATTACTGGTCGAAGATTATCGTTGAATTGCCGGAGGAACCAGACCGATTCACGTACGGCGATGAACTGTATACCTTCGCCTGAATCGGCTCCGGTGGCGCAGTTTGCTAGAGCTGCATTATCAATAGAAGTGAAACATAACCTGTGAACATCAGGAAAGGCGTGTCCCAGGTGTGTGGTGAATACGCTTCGGTCAGAGTCATGAGCAACGGGACCAGGAGCATGGAGAGCACGAACTGTGTCGTAGTGAAATATTCATAATGCATTGCCACGACGATTAATCCCGTAATCAACACGCAGGCGCTCCCTTCCAGGGTCCTCACATATTCTTTTTCGGTGAATAGCGCTCTGGTCCTGTATTCGTGCTTACCGAACCTGATGCCTACGGGTTCGGCAAGGCCATCACCCACCACATTGATTAGTATGGGGATGAGAACCAGTGACCCCAGACCCCACTGGCCAAAGAGCCAGATCATGGGTAACATGACTGCAAAGCCAGCTGCGAACTGGGTCCATATCCAGACCAGTGTGTAGGGCCTATCCTCGGGCCTGTCGAAGCCTTCGAACATCAATTGGTACGGGGGAATCAATTTTCTAATCGGCTCATAGAACATGAGTAATGACACTGTTGTTATCACAGCACTTATTGCCAAATATACGAAATTCGTGAAGGTTTCGGCATCAAATTGCTTGTCGATGAAAACTGGAAGGAAGAAAATTGCAAAATGGTTCACCTTTCGAGTGTAATTTACCTTCACCCCTGAATAACGCACCAGAAATCCCGTGGAAAGCATCACTGCAAGGAGGGTGATACCCTTCGCAAGTGTAGACTGGATTTCCGGAGTAATCTCCATGGGTTACCAGATATGGTGGACCGGGCGAGATTTGAACTCGCGCCCTCCTCCATGCCAAGGAGGCGATCTTCCAGACTGATCTACCGGCCCACGCGAGCCCGTCCACGAAGGGAGCGCTTTAAGGATTGCCGCTCGTGGTGATGGGTGTTCGAGGTAAAAACGCGCGACGGATTGGCACGTATTGGGCGCCTTGCGACCCGGCACGGAGTGCTCGAAACGCCTACACTGCTGCCGGTGGTCAACCCACGCAGGATGACGCTCACAGCGGCTGAGATTCGTGACTGCGGAGCAACAGGACTAATCACTAACTCCTACATTATCTCGCGCCACGAGGAGGTGCGAGAGCGGGCGCTGGCTGAAGGTGTCCACGCGCTGCTCGAATGGGATGGCCCACTGATGACGGACAGCGGCACCTTCCAGTCGCACGTCTACGGCGATGTCGAAATTGAACCGCAGGCGATTGTCGAGTTCCAGCGCGATATCGGCAGCGATATCGGTACCGTACTGGATGTCTTCACTGAGCCGGAGTTTGACGCGGAACGGGCGGAGTCAGAGCTGGCTGAGACCCAGACGCGTATCGAGGCGGCCGTTCCGCTGAAGGGTGAAATGCTGCTCGCAGCGACAGTACAAGGCGGCATTCATCCAGAGCTGCGCGAACGAGCTGCCTCACTGGTATCTGGCACTGAATCAGACGTGCACCCGATTGGAGGTGTCGTCCCGCTGATGGAGCAATACCGCTACGGCGAACTGGCGGGACTTATTCTGGCGGCGAAGCGTGCGCTGGTACCGTCGCGGCCGGTGCACCTGTTCGGCTGCGGACACCCGTCACTATTCGCGCTGGCAACGCTACTCGGCTGTGACCTGTTTGACAGCGCCAGCTACGCCAAGTTCGCCGCTGATGGGCGCATGATGTTCAGTTGGGGCACACGGCGGCTGGCGGAGATGCAGGAACTGCCATGCGGCTGCGCAGTCTGCTCCGCAACTACCGCCAATGAGCTACAGGCGCTCCCCGACGCCGAGCGCGAGCGTCAGCTCGCACGCCACAATCTGCTCGTCAGTTTTGCTGAGCTACGACAGGTGCGCGAAGCAGTCCGCGGCGGGCAGCTGTGGGAACTGGTTGTTGCGCGAGCTGCCGGCCGGCCTGAGGTGGCTGACGCGCTCGTGGCGCTGGAAGCGGAGGGCGAATGGCTCGAAAAATGGGAACCCGCATTCCGGCCACAGCAACCGACCTCTGCGCGCGAGCCACTCCGACGCTTCGTTAAGGACAGACTTCACCACGCGAAGACCAGTAGCGAGAGTTACAATCACCCATTCTTCGGAGCGATTGACCAGGCACTCGCAGACACTGCACCACTGAGGCCGCCCGGCAATGTGCGACAGCGCAGCTGGACGCCTGAGCGTGTGCATGCAATCGCCAGCTACCAGTTCGGTAGCACTGCGGCCGACGCGCTAATGGATGGTGATGTGGAGCTGGTTACCAGTCGCAATACCGGACGATTACGCAATGTCATTGTTGATGGTGAGCATCGTTTGTCACTGAGTGCACGTCACGGACTTTTCACACTCCGGGCAGCTGGTGCATGTGTAATCCACGCCACCTGCGCAGCACCGCAGCACCGCGTGGTGGTTCACGCGGACTCGGCTGAATTCAATCGACAGGGGCGTAACGCCTTCTGCAAATTTGTCCTCGAATGTGACCAAGAACTGCACTGCCAGGACGAGTGCCTGATTGTTACTGAAAGTGATGAGTTGGTCGCAGTAGGGAAACTAAAAGTGGCGCCTGTCGAGATTGCATTGGGTCAGCAGGGACTGGCGGTCAAGGTGCGCGAAGCCGTTTAAAGCAGGTAAGATAAGTCAGAACAAGAGCTGATATGCGAGATATTAACAAGCACCAGATGTTCGTTGTGTTCACTATAGTTCTTGTTCTTTCAATGACCATTTACAGTAACGGTCATTTCCGGGACCTTTTCTCATATTATGAACACACTGGAGATAAAACGTATGACCCGAATGATGACGGATGGTCTGTGGATTTGGATGCCTCTTTCGAGATGGTAGATCAATTCGATTTGATGCTGGAAAATATAGATGAGTACGAATACCCGGCGAATAGTGTAATTGTTGTCAATCAGGGGACCATAGTTCGGGAGAGATATTACAATGATTTCAGTTACAGTACGCAATTTAACACTTATTCGGTCACCAAAAGTTTCACTTCAGCACTGGTAGGAATCGCGATAGACCAGAGAATCATTAACAGCGTTGACGATCCAGTCGTGAGTTATTTTCCGAACGCAACATTTGACCATGATTCTCCTGAAAAACAGAGCGTTACGATTAAGCACGTATTGACCATGACCTCTGGGTTTGATTATGGCGAGGACCCAACGCTAGCACCCCCTGTCAAAGGGTCAGTAGCCATGCATGTCCTCAATAGTCCTGTAACGCGAGAGCCGGGTACCTCATGGGTCTACGACTCACAGGCACCATCCATACTCACCAGAATTATTGAGATTCAATCAAATATGTCATTGATAGATTTTGCCAATGAATCCCTATTCGGCCCCCTGGGGATTCAGGAAGTATCATGGGGTACGGATGACTCGGGGCTGGCATACGGCGGCTTTGGGTTGTATCTAACCTCTAGGGAGATGGCGAAGTTTGGCCAATTATTCCTGCAGGAAGGTGTGTGGAATGGCGAACAGATTATATCGAAGGAATGGGTTCAGGAATCAACATTGGACCATATGCCGGCCAATGTCCAATTTGTTTATTCAGTAAGGCCTTCAGGAGGGTATGGCTATCTGTGGTGGACCTATGACGGTTTTTACACTGCATCAGGCTTGCACGGGCAACGGATAATAGTCAATCCTGGTAACGAATACGTCCTGGTCTTCACTTCGCTTGACGTGACGCAAGAGGGGGCCGATAACCTTCATGAGTCATTGCTTGAGGGGGATTTCGTAGGTTGGGAAAAGCCGATGACAGATTTTTACAAGAGGTCTGCGCCTTACCTGATTTTGCTTCTTCTGTTTTTCGCAACTACCAATTTCGCTCTTCTAAAGTATGGAATCAACCAAAGGATATCCTCTAAGGGCAAAGACCAGGACATTGTCCTGACCTCTTTGGGATTGTCGGCCTACCCCGTCTTTGTGGGTTTCCTGGCAACCCTTTCAATCGTATTCGTAGCGCTAGACCTCTTTTTTGCCGGTTCGAGAGGAATCTTGTTCCCAAAGTTCCAATGGCTAACGTGGATAATGCTGATTATGCTCACTGGTTCAATGGTTGTCTTGGACGGTGCGTGGTTGAAATATAGACATAGTGCAGACCTTGCAGGATTGTCAAAAATTATTGTTCCCAAGTCAATTTTCTTTGTAATATTGACCGTGGTTCTGTTCTTCGGTATATATCTGAGGATGGTTGCTGATTTTTCAGCCTAGTAAACACCCTTTTCGTTCCAGACAAAACTTACTATTGTTTTTGTAAATCTTAAAAACAACTGTGGCCTGCGTTGGATAATGACTCTGGAAGGTCTGATAGGCTCCTTGGAGAATTTGAGCGAATTCAATCTAGAAGGCGTCTATGAAGCTGTTTCAAGATCCACCGTGGGATTCAGGGACCTTGAGAAATGGATAGATTACGACTATCCTGTCTCTGATTCATATGGTCGAAAGATGGTGCATGATGGTGGTTTTTTCGAAGTGATGGTTATGTGCTGGAAACCCGGAGATTATAGCGCCATACACGACCATGGGAAAGCTGAGTTTGGCGTGGTCAAGGTTTTTGGAGATACCGAACACGCCGCATTCAAAATAGTGAATCAGAAACTTATCACTCTCGGGCGTACTATCATTGAAGCAGGAACAACGCTGGAAGTGGCTCCAGCATTGATTCATCAAATGGGAAATCCGGGAGATAGTAATTTCTTCAGTTTGCACATCTATGTGAATCAGGCCGCCGAGGGGAACATTACAGGCGGTTCCAGAATTTACGATTATAACCGAAACGCGATATTGCGTGTTGACGGGGGAGCTTTTTACCTCCTGCCAGAAAGCGAGATTAAATCCAGAGAGCCTCTCCCTGAAGCTGATTACAGCACCAGGCAACGGGACTTGAAGGAAGCCGCAAAGCGCGCGAAAGCTATGAAATCCGGGCCGGAGTACAAACGAATCCTGAATGATGTGCCCCCAGTTCTGGTCGAACCTCCATTAATACAGTAAAGTGGCGCCAGGAGAGGGATTTGAACCCCCGTGGGGAGACCCCAGTGGTTTTCGAGACCACCGCCCTACCGGACTAGGCGATCCTGGCGCGTAGTCGCCAGTAAAGGTGGATGATAAGCGTTAAGCCGGAGCGACAGTGGCTGCATGTGAAGCGGCGCGTGACTGTCGGCGGTGAAGAGCGAGAGGTCAAGCTGGCGGCGGGAGCGACCGCGAGCGAGCTGATTGATGCGCTTGGACTGCATCCGGACGGCGTACTGGTGCTTGCAGAGGGAGAGCCACTACAGCCAGTGGCGCTCACTTCCGCGCTGCCAGATGGCGGTATCCGCGTCGTGCTAGTGGCGTCGGGTGGCTGAAGGGAAGGATTAAACGCCCGGAAGGACTGCGACGGCAGATGCCCGACAAGGTACAGGCGGAGACGGACAAAACGGTGGATGTACCGAAAGAAGCGGTGCGGGAGCCGGCCGATACGCCGGAATCCAAAGTGACTGAGGGGGTACAGGATTCGTTACCGGGCCTCGAACCGGGCGAGCGCCCAAAGACACGGCGACCACGCCAAGAAGAAGTGCTGGTGCGAGTGCGACGGCGCGACCGGGACGAGATTGACTTAGTGGTCGACGCCTTCTGGGTCTTCGTCGGCAAGGTGCGCAATGCGTCGCGCCCCTACCTCGCGCTGGGAGTACTGCTAGTGCTGTTGGGGCTGAGTCTGGCAGGCTGGCCGCAGGGGTTCGTAGGCGAGAGTCAAGGTGGCTACTGGTCGCTGCGCGGCGCCGACCAGTCAAGCTTGGCGCGCTACACCACTGAAGGCGACTACGTTGAGTTCACACCTGGCGAAAAGGTGATGGTGGAAGGTGTTATCGACGGGATGGAGTACTACGGTCCACTGGAGGCGCTGCCACTACCGCTGCTCGGGCCAGAACCGCAGAGCTCCGAAGGCGAGGCGCTACGCAACGGCACTTCCGATGTGCTGTTCCCGCCATTGCAACAGATCTTTGCACAGGGCGCGGCGGCGAACTACTCCAACACACTGACGCTGGAGCGGTACCACTTCCCAGAGCTGGAGGTAGATGGCTTCCTGTTCAATGATGTGGTATTCCGCGAGGTGGTGTTCGAGGACGTTACCTTCCGCGGCGGCTTTTTCATCAACTGCCGCTTCGAGCAGGTTGCGTTCTACAATGTTACGCTGGTAGACACAGTCATCTCACATGGTGAGTTCGAGGATGTACTGTTCCAGTCCAGCTCGCTCGAGCGAGGACGACTGGAGCACAGCGAAATGCGCAGTGTATTGCTGCGTGAGAGCGAGTGGCGAGACTCGGTATTGGTGCAGTCGGAGCTGCACGGCGTGAAGTGGGACGGCTCGTGGCTAACTAACGTCACGCTGCAGAAAAGCACGATGCGAGCGGTCGTCTTCCAGGGACTCTCAACAGTGAATGTGACACTGGTCAACTCCCGCGTGGAGTATGTCGCTGACGGAGATGACTTGGACTATACCTATCTGGAATTACGCGGGGCGACGCTGCGGCTGCCGGGGGATGTTGCACTGCGCTACCCAGTCGGCGCCTCGATCTATCTGGAGGCGGTTGTGGTGATTGAGGGCAATAGTTCGGGTCAAGTGCAAGACGGGAACTGGATGTCCGGCACCATAACAGGCGAAGGCTTCAGCACGCCGCATACCGAGCATCCTGTGACCTTCGAGCACGAGCTTCTCACCTCGCGCGTCTCCGAAATCCAGCCCACGTTCTGGTGGAGCTTGGGATTCCACATGCTGACTGGTCTAGGGTTATGGGTACTGGTCTTCGCCATTGGGGGCGAGGCGGTGCTACTGGCGCTGCTCAAGTTCTTTGCTCCCTTCTTTGCAACGCTCGCTGGCTTCCTGGTGATGTTTCTCACCATTCCCACTCGCGACTTCCTACTGGTATCACAGTTGATGTTCCTCTACTTCGTGCCGCCGTTTGGTAAAGGGACGGTTATCCCACTCGGGATTGCAGCGGGAGTCAACCCTTGGGTGCTGGCGGCTGCGACTGCCTTCGTCGACATCATGGTCGGAATCTTTCTGGCATGGAACTTCGATCTGGCACGCCGTATTCCCTTCGTCGGCGGCGCCATCCGGCGGGCACAGGCTAAGGGACACGAAATCCTGGAGCAGCGTCCCTGGGTAGGGCGCATCGCCTTCGTCGGCATTCTACTGTTCGTGATGTTTCCGTTCCAAGGCTCCGGGTCGGTCGGCGGCACGTTGCTGGGGCGTGCGATGGGGATGGAAATCTACCCCATCTTAGGGGCAGTGACCATCGGCGGAGTGCTGGGGTCAGTGATTATCGCCGCCTCAGTCGTCTTTGGACTCGGGCTTGCCGGTAAGATGGGAACCTATGGGCTACTGATTGCGCTGCTCTTGGTGATGATTTTGGTGACTATTATCTACATCTTCAGCCACTGGGATGAATTGAGCTTGGATGAGTTCCAGGATGTTCTTGGGCTGCACCGTGAGGGCTTTATTGGCGCACAGGTTGGCGCAGCCGCCGACTTGGCTGGCGCAGCGACGAGCGGTGTCTTCCGTGCTGTCGGCGAGACGGGGCAGGTGATTTCGAAGACCACCGCAACTGTGCTCGATGCATTCATGCCTGAGGGGGGGCCTGGGGAGGAGGCGCCCATCGACGAAACGAAAGGCGAAAGCGAGGACGATTTGGAAGACAAAAAATGACGCGTTCGCTGGTCACAGGAGGTGCCGGCTTCATCGGTTCACACCTGGTAGATGCGCTGGTCGCGCGGGGCGACCAGGTCAGCGTGCTTGACAACCTCTCGTCGGGGAGCCTAGACTTCCTCGCTGGCTCACACGATGCTTTCGAGTTCCACCAGCTAGACCTGCTTGACAATGAATTTGACGCGCTGTTTGACGGCATTGACATCGTCTGGCACCTCTCAGCTAACCCAGAGGTGCGCACCGGAATCACCGAACCGGAGGTGATGTTTCGGCAGAATGTCGATGCGACACGCCTCGTACTAGAGGCAATGGTACGCTGCAATGTGCGTGATATCGTCTTCACCTCGACATCGACCGTCTACGGCGAGGCGAGTGTGGTGCCGACGCCGGAAGATTACGGGCCGTTGGAGCCTATTTCCTCCTACGGGCAGAGTAAGCTCGATGCAGAACAGCTCATCGAGCGTTTCTGCAGCGAGCAGGATGGTCGCGGCATCTCGTTCCGCTTTGCTAACTGTGTAGGCCCTCGCAGCAACCACGGCGTCACTTTCGACTTCTTCCACAAGCTGCGCGCCGAACCCAAGGCGCTGGAAATCCTAGGCGACGGAAAACAGTTCAAGTCCTACTTCCACGTCGTCGACTGTATTGCAGGAATGCTCGCCATCTCGCCAGCAGAAGCGCGCCCCAACGGTGGCTTCACCGCACTCAATGTCGGCTCGGAGGACGGCATCGACGTCGTGACGGTCGCAGACGCGATTTGCGAGGCGCTTGACCTCAGTGAGGTGGAGTACAGCTTCACTGGCGGCGTCGACGGTGGACGCGGCTGGGAGGGTGACGTGAAGCGGATGCTGCTGGCGGTGGAGCAGCTGCGCGACTGCGGGTGGGCGCCACAGTTCGGTAGTCGCGCAGCTATCCTCGATACAGCGCGCTGGCTCGACGAAAACTATTAAGGCGAAAGACCACAGCCGGCCCGGCGCTCCCGTGGTGTAGTCCGGCCCATCATCTCGGCCTCTCGAGCCGAAAACCCGGGTTCAAATCCCGGCGGGAGCACCATTTTGCTCGGACTATTCCCACTCAAACTCATCCTCGTCGCCGTCGCCTCTTCCTCGCATTCTCCTGAGCAAGATGGCGATTCCTCCAACCGCAGCTATTACAGGTATCGAATACATCCATGGATTCAAGCCATCCTCCGCTTCGATTTCAGGAGCTGAGGATACAGAAACCAGAACACTTTGTGATACTTCACCAGCAGAGACGGTAATGCTGTGGTCACCGCTTGTCGCTATCCAGTCGAATTGCGAGAAGTCGGCAGTGTCCGCAACCAAATCAATCAAGACCGTTGAAGCTGTCTCGCCATCCACACTCCATGTCAGTTCTGCAATTCCGTCAAGGCCCCCTTCATTACTTACCACCACGAAGAAAGCCATGTTATCACCCTCACTCGGATCTGTGGAAATAACTTGAATCGGGGCCAGTACCACCATGAATTCCGGATGCACGATAGACACGCTTACATTTCTCCAAGAAGTGGCCTGCCCATCACTGGCGCTTATGGCGAGGTAGTAATCACCTTCATCCAATTCACTGGTCTCCCAGAACAGACTACCGGATGGTGCCAAACCCGAAGAAATCGTGGCAAGTTCCGTGTTCGAGGAATGCCTGAAAAAAAGGTCTATTTCGAGGAGGTCGCTGTCTGGGTCTGTCACCGACCACTGCACCTCAACACCATCATCAATAAGTCCGAAGGGGGCTAGTGTATAGACGACAATTTCAGGGACGTTGTTCGGTTGTGTATGATTAATTTCAAGACTGTAATCACTACAGTCTTCAGCTCCTAAATTACCGTCACTGACCGTTCCGCATACAAACCATTCACCGTCTTCAATCTGGGAAGTATCCCATTCGTATTCTCCGTTGTTTGCAAGGCCCGTTTCTATGGTAACAGCATCATCCAGATTCTCTGTCATAGAGTAGAGAAGTTCAATCACCAACTCGTCACTATCTGGGTCGGTGGCCTGCCAGCGAATGACGTAGCTATCATCGGCGATGGCGCCCTGTGAACTGGGTGTATTGATGGCGATTTCTGGTGAATCGTTGTGCTCTATCTGGAGAGTCTCAGAAGTATAGTCAGTTTTCTCTTGGGAGGTGGAGTCGGTGGCCACACCCACCAAGTAGTAATCGCCTTCCGCTATTCCAGAGGTATCCCATTCATATTCTCCCGAATTTTCGAGATTAGCCGCAATCAGTTGCTTCTCATTGGGTTGTGTGTCTGTGTCATAATACAGGTCGATTGCGACTTGATCGTCGTCAGGGTCAGAGGCCACCCACGTGATGGAATAGCTTCCATCAGCGATAGCCTCCCCCGGCTCTCCCACTTCCATATCTGGTGGATAATTAGATGGTGAAATAATCGCAAAGCTATTGTCACTGATGTCGTCAACTGAAGTGCCTAGCCCGTCAGTCAACGTTACTTTCAGAAAACTATCAGCAGAATTCTTGAAAGGCACTTCCCATTGGAAAGTACCCGTATCTGGCAAACCTTCAGCGATGGTTGTCCAACCTCCATCCGGGCCGTCCGTTGAATATTCCAGCTTTACACTACGGGATTCAGTGGTCGACGGAATTTCCGAGAGCCAGTGGATGAACCTAATAGACCCGCCACGGAAAGTTTCCATGCCGTCAGGGTAATCCATGTCCACACCTAGTGACGACACGGTCGTGCTTTCACGCCAGACCTTCACGCTACCCGGGTAGCCAGCCTGGTCCGTTCCAAAACCGGCGATGATATCGCGGTGTCCATTGTGATCAAAATCCCCTACTTCCAGGCGGTGCCCCTGTGCGTTTCCTTGTAACGTGTTCTGGGACTTTACCCATCCACCGGTTTCGGTTGC
>CALBFM010000024.1:0-4879 GCA_937893445.1 uncultured euryarchaeote
TCGCGCCGTGCAGCGCGAAGCCCAGCCCCGGCAATTCGGGGTCAATCTTCGACGGTAAGTTGCTGCCGCCCAGTTCGCCTAGCGGGCCAGGATGCACACCGGGGATAGCGATGAATGCTAGCGGTTCCCCGTCGCGTCGCAGCGACACCCAGCCACCCTCGACTTGCACGGTCTGGCAGATTTCGCGCAGCGCGCGCGTCAGTCGCCGCCCGTCACCAGTAGAGTAGAACTCGATAAACGCTGCCATGTGCCGCATCCCAGAGACGCCGACTGCGCGTTGGTAGGGTGTATCCGCGAAGAACAAAAAGCCATAACTGGCAGCTGTGAATGCCAAGAGCGAGACCAGCCCCACGTTGAACCAGTGTGACAGGTCGCCGCCGAATAGTCCCCACAGCGACGCCAGCGGCGCCAGCATTGCGAACGGGATGGCGACCAAAGCAGGGGCTGAACCGTGGGTGCGCAGCGTTAGGTACCAGAGTCCGCCGGTCGCGCCGATACCGAACGCCAGTCCGCCCATGCTCGAGAACCACCACTCGCCGCCTGCTAATGTGCAGAATAGCGCAATGAGCGAACCGGTCGCGCCAGTCTGTAATCCGTAGCGCGACGGGTAGCGACCGTCCCACGCCCACGCCAGGTTCGCGACGAGCGTTGCGACTAGCAGCGGCGGCAGTGCTAGTGCTATCGCGCCCACCAGCAGCCGGTCCTGCAGTGTCGGCGTGTTGAGCGGGTACTCGACCAGCCCCACTACGACGAGCAGCAGCGTCGCGACAGTGAAGAGTGCTATGCTGGTGTCACGGTTCGGCGTGTGCAGCAGGTAACCCGAGAGCCGCGCTGGCGGCGGCACTGTGTCATCCGCTTTGAGGTTGGGAGCCATTCAATAGGCGTGTACCGCCCCAATAATGGGCTGTAGCTCCTCCTTGATCATCGAGGCTCGCTCGACGACTGTGCCAGTGACCACCAGGTCGGCGCCAGCTCCGACTGCGGCGGCGGCCGCGTCAGCAGTGCGGATGCCACCGCCAACAATTAGTGTCGCACGGATGGCGTCGCGCACCGCAGCGATAATCGCTGGTGGCACCGGCGCGTTGGCGCCCGATCCTGCCTCGAGGTAGATATAGCGCATGCCGAACAACTCGCCCGCCATGGCGTGCGCTACGGCTGGTTGTGGGTCGTTGCGCGGCAGCGGCGTTGCCTTCCCGACACGCGCGGCGGCCATTCCCGGCTCGATGATTATGTACGCCATTGAGAGTGGCTGTAGTCCCGAGCGATGAACCGTGGCAGCGCTCTCGATTTGCTCGCCGACCAGAAAGCGGCGCTCGGAGCTGTTGAGTAGTGACATGAAGAAAATAGCGTCTGCCTTCGTTGAGACCGCAAGGGCGACTGTTGGAAAGAGAATTACTGGCAGGTGTGTCTGTTCTTTAATCTCGAGTACTGCCGCATCGACACGCTCGAGCGAAAGGCCTGTTGAGCCACCAACCAGAATAGCGTCCGTCCCTGCCTGCGCAGCGCTGTGTGCCATGCTGCCAATGGTGGTGGTATCGCTCTTGCCGGGGTCAAGCAGTGTCAGGTGCACTGGCCGCTCGGCCCGCAATTTCCGTAAATGGTTGTGGAGGTCCACGTGTGCCGGCAATCGCAGGGCACTCCTAAAAGCGGTTTCACTCCCAGTCGAAATCGACTTCCGCTTCTTCCACCACCGGTTCGGCAGCGACGACAACCGGCTCTGCCACTACCGGCTCTGCCACTACCGGCTCTGCCACTACTGGTTCTGCCACTACCGGCTCGGCAGCTGCCGGTGCGGTCGCCGCAGCCTGAGGGTCGGGGAAGCGCTCTAGTCGCCGTCCGGGTAGCTGCGCCATACCATCATCGGGCGTCATCTCGTTGCGTAGCTTCAGTACAGTATCCTTGTCGACCTGGATGTAGGTATCTGCATAGTCCCCGCCGCCGACCACAACAGGGTAGCTGATGTATTCCCGCCTGCGGCGTGCAGCGCGTACGGGGCGCGGAGGCAGTGGCACGCGTGGCGTGGGCACCGCTGGCACAGGGATTGTAACGGCAGGTACGTCGATTACAGGAGGTCCGGCTGCAGCTACCAACTTTTTACGCCTGCGTTTGCGCCGCTGTCCTCCCCGCACCGGGGCGGAAGTACGCAGCCACATCAGGAACAGGATTACGGCCAGTAATGTCATTGCCAGTACTGCCGCGATTCCAGAGGGAAGGACTTCCAGCACGGTCAGGAAAATGATTGCCAGTACGACAACGATGGCAATTACCATCAGCAGCAGCACAGAACCGCTCCCGGCTGGCTCCTGTCGCTTGCGACTGCGCTTCTGTCTACGGGCCATGGACCGACGGCCGGAGAACACCATCGTCATGGTATAAGGATTGCCCGGGAGCAGCTCTTTATCCGGCAGCCGCGTCGTGCACTCATGCAGCTGCTGCTGGTGCATGCCGACCGGCTCGAGTTCGAATCCACCGGCCCCGCAGGTGAGGAGCGCGACGATGAGGCGTGCGGCGCCCATGACGAGTGCTTGGTCGCGCTGGCATCTGTCGAGGATGGTGATGGGGCGGCGACAGAGCAGGTTGCCACAGACGGAGCGCAGGTCATTCTCAAACACGCACAGGCGATCGGCGCACCGCTAGTGGTGCTCTACCCCTACGCGCATCTCTCGTCCTCACTGGAGGCGCCACGCACTGCGCGCAAGGTGCTTGACGCACTCGCGGCGCAGTTGGAGCGGGGCGACCCCGAAATTGCCCGCGCGCCGTTCGGCTGGTACAAGTCCTTTCGGCTGGAGTGCAAAGGCCACCCACTGGCGGAACTGAGCCGTCGTATAGTCCCTGGCACAGACGGTGATATCGCTACCGCGCTGGAGGCGGAAGAGGCTGCCCAAAGCGA
Organism: uncultured euryarchaeote; assembly: GCA_937893445.1. Lineage (GTDB taxonomy): Archaea > Thermoplasmatota > Poseidoniia > MGIII > CG-Epi1 > UBA8886. Next base: position 2,891 of record CALBFM010000024.1, read on the forward strand.
GTTCTACTTGCTGTACCCCGACGGCAGTCTTGAATTGGTGGGCAACGCCAAGCTGGATCGCCGCTCGCCGCTGGCAAGAATGGTGGGCTACGAGACCGACAAGCAGCGCACCGCGAAGCAGGAGCCACCGCACATCAAGCTAATGCAGCAGCTCGAATTGGTGGACCGCGAGCCAGGGAGCGATCAGGGCAACCTGCGCTGGTACCCAAAAGGCGTGCTCATCAAGCGACTGCTAGAGGAGAAGGTGGGGCGGCTAGTGCGATCGGCGGGCGCGATGGAGGTCGAGACGCCCGAGATGTACGACTACCACCACCCCTGTATGGAGGAGTACCTAGCGCGCTTCCCGGCGCGGCAATACCGGCTGCTGAGCGGCGACAAGCCCTACTTCATGCGCTTTGCTGCCTGCTTCGGACAGTTCCTGATTGCAAGCGACGCCCAGATCTCCTACCGCCACCTGCCACTGCGGCTCTACGAGCTGGCGCATTCTTCCTACCGCCGCGAGAAATCCGGGGAACTGGCGGGACTGCGGCGGCTGCGCGGTTTCACGATGCCAGATATGCATACTCTCGTAGGTGATCTGCCGCAAGGGCTAGAGGAGTTCGGCTACCAGTATCGCCTCTCGATGGAATGGATGGACTCACTTGGGGTGCCATATGAAGCAGCCATGCGCGCACAGCAAGAATTCTTTGATGAAAACCGGGATTTCTACACTGGCCTCGCCAAGTTGCTGGGGCGGCCAATGTTGCTCGAGCTGTTCGACCGTCGTTACGCCTATTTCATCACTAAATTCGAGTTCAACGTCGTTGACACGCAAGGCAAAGCGGCGGCAATGAGCACTGTCCAGATAGATGTCGAGAACGGCAAGCGATTCAACATTGAATACGTGGACCATGACGGCAGCCGCCGGCATCCCTACGTGCTGCACACCTCGCTCTCGGGCAGCATCGATCGCAACCTCTACGCGCTGCTCGAGCACGCTGCTGCCGAGATGGCGCGCGGTGCTAAGCCACAGCTACCGTTCTGGTTGGCACCAACACAGCTGCGGCTGCTGCCTGTTTCCAGCACCCACACCGACCATTGCCTCAAGCTGGCACAGACATTCGCTGCAGCGGGCTTCCGCGTCGACGTTGACGATCGTGACGCTGGTATCGGCCGCAAGGTACGCGACGGCGAGAAAGAGTGGGTGCCGCTGCTTGCCATCTACGGCGAGAAGGAAGCTGCCTCCGGTAAGCTGGCGCTGCGTGACCGCACTGGCGGACAGAGCGAGCTCTCGCCTGAAGCGCTGCAGACGCTGATGGAGGAGCGGCAAGGTGAGGAACCACACAGGCCGCTGCCTCTGCCGGTACGGCTCAGTCTACGGCCCAAGTTCTATGGATAAGCAAGTCTAGAAACCTTAGGTCTAGATTCCTACCGTAAACACACCCAATGCAGTCTCTAATTACACAATGGCGCAGAGGGAGGGATTTGAACCCCCGTGAGCAGTGCTCACCGGCTTTCAAGGCCGGCGCCATACCGGGCTAGGCGACCTCTGCAACGACAGGACGTGATAGCCCAAGCTAGCCGGGTGGGCAAAAGGACTGAGGTGTCGGCTTCTCGACAACAGCTCAGCGGCGACCACGTGCCATAGGGGACCGGCTTACATCACCGCTCTTGTCGATGTAATAAAGCCAGCCGTCTTCCCTACTGACGTCTGCCAAGGCAACCCGCTCGGGGCCGCCTCCGGTCTTCTTGCCACCACGGGCCATCTTGGTTCGCCAGACGTGCCCATCCTTGCCCAGGTAATACAGATACCCGGCTTCTTTGCGTACTCCAGTTGATTTGACTACTTGAGCCACTTGGGAGTCACCAGACGAGTAGGGGTATTCTGCCCTATTTAAGCTTGCCTCTTCTCTCGACGATGACATCGTCGTGAAAAAACGACCTGAAAACCACCCGAAAATCGGGCATGGAAATTATAGTGAGTCCAACGGCAAGCTAATAAAGCGCATC
>CALBFM010000025.1:0-15355 GCA_937893445.1 uncultured euryarchaeote
TGAAGCGTTCGAAGTCCAGTTCGTGCCGGACATCTAGAAGTATGAATTTTTCATCGTTTTCGATAAACCTGAACAGGTCCGTCGCTGAGTAGGTGGAGGTCGCTATAGAATCACCTCAGATAAGTAGCTGTATGTTGGCAGGACAGTCACCATATTAATACTGTCGTAACCGGACAGGTCCGTTTGGGTGTACACTTTTCTTTGAAGGACTGCGCAGACAATGGCAGGGAACTGGCGGTGCCGTTGCTGTTCGGTTCCCGAAGCCTTTAAGCAAGGGGTGAAAAGGGGGGCGACGGTGCCGTCGTAGCTCAGTTGGTCAGAGCACCCGGCTGTTAACCGGGCGGTCAGCGGTTCGAATCCGCTCGACGGCGCCATGGCACGCCAGCACGGGCCCGTAGCTTAGTCCGGTTAGAGCGCTCGGCTCATAACCGAGTGGTCGCCAGTTCGAATCTGGTCGGGCCCACCATTTACAACGCAGCCCGCCGCCGTGCTGCTTCCTCAGCTGTGAGCGCCAGCAGGGTGGTCGTCCCGAGTCCCTCTACAGTCGCCGACGCCAGCGCGGAGCCGTGGTGCAGTGCCTCAATTACGTTCTCTGTGTTCAGCTCACGCTCTGCAAGCCAGCCGCATGTGGCGCCAGCGAAGGTATCGCCGGCTCCGGTCGGGTCGATGAATTGCGTGGCGGGGTGCGCTGTGATTGCGTTACTGCCGCTGGTGTGGAACAGCGTTGCACCCTCTGCACCACGTTTGATGACGACGAAGCGCGGCCCGGCGGTGAGCAGCACTGCGCCCGCTGCTTCGAGCGTGTCGGCGCCGCTGTATGCGAGCGCCTCGGCGTCGTTCAGGAATAGAAGGTCGGTCTGCGCAACGACCTGCTCGAGTGCAGCACGCTGTGTTTCGATCCAAAGGTTCATCGAGTCGGCGGCAACCCAGCCTGCCTGCACCTGTTCCAGCAGTCTCAATTGGATGGAAGGGTCGTTGTTACAGAGCAATAGTGCCGCCGGCTGGCACCATTCGTGCGGCACGTCCCAGTCGAAGGCGGTGAGGATTTCGACGCGTGTCTCGTGCGTGACGGCCTGTGCCATGTCACCCTCGTACTCGCCGCTCCAGTGAAAGCTGCGTTCGCGCAGCCGCGGCACGCCGTCGAGCGCGACGCCGCAGTCGCGCAGCACGTCCAGCACCGCCTCGGGGAAGTCGCTACCGGCCGGCCCTACCAGCCCCGGCTGCGTGAAGCAGCTCGCCGCAATCGATGCGTAGACGCCAGCGCCGCCCACAATGCATTCTCCGCTGGCGTGCGGTGTCTTCAGATTATCAAGTGCCAGGATGCCGCCAACAAGCAGCTTCAATCGATGACCACCTTCGCACCCTCGACATGCACTTGGAGAAGGACTTCGATATCGACTCCCAGCTCGGCCGAGAGCCCGGCCGGGTCAACCTTGCTGAAAACAATCAGCACCCGGTCAATCAGCGCCCCCGCCGCGGTGAGCGCGCTGCACATCGCGCGCAGCGTCCCGCCGGTCGAGAGTACGTCGTCGACAATGGTGACGTGCCTTCCTTCCACGGGCGCGTTGAGGTGCAGCTCGGCGCCGCCGTAGCCGGTCTTCTGCGTCACGACCCGCTCGCCCGGCAGCCCGTAGGCGCGCTTGCGCAGTGTCGTGTAGGGCAGCCCGGTACGCAGCGTAACGGCCGCCGTCAGCGGCAGTCCGATTGCCTCCGCCGTCACGAGGATTTCGCTATCCGGCGGCACTCGCGCGGCGAGTGCCGCCGCAGCCTCGTCCAGGATGGCCGCCTCGACCAGCGGCACCCCATCGGAGAGCGGATGGACGAAGTACTGGTACTCTCCTTTGGAGACAATCAGCGACTCCGCCAGCGAGGCGCGCAGCAGCTCGAGCCCAGCCATTGACGCGCCAGCGCGTAACCGTATTTGCGTCTGGTGCCGCTTTAAACCGGCATGGCAGTCGCGCGATGTGGCGACCTCGCGCAAGGTGGTGCTGCTCTTCGGCGTCGAGAACCTGAATGCTATCCTGGGGTGGATAGCCATCATGTTGGTCGCGCGCCGCATGGGCGCTGGGGTGCTTGGCGAGCTGGCGTACGCGCTCTCGCTGGTGGGTGGATTCAGCTTCTTGGCATTCCTCGGCTTCCGCATAGCGCATGTCAAGCGCGTCTCGGAAGGGATGGACCTAGGCCGTTGTATTGGCACCTTCCTGACCATCCGGCTGGCGCTGATTGCGCTGATGCTGCTCGCCCTCGGCCTCGCCTGGTGGGTCTGGACTGGACTGCTGGGGAAGCAGCTCTACGACCTAGCGACCCCACTGCTGCTGGTCATCGTGGCATACTGGGTGGTGCAGCTGCTGGCAGGGGTAATGCTCGCCACCTTCACCGGACGGCAGGAGGGTGCGCGAGTGGCATGGCCGGCGTTCTTGGGCACTACGGCACGGTCGCTGCTGCTGATTGCGCTGGCACTCTGGGCCAGCGAGCGCGGCGCGCTGGGACTGGCGCAGGCGTACCTAGCAGGAATCGTGCTCACTGCGTTGGTAGCGCTCTGGTACTTCCGTGACTACCCTATGGCTCGGCCTGACCGTGCGATGTTTGACTCGTACACGCGCTACGCACTACCAGTGGCTATAGCTTCCATCTTTGGTGTGTTGCGACTCTACGCCGACAAGGTCGTCGTGGGAGTTTTCTGGGACCCACACGAGGTGGGACTCTACTTCGGCGTTGAGCGCATTGCACTATTCCTTGGTGCCATGGCGCTAGCGCTGGAGGCGATGCTGCTGCCCTCCATCTCGGAGCTGTATAGCAAGGGCGCGACGGCGGAGGCGGCGCAGGCAGTGTCGCGCGCTGAGCGGTATACTGCCATGTTCGCGCTACCGGCGGTGATGCTGACTATCGTCTGGGCTGCCCCAGTAATCTTGGTCTTCATCAGCCGCGAGTTCCTCCCGGCGGCGCCAATATTGCAGCTGCTCTGCTTGGTAGCGCTGCTGCGGGTGCTGAACCGCCCCTGGTCAGTTGCGCTGCGCGGCGCAGACCGGCCCGGTTTGGCGTCGCAGGTATCGATTGTGGCTACCTGCATCGGGCTGGCGCTGATGCTGTTGCTGGTTCCCCGCTCAATCCCGCATCTCGGTCTGGAAGATTTACCGGGCCTGGGTGGGCAGGGCGCTGCGCTGGCCCTCTTGGGGACTGAGCTGTTCGTACTGGTCGCGCTGCGCTGGCTTTGCTACCGCCACCTCGGGATGCCCCCGTCGCTACAGCTGTTGCGTCAGGTGCTGGCGGCGCTGCTCGTCGGTGTATTGTTGTGGCAAGTGGCTTCAATGGTGGTGGTAGCACGTTGGTATGAGCTGTTCGGGCTGGCGCTGCTGGGCGGCACGCTCTACTTCGCGTTGCTGGCGCTGTTGGGTGGGCTAACACACCGCGACCTGCGCTATCTGTGGCATGCCTTCCACCCACGTGAGATGGGTAGCTACGTGCGCGACGAGCTGCGGCGCTAGAGCGTCAGTTTGCCATTGGTACCGCAGCTGAGTCATACTGATGCCGTGAGCAATATTTTGATGTTCTTAGCTCTATTTCAAGTGCTCCATTACCTGGTCAACTATCATACAACTTACGCGACGGTTTGATTCAACAGTGACCCCTGCTATATGGGGTGTTAAAATCAAGTTAGGAAGCCCGGCAAAAGGTCTACTTTCCGTTAAGGGTTCACTCTCGAAAACGTCAAGCATTGCTCCTCCCAAATGTCCATTCTTCAGGTATTTTACGAGAGCATCCTCATCAACAATACCTCCTCTCGAGGTATTAATCAGAATTGCGCCCTTCCGCATGTTTTGAAGTGCATAATCGTCGAATAGACCTTTTGTATCATTATTCAAAGGCACGTGCATAGTAATTGCGTCAGAAATTCTGACTAAATCGCTAAACTCCCTGTATTGTACGTTGAACTCCCCCCATACTGGGTCATCTTTCTCAATGTTTACATCCGTGCCGACTACCCTCATGCCCAGCAATTTTACTTTCTGAGCAACAGCTCGACCAATGGAGCCAAGACCGACAATTCCCAGAGTTTTGCCTTTAACCTCAGTTCCTATGAAATCACCCCTGGGCCACTCTCCGTTTATGATTCTACTAGTTGAATCCATTATCCCCCTAAACAGTACCAGTAGACCTGTAACTACATATTCTGCAACGCTGTCAGTGTTAGCACCGTCAGCAATAACGATAGAGATGCCCTTTTCCCTACAGTAAGTAGTGTCAATGTTGTCTAAACCAACACCTAATCTTCCTATGACTCTCAAGTCCTTGGAGGCATCAATTAATTCTCTGTTGACTAGCGTTTTATTCCTGATAATCAGGGCCTGTGTGTCTGTTATACTATCAAGCAAGGAATTAATGTTTGAATGTAAATCTGGATTGTAGAGCACTTCGTGATGGGAGGAGAGTCGCGAGACTTCAGACTCATCCATAAATTCAGTGATGATTACACGGGTCATCAGTCAGTCCGTCCATGTATTCGTGTCATCATTAAGGTTTATTTGGTCTGGTGAAACCCCCGTTAGTCTGGGTCTTTAAATTAACTCTTAGTTCACCGGGGCTGGAAGTTACGGGCTTTCAAGGCGAACTCACCTAAGAATGTCTTTACTATCTGGGAGAGGTAGAGGGGCAGAGGCCCCCAGTCTCCCTGTGTAAGGATGGCGTTAATCGCTTGACCCCGGCCCAGGGCCAATACCTCTCTTGAAGGGCGACCTTCCAATAATAGGCGTAAGGTGGCCAAGAGCCAGAGGCGGCCATAACGCCAGCGGAGGTGTGTTTCCCTCTGAGTTCGCAGTTCAGACGGGAGGCTCTTGTTCAGAAGAGCAGCGTACAGGGCCAGAGAAAGGTTGGAGCCACTAGCCGTGGGCAGGGAGTTCCAGGACCAGGCACGGGGGTTGACCTCCAACAACCGCAGAGTGCCTTTGGGATCAACCTTGAACTCTACTTGGGCCATACCCGAATAGTTAACGGACCTCAAGAGGCGTCGGCCGACTGCAGCCACCGAGGGCTCCCACACAGATTCAGCCACGGCGGCGTCGCCGGCACCGGGAGGGTATTGGATGAGCTTGCGACCAGTGTATTCAGCCAGGGGAAGCCCCTTCAGGAAGGCTGCTCCGTAAGTCCACAAACTCGCCTCGTCACCAGGAATGAAGGCCTGAATCAGGGGGCGAAAGGATTCCATTTGCTCCAAATTCGCTTCCAGCTCTTGACGGTGGGAAAAGCGGAGGATCTTCTGGCCGTAGCGGGTTTTGAATTCCGGTATTTGGGCCAAAGGTTTGACAATGGCCGGCAGGGGGAAATCTGCAGGTAATGGCCCCCCAATTCGTGAGGTGGGTGTGTCGACACCGACAGCCTTGGCAGTGGTCAGCAGTTCACCTTTGTCGGAAAGAGCCTTGAAGGCTCGAGGAGTGGGCAGGGAGAGGTGATAGTAATGGGAGAGGGATTGGCGGTGAATCACACACAACTCAACTAGATGATCCTGAAGGGGATAGAGCACGCCGGGCTGGGGGAGGACCTCACCTATCTGCTCCAAGAAGGGGATGAAATGAGCTGATGAGTAAGCTGGCGACTGGAGCCAGCGGCTGTAACGGCTCTCAGTGGCTAGGTCGCGCTGGGGGCTCAACACTGCAACAGGTACGCCGTAAGTTCCTAGAGAACGGGCGATACCCAGGCCATTACCGTGCGCGTTGAACACAAGCGCCAACGGTAGCCGCTGAGCCGCCAGCCAGGCGCGGTCCCCGTTGGTCAACTCCATTCCAGCTCCAGTCGCCCCTGTACCACCGGCAGCGCCACGCCACCCTCGATGGCGGAGCCGCCTCGAGGTGGCTTTAGCGGACCGCGTAGCACGACCCCTTCCAGTCGCTCGGGGGCATTGAGTGTCAGTCCCGTTTTCGACGGCTCCAGCTCTATCCGCGCCCGCCGTCGCCACCACTCCCAGATCTGCACCAGCGGTGCAAACCACGCGCCAGCATCCTGTGCCGCTTCGAGTACGCGGCGGTACATTTCGCCATAGCCAGGGAAGTCACGGTCATCAAAAGCTGCGACGTGCCACAGCAGGTTCAGGTGGCCGCCTCCGACTGTATCGAGCAGCTTCTGCGGCAGTTGGGGGTCGTTAACCCCTTCACGGTCCATCACAGTTAGTGGCAGCTCGCCCATTTCCAGTGGCTTCCCGGTAGTGTGGTCCCACGCCGCGAAGGGGAATGCGGTCCCGCCCCGCAGACCCCAGCCGTGGGTAAAGCCAAGCGAGGAGTCGTAGCAGTAGCCGGCCGCCGCTTGCGCGGGCCAGCTATCCCCGACGGTGAAGCGTAGCCAGTGCTGTCGCACCCCCATCGCACTCTCCATTTCTTGTCGCTCGGTCGCTGCTAGTTCTGTCCGCTCCAGTCCGGCACAGGATCCGTGAACGCCTACCTCCTGTCCCGCGGCGCGCAGTGCGTCCACCTGCTGCCGGTCGCGCCTGTGCTGTAGCGTGAAGGGCGTATCGAACCGGTGTCGCTGCCGCGGAATCACGAACCAGGTTGAGTCGAACCCGAGCTCCTGCTCAAGCTCACGGATGTCATCGAAGCGCCACCACGGCTCCGTACCGCCGAGATATTCGCGCAGCGCCTGCAGCCTCCCTATTCGCGCCGGTCTGCCGCGTCCTAGCAGGTAGCTGCCGAGCGTCGCCAGCCGCCATTTACGCACATGGTCGATGTCGTGGCTACCGCTGCACGCCAGCGCAGCACCTCCAGGCCAGCACGCAATGCGTACTAGTGGGAAACCGCGCTCAGCAGCGCGCGCCTCGGCAAGCGGCAGCAGCTCGCGCGCCCAGCGGTCGAGCGGCGGCGTATGCCGCAGCTCCCAGCTAAGGCTGCCTGTCGGATCCCAGCGCCCATATTCGTCGTGTGGCCCGGAGAGTTCTTCACAGCGCGCCAGCCACCAGCCGGCCGCCTCAGCGGGCGACCACACCCCGTCGGCGAGGTGGCGCCCGTCCACGACTGTTAGCCGCCCCGCGCCCGCGTATGCCGGTTGCGGTTCCAACTGCGGTGCTGCGTAGCCGGGAATCCCGGCAACCGCCAGCAGGTGGCACAAGCCGTGCTGGTGTAGTGCTTCCATGGGTTTCCACAATAGAGGCGTTTAAAGAGCAATCCTCTATGTCAATGTATGCGGGTGCTGCACCTGAACAGTCCTGCCAAAGTAGGTTGGGTGCTGGCCCAGGCTCAGCGGCGACTAGGGGTGGAAGCAACGGTGGTTCTGACCCATTCTCGCCACTGGCATCACTACTATGATGTGGATCTGACCAGCTATGATACTTCCACTCTGTCCGGGAAGTATAGCGTGGGGCGAGAACTGCTAGGGCTGGTGCGGAGTTGTGACTTGCTCCACTACCACGGCGCTCCTATTAGTCGAGGTTACCGCGACCTGCTAATCTGGGCGGTGGGGCTGGGCAAGCCGGTGTTTCTACATCATCACGGTAGTGAGGTAAGAGAACAACAGTATCCTTGGCTTGCCAGTCGCCTGAGCCGCCATCGTTTCGTCAGTACTCCTGATCTGCTGTCTTGGGTGCCAGCCGCTGAGTGGATTCCCAACCCCGTGCTACTGGAGCAGCTGCCACGAACCGCGCCACCAGCCAGCGAGCGGCCGTTACTGGTCCATGTCCCCACCGACCGGGAAGTGAAGAACACGGAGGCGGTCCTGGCCGCTGTTGCAGAACTGCGACAGCGTGACATTGAGTTTGACTTTCGGCTGGTGGAGAATTGCACCTACCAAGAAACCATCGCAGCGCTGCAACAGGCTGATATTGTGGTGGACTGGGTCAATCCCCGCTTCGGCATCTACGGGGTCCTCTCAATCGAGGCCATGGCTCTGGGCAGGCCGGTAGTATGTACCCTGAACCCTGGCCTGTACGAGGAGTCTGAACTGCCGGTGATACCTGCTTCACCCACCGAACTGGCGGGAGTGCTGCAGCGCCTTATCGCGGCGCCGGAAAGCCGGAAGCGGATTGGCGTCGCCGGAAGACATTTTGTCCTGAAGCACCACAATCCAGACCAGGTCGCACTCCGGGTGTTGAGGGCTTACCGGGAATGGGCATAAGTTCTCAGCATCATCCAGGCTGCTCGGTGCAGCAATGTAAAGACCGGAGATTCACGACCGACGGGCAGTCCCAGATTTCCCCGCAGGGAAAACATGATTCTCGAACGGTTCAGGAATGAAACATGTTCTTTCACCAGCCCGGCCCGTTTTTTGAGGATTTCACCATGAACTTTATTTGAGAGAGGTTCGGTTTCCGGAGTACCGAAGCCGTAGTGCGCCAGCCGGAGGGCATACTCCGGGGGAGCGTGGATAGTGTGATAATTTATCTTGGTTACCGAACTCCACATACTAGCCGGATGATGAACTACCAGTGGGACTCCCGCCTCTTTCCGGCAGATTACGCGGCGAAAGCCCTTTTTGAACCTGACCGGCCCCCCGGGCACTGGGATTTCAAGCAGCAACGCTTCCCTCTTCAGCGTCGCAGACAGCAGCTGTCGGTGGACCATCTCAAGTCGCCGATAGAGGTTCAGGAATTGGCTGTCGCTGCAGCCATCTCCCGAATTCCACCGGTCCCGCACGCTCCGTATGTCTCGCAGCAGCCGGACCCAGTGGGGCTGCAGGACAATACCGGCGCTGTTGCAGAGTTTCTCGGAATGCGTCAGTGACCATAATCTGGTAAGCCAGCCCCGCTTGTCAAGAACTCCACTAGTCTTTACAATACTGTGCTGGAGCAGGCGACTGAGGGTGAAATCGACCAGGTACACCAGAGCAAGCGCAGCCTGCTCCTCTTCAGCGAGGGGCTTTACCATCTGCGCCAGAGGTTCACCCCAGCGGTCCTGTAGGGTGCTAATTGGGAAGATGTAATTTAGTTCTCCAAGCAGAGATTTTGGCACTACTATCGGTCCATGGATGAATATCCCTCTTTCTCTGGCTCTAGCCGAGATATCGAGCCCGGGTATTTCTCTGACCCGCACCTGCTCTTCCACGACGCAGATAATGTCCAGGTCGGACAGACCCGGGGCCCCGACAGATCCCATAGTCATGACCGAAAGTAGGCCCCGGACCCCGTTCACCCTCTGTAGATAGCGCTCCAGCTCGTCCTCATAGGCCTCCATCGGCAGGAACCGGGGCTGATTAACGATCAGCATCGCCCTGTCTCCTGACCAGCTCTCTGGCCAGCACGACTGTATGAGGCATTATTTCATGGGTCAGAACATTCTTGACACTATCATCGTGATATAACTGCCTTACCAGTTCCAGCCCTCCCTTTACCCGGCAGCCCAGTTGCGCAGCCCTGAAGGTCCTGTCCGGGGCAGGTGGCCAGTCTTGCCGGAGCGCACTAGCAGCCCTGATGGGAAGGGCAGCTGGACCGAATTCCTTGTAGAAAGGATTGAATGATTGTGCCTTGAACATCGGCGTTCCTGCATCGCCGCAGTAGAGTGTCGGGATCAGCATCAGGTTACTGAGATACCTTTTCATGGAATACATGGTGAATCCCCGGTTGAAATAGCTTACAGCTTCGTTGAGACGGTTTGCTGTCCTGAGCGCTGCATGCCTCCGGTAATCCGGGAAAGGCAAGGGCTGGAAACAGAGCTCGACCGGTTCCATTGCCCATGCATGCCGGTACGCTGTGACCGGAAGGATGTCTTCGGGATAATTATCTGTCAGATTCTGCCACAGAAAGAATGGTCCATGATGTTGCAGAGGGTCTACCGACAGCACCACCGGCAACAGCTCATTCCGCAACCACTTGCGCAGTCTGGTCATCCGTCGTGGAGCTTGAAGCAGCGTGTCCTCAAGGAGCAGGGTCAAATCGAGGTCACTGTAACTGGTGCAGGTCCAGTCACCATAGCTTCCATGCACAATGAGGTTCTCAACTAGCTTTTCCCGCTTCGCCTGCAGCCATGCACGTCTCAGTTTTCCGTACCATGGTGGCCAGTCCGTGCCAGTCAGAGCGGGGATATCAACGCTAATGCCCTCGGCAGTGTCATCGTGAATTTTTTTTATGCAGACGGGCGCCGTACCATAATTCAGGTAGTTGGCAATTCTATAGTAGTCCCCGGAATTCCTGATTTCCCGGGAGATTGCGTGATTTTCAGGTAGTTGCAACACCGTCATTGAAGAGCACTTCCGGCACAGGATTGTGATGGAGCAGGATTCCCTAAAAAGGGTGTCCCCCGGTCGTAACGGGCACCATCATTAGTCCGGGCCCTGACCCTGACCGGGAGACGTGTGCGACGCCTGGGTTGTCCCATCCATCATGAATCCGGTGGGGACCCTAGAGGCGTCATTTGCGCGGCCGTTTGCACTCCACTTCATGTGTCGGCAGAGCCTTCGACAGCCGCTTGGTTCCAGTGGCTTGAGGATATAATAGCTGCGGTTCCCCGTCGCAAATTGAAGCACGACGCCGACGTCGCGCTTTAATCCGGGGGGGGATGGCGCCGCGTGTCCGATAACGAGACGGAACTGCAGCAGTTGGTCGACACGTTGGCCCAAGTCGAGCAGCAGATACGCGCATGGGAAGCGCAGCTGGAAACGCTGGCCACCGTGCGAACTGAAATCTGGCAGGCACGCACCAGCCTAGACGGGTTGCGGCAGGAGTCTGAAGGGCGCGAGATGCTTGTTCCTGTTGGTTACAACACATCACTTTTTGCGACCCTCGGTTCCAAGGAACGGGTGCTGACTGGGCTCGGCTCGCGAGTTTACATGGAAGCTTCGCTAGATGAGGCGTTGGAACGGCTACAGACACGGCTGGAGGAAGTAGAAAAGGCGACACGCAACTACCACGAGTCACTGGCGCAGCTACAGAATCAGCATGCGCAACTGCGCCAGCGCGCCGAGGTGCTCTACGCGCAGGCCGAGGCAGTAAAGGATAGCGGCTCAGACTTCCTGATTCCAGGAGGTAGGTGATGTTCAAGTCATTGCGTGATCGCTTCCGGCGCGCCAGTAAGCAAGCGGAAGCGGAAATTGAGCCACAACTTGATCTGAGCTACGAAGCCTACCGCCCCGAGGAGCGCGAGAAGGGCGCCGTCATCCAAGAAAAGCATCTCGAGAATGTGATGTGGGAACTGGAGCTGGCGTTGCTCGAGAGCGACGTTGCGATGGAGGCGGTCAAGGCTCTGAAAGTGAAGCTGCAACAGCGGCTAGTCGGCCTACGTGTCGCCTCGCGGGGAGAAATCTCACCAACCATCGAGAAAGCGCTCAAGGCGAGCCTCATCGAGCTGCTTTCGCTCGAGAGTTTCGACCCACAGCGTTTGTTAGTACAGAATGCCAGCCCATTGGTGGTCGCTTTCGTCGGCGTAAATGGTACTGGAAAAACAACGACCATAGCGCGACTGGCGCACTGGCTACAGACGCAGGGGCGTAGCGTCGTGTTTGCGGCAGCTGACACGTTCCGTGCGGGCGCTATTGAGCAGCTGGAGGTTCACGCCAACAGGCTGGGGTGCAAGTTCATCGCACATCAGACGGGCGGCGACCCAGCTGCAGTCGCGTTCGACGCCGTCGCTCATGCCAGGGCAAAGCACCGCGACGTGGTGCTGATAGATACTGCAGGTCGGATGCAGACTAATACCAATCTGATGGATGAGATGGCTAAAATCCAGCGCGTCGCAAAGCCCGACTTAATAATTTTTGTCGGCGATGCGCTCGCTGGCAACGATGCGGTCGAGCAGGCGAGGCAATTCCACGCGACGGTCGGAATTGATGCAGTCATCCTAACCAAATTGGACGTCGATGCTAAGGGTGGCGCCGCTCTCTCGATTGCGAATGCCATCGGCCGCCCTATAGCTTTTGTTGGCATTGGGCAGGACTACGAGGACCTTATGCCATTTGACGCGGCTTGGATAGTCGAGCGGATATTCGCCGCATGATAATCTACGAGGTCAATCTCACCGTCGACCCTGACTCAGCTGATGAATACGCGGCGTGGCTGCGGCCGCACGTCGCACATATTCTTGAGATAGATGGCTTCCTTGGTGCCGAGTGGCTTGAGCGCGATACGGCGTCCGACGGCAGCGACGCCGACAAGATACGCTGGACTATTCACTACCGGTTGCGCGATCGCGCTGCACTCAAGGCATACCAGCGCGACCATGCACCTGCATTGATTAGTGAGGGGCTGGACAAGTTCGGAGAGCATCTCACGGCGACTCGGCGGGTGCTGCAACCCGCAGGAAATCTTCAGCCCCAGCCGAAGTAAGGGTAGCGAATTATGTTGCGCAGTGTACGCGCAATCGGACGCCGCTTACCGAGTCCACCGGGTGTCACTCCCAGAAATAAGTCTGCAAAGATTTCGCACGTCTGCTGGTCACGGGTGCCATAGTAGACCATCCGCTCCGGGAATTTCAGTGCTAGTTTGGCAAAGAAAGAGAGGTCCTTCAGTTCTTGCCCGAAAGTACGATACCATGCCCGGTGGTAGCTGTCGAGCGCCCGTTGTGAAAAGTCACCACTCGCCAGTGCTTGCTGGATGGTCTCGACCGCCAGTTTGCCAGCGTGCATGCCGTAGTAGATGCCCTCGCCAGATAGTGGTGAGACCATCCCGGCCGAGTCGCCGACAATCAGTGTCCGTTCCATCGTCGTCGCACGCAGTGGGCCACTGAGCGGCAGCGGCGCACCTTTCACTGGCGGGTCCGGGTCTTTCTTGGGGAAGTAACCGTCTTTTCGCAGTAGTTCCAGGTAGTTCATCCATATTTCGCGCACATTGATGGACTTGATGGTGCGGTTGTAACCTCCAAAGCCAATGTTCAGGGTGGTGTCCTTCGGGAAGACCCACCCGTAGCCCTCGATACCAGCCGGCCGGAAGTGGACCAGTAGCGACCTTTTCTGGCCGTATGCCCGTTCCATGAATTCACGACCAACATCAGGCTCCCACATCAGCGCAGTGCCAATTTCCCCATCATTCCAGGGTCGAACTCCTCGAGTTTTGCGTACCATTTGCGCTAGTTTGTCGTTAGGACCCATTGCACCGATGGCCATCTGCGCCCGCAGGTCGCCCTTGGTCGTTGAGACCTTAACGCCGCCGTTGAACTGAACGTCGCTGACTCTGGTATCTGTGAATATCTCGGCACCGGCTTCGCGCGCGGCTTCTAGCAATGCATTGTCGAACACCTCACGCCGGATGTTCCAGGGAGTGTTGGACCCGAAGTCAAAGTCGATGCGGTATTTCATTGACGGTGAGTAGAGCTGCACATCTTGCGAGGGACACTCGATGATTGGTTCGATATAGGGCGCCAGTTCAGGCAGTTCACTCAGGACACGCGGCGTCAGTAACCCGCCACATGCCTTGTCGCGTGGGAACTTGGCACGGTCAACCAGTGCGACACGCAATCCTGCCTTTGCAGCGTAGAAAGCGGTGGTAGAACCGCTTGGCCCACCTCCGCAGACGATGACATCATAGTTACTCATGACTCACACACCCAGTCTCGGTAGGGTGTGTGCGCAGCCTCCCACGGCAGCGCGACGATGGCGGGCAGAGAATAGGGGTGATTTTCCTTGATGAACTGCTCCAGCCGCGACCATTTATCGCGCCCACACTTTAGCAGCAGCAAGTGCTCGGTGTCGTCGCGCAGGTCACCTTCCCAGTGGTACATCGTACGCACCGGCCAGAAGTTGACACATGCCGCCAGACCTGCCTCAAGCACACCGTGCGCCAGCTTTTCGGCGGTATCCTCATCAGGGACAGTGGTGTAGACGGTCAGCGCCACGTGCGACGCATCCGGGGATGCTTAAATAGACCCCGTTTCGTAGCGCGCAGCCCCCGTGAATAATGAGGACTTCGGTCTGAAGGAGGAAGTATGGCAAACCCGATTTACGTAACCTATGAGGCTCCCAAGGAGCTAAGCGAGAAGGCGTACCTGGCCGTCGAGGCCGCGCGTGACACTGGCAAAATCCACAAGGGTGCTAACGAAGTGACCAAGCGGGTCGAGCGCAGTCAAGCCAAGCTGGTCGTGATGGCGCTCGACATCAGTCCGCCCGAGATTCTAGCGCACATGCCAATGCTATGCGCGGAGAAGAATATCCCTTACACCTATGTCCCCTCGAAGGAAGAGTTGGGTAAGGCGTCTGGACTAAAAGTGCCGACCGCTGCAGTAGCGGTCTCCAATATTGGCAAAAAAAAGGCATCATTGACCGAAGTCACCAAGGCAATTGCCTCAGCGCAGAAGGCATGATCGAGGGCATCCCTGCACAGGTAGTCGAGGTGTTGGGCCGTACTGGCATGCGCGGAGAGGCCAGTTCAGTCAAGGTGCGTGTACTCGACGGCAACGACCGGGGTCGCATCATCCGTCGCAATGTTCTGGGACCAATCGAGGTCGGCGATATGCTACTGCTGATGGACTCTTCGCGTGAAGCGAAAGCTCTGGATCGCAAGAGGTAAGTATGGCGGAACTGCGAAACTGTTCTTTTTGCGGCAAACGCATTCTACCCGGAACAGGGATGCTTTATGTGCGCAAGACCGGCCAGACCATGGACTTCTGTAGTTCCAAGTGCCGCAAGAACCTAGTCGAACTGAAGCGCGTTCCAGGGCGTACCGGGTGGACCGGGAAGTCTCGCAAAGCGAAGAAATGAACGAACGCACCTTCGTCATGCTCAAGCCGGACGCGGTTCGGCGCGGACTGGCCGAGCGCATCCTGCAGCGCCTAGAAGATGCGAGCCTCCGGATGGTCACCAAGCAACAGCTCGTTGTGAACAAAGCACAGTCCGGGGCGCTTTACGCCGAACACGTGGGCAAGCAGTTCTATGACAGCCTGCTCACCTACGTCCATTCTGGGCCGGTGATTGTGACCGTCTGGGAAGGGTCGGGAGCAGTCGCGCTGGTACGTAAGCTGATTGGCGCGACCAATCCTGCCGATGCGGCACCAGGGACCATCCGCGGTGACTTTGGACTAGCAATAGACGAGAACGTTGTCCACGGTTCCGACTCGGTGCAGAGCGCGGAACGCGAAATTCCAATTTTCTTCCCCGGACTGGACTAGCTTTTTACGGCTCCGGGCATCGGCGGGCGATGACCTCCCCGCAGGAACTCAATGTTGCAGTGTTGCGCATCGAGGGTACCAACTGCGAAGACGAGGCTGCAGCGGCGTTCAGCCAGCTCGGCTGCAACACTGAGCAGGTGCACTTGAAGCAGCTGCTGGCCGAGGCGCAACCGCACCGCCAGCTGGCAGACTATGACGCACTGTTCATCCCAGGTGGCTTCTCCGCCGGCGACTACGTACGGGCAGGGGCCATCTTCGCGGCGCGCCTGCGGGCAGGCTTGCATGCCCCACTCGACGAGTATATAAATTCTGGAGCTCCAGTTTTGGGAGTTTGCAACGGCTTCCAGATCCTT
>CALBFM010000026.1:0-9792 GCA_937893445.1 uncultured euryarchaeote
TTGAATGACAGGGTGTGATTCAGTCGGTAATGTGATGGGATGGTGCCGTTAGAGCGGTAGCTGCCGTTTCCGAGATAGCTAACGCTGAAATCGTGAGAGTCTAGTCGCGCCGTGACGTTCCCCTCGAGCGTATTTCCTAGATCGTCCATCAGCATCCCGCTAAAGATAACAGGATGGCCCCGCAGTAGCATTCCGTTACCGCTGCTTGCGTTGAGTTGGCTGAATTGCGAAGTGCCGCTGACCCGGAAAAGCGCCGGTGCACTGCTGTGGTTAGCGAGATAGAACCGCGCACCGCCATAATCTGCAAAGGCGCTGCCGTAGCCTATCGTTACATTGTCGGGCACCTGCTCGGTGAACACGAAAAAACCGTTTGCGTCGCTCGTGACCGGTTGCACCAGCCATACAGAATCAGCAGGGTCGTGCAGTTCCAGCACAAGCTCCGCGTCAGCAATGGGCTCCCCTAACAGGTCAGTTATCGTCCCGCTGATTACCACGTCGTAGCCGCGTATCGCGTCGGTCGCCAGCAGCGTGATGCTCACTGGTGACTGCAGAATTATCTGCATCTCGGCAGCCGAACCATGCAAGTAGCCTCGTTCCGGGTGCGTTACCAGTACATCGAATGGTTCCGTAGTAGTGGCTGCGATCGGCATCTCAAGTGAGAAGTTGCCCCCGTTATCGGTGTAGATAACAGGCAGTGACATGTCATCCCACAGCACCTCCAGTTCGGCGAAGGGGAGCCCCTCGTCCAAGTCATCAGTTATCCGTCCTGTCAGCGTGAAGTTCTCGCCCCTGACGCCATTACATTCCCATGCCGTGCCGTTTTGCACACAGTCTGGGAACGTGAGAAAGGTATCGGTCTCAACTAGGATTTGAGCGATCGCATAGCTTCCATTCAGCGTTAGTGTTGTGTTGAAAAATGCTTTCGCTGTATGAGGTCCATTCGCGGCGTTGTTGATATTGTGCGATAGTGAATATTGTCCATTTGAGTCTGTGACTGTAGTTCCAATCCACAGTATATTCCACTGTAGCACCACCTCAACACCTTCAATGGGTAATCCGCGATTATCCGTCAAGTTTCCGCGCAGGATAGCACCATTTTCTCGGTTGGTACTGAGTGATTCCAGTGTTAGTGCAGTCCAACCACGTATAGTGACCTGTTGGCTCAGTACAGCCGCTGGATGGTAGCTATCTCCCGAGTAGGTTACGGTAAGTGATGTATTTCCCGACGTAGCGTTGTTCGCCACCTCGAGTAGTGCTTGCCAACCACCGTTATCGCTAATCGGTAGAGTCATGAATGGCTGTCCACCAAGCGCTAGTGTTAGAGTGCCATTGGGCGGAACAGTCTCGTTGCCCTGAATAGTCCCATTAATCAGGTAACTGGCATTACTGAGCAGAATGCTAGGCAAATCGATTGAGAGATTAACATTTCCGTCAATTACATCAGTCCAGCCAGTAGCTCCCGCAGCTGAGACGAAGGATGTGCCGTTCCAGCTGGCATTTAGAGAATAGTTTCCTGGTGTCGAAGGCAAGTCAATCGTGAATGTGAAGCTTCCGTCACTTCCAGTTGCGGTATTGAATACAAGCCCCAACCAACTCAGATTGACGACGGTATCCTCAACGGCAAGATTACCTTGTTCGTACAAGATACCAGTCACAACCGTAGTCGCATTCAGCGGAGAAGTTGGTGGCACGATTAACGTTAGGTTGCTGTAGCCATGCACTGCCAGCGGGAACGCAGGCGAGTAGCTTTCCTTCAGTGTGTTGGTGCTATTGATGGGTGTCCGCGGGACGTGGAAACGGAGCACCCAGTCGCCTGCAACGCGGTCGGCCGGCACACTGCACTCGACATTGAAGTATCCGTCCATGTCAGTCAGATTCTGGCCGATTATTGACCCTGTAGCGTTGATTGTCTGGTTTAGATACCCGCTAACTATGATATTGGCGTAACCCATCCCGGTAGTGGTGTTGTAGAAACGTCCAGTCCAGACAAAAAGCTCGGTTTTGTTGACACTATCTGGTCTTACTGGGGGTCCCCGTGCAGGAGGTGCAAAACCCCACCCCCCTTCCTCTTCGTCCGACACATCTGCGACGGGATTCTCATCATCCCCGTCGCTCCATTCATCTTCATCTGTGTTGGGGTCAGTCGGATCGGAGGTTTCCCATCCTTCCTCGTTATACCAGATTCGAGCGGTGTTGTTGTCGCCGGTTACGTTCCAGTAGTAGCTCAACTCGAATGCGTCGTCGAGCCCGTCCGAGTCGGTATCGGAACGGAGAGGGTCAGTGCGCGAGTCATAGGTGTCGTTAGAGGGCACCACCTCGGCGTAATCGCCAAATCCGTCTCCATCCGAATCGGTGGAATTGGGCCATGAATCGTAATTGCGAATATTGTCAACCGGATCCAGTTGGATGTTCCACGGATCTAGTTCGTCGCCATCCCAGAGCCCGTCACCGTCGGAATCGCGGTCGAGCGGGTCGGTGAGGTGAGTATTCATCTCGTCCAGCACACCCAGACCGTCGCCGTCAGGGTCCTCGTCACCATCCTCTATTCCATCGCTATCGGTATCATTAGTCGTCGGCAAAAACATGTATCCTTCTAGGAACCGCTTGTATTCCCAGCCGTCAATCAGCCCATCATCGTCTGTATCTGGATCCAGCGGCCAACAATCCTGCGCTACTTCCAGCCCGTCACCCATGCCATCATCGTCTGTATCGGGATCAAGGGGGTCAGTTCCATGGCTCAGTACTTCAAGTCCATCATTTAAATAATCATCGTCTGAATCAAAATCGAGTGGATTGGTCCCGTAAGTCAGTACTTCCTCTCCATCATACAGTCCGTCATCGTCTGTATCATTGTCGTCTGGCTTGGTTTCATAGAGGTTGACCTCATCTCCATCATAGAGCCCGTCACCATCAGTTTCGTTATTGAGCGGATCAGTGCCCCACTCATTCAATTCGGCGCCGTCTAGTAATTGATCATCATCCGTATCCGGGTCGAGCGGGTCTGTCCCAGTGACGTTGTTTTCCTGGAAGTCGTTAAGCAGGTCATCATCTGTATCCGGGTCGAGCGGATCCGTATCAGTGACGTTGTTTTCCCACCAGTCTCCGAGGCCGTCGCCGTCTGTATCTGGGTCGAGTGGATCTGTCCCAGTGACATTGTTTTCCCACCAGTCCCCGAGATTGTCAGCGTCAGTATCAGGGTTGGTGGCGTTGGTGCCAAGGTCCAGCACTTCGTGACCATCATTGAGCCCGTCACCATCGGAGTCGGGGTCTTCCGGATCAGTACCATAGAGTTCTTCCTGACCGTTGGTCAGTCCGTCGTCGTCATTGTCTACCAGGTCAGTGAGGTCGTCGCTACCATCTAGTGGATTGGTCTCGTGTGTCAGCACCTCGACCCCATCGATGACGCCGCCGTCATCGCTGTCGAAGTCGAGCGGGTTGGTGCCCAGTGCCACCTCGGCTCCGTCGAGCAGTCCGTCGTTATCGGAGTCTGGATCGAGCGGGTCGGTATCATAGTTGAACAGCTCCTCGTAGTCGTTGAGTCCATCGTCGTCGCTGTCCGCCTTGAGTGGGTCGGTGCCGTAGTCCTGAACCTCTTCACGGTCGTTCAGTTCGTCGCCATCAGTGTCTGGAAGGGTGGGGTTTGTAGTCCAGTTGAAGACCTCGTCGCCGTCGTCAAGACCTTCATCATCGGTATCTGGGTCTAACGGATCGCTGCCGATTTGCACTTCGACCCCGTCCCATAGATAGTCGTCGTCCGAGTCGTTCTCAAGTGGGTCTGTCAGGTAGTTGTGAACCTCCTCACCATCCTCTAGCATGTCAGCGTCAGTATCTGAATCAAGTGGATTGGTTCCATAAGTTTCAACCTCCTGCCCATCAGTCAACATATCATCATCACTGTCACTGTCGAGTGGGTCTGTCAGGTGAGTGTTGACTTCATCTCCGTCATTTAGCCCGTCGTTGTCTGAATCCGTGTCTAATGGGTCTGTCAGGTGAATGTTAACTTCGTCACCGTCGCTGACCCCATCATTATCTGTGTCTTGGTCAAGCGGGTCAGTTCCGTACTCGTTTACCTCATCGCCATCTAGCAGCCCGTCATCATCAGAGTCTGGGTCTAGGTAGTCGGTTCCATGTACAACCTCTTCACTGTTTGTAAGTCCATCCCCATCGTTATCGCCGCTAGGGTCAAAATCATCACTACCGTTGAGGGGGTCGGTGCCGTCAATCAGCACCTCGACCCCGTCCCCGACACCACCGCTGTCGCTGTCCTGTACCAATGGGTTGGTGCCCAGTTCAAGTACTTCCTCGCCGTCCTCTAGACCGTCACCATCTGTGTCCTCCCGAGTCGCGTTAGTCCCATGTGTTAGAATCTCAGCTCCATCACTAAGGTTGTCCCTGTCTGTGTCGGGGTGGTTGGGGTCGGTACTCCAGTTCATAACCTCCAGTCCGTCGTTAAGTTCATCTTCATCACTGTCAGCTAGGTTAGGGTCTGTTGAGTAAAGGTTAATCTCATCTCCGTCCGTTAGCCCATCGTCATCTGTATCAGGGTCCAACCTGTCAGTTCCAAATAGGATTTCTTCGCTGTTTGTTAATCCATCCATATCATCGTCTGCATCGTCAAGCAAGTCATCACTGCCATTCAGTGGGTCTGTAAAGTCAATGATAACTTCGACCCCGTCAATCACACCTCCATTGTCTGTGTCATCATCCAGGGGGTTTGTCTCAAAGAGGTTCACTTCATCACCGTCTTCAAGCCCATCATCATCGCTATCGTGGTCTAGTGGATCTGTCAAATGAAAGAGAATTTCCTGGCTGTCGGTTAGTCCATCGTAGTCAGAATCCGGATTGAATGGGTCAGTGCCATGAACGTTGATTTCGACCTCATCGAGCAAATCATCATGGTCGGAATCGCGAATTTCATTGTCGTAGTCGAGCGGGTCAGTGTCGTCTACGAATATCTCCTCGTAGTCTGTGCGTGAACCCCCATCAGTGTCTTTGAGCAGGGGGTCAGTTTCCCCACCGCTGGAATTGCCGAGTCCCAGCCACGGCCCTGGGTCAACCTTTCCATCGTGGTTAGCGTCCTCCTCCCCATCAAGCAGCCCGTCTTTGTCAGTGTCCTCCCTGGCAGGATGGGTGCGGTTGGCTGGATCCAGATCGGGAGTCCAGCTAGGTCCGGTATCGCTGTCGGGGAGTGTTACCCCTAGCTCCAACCCGTCCGGGAGCCCATCTTGGTCGGTGTCGTTTTGGTTGGGAAAGGTGAAGACTAGTTTGCCCCCGTAGAGCGTTCCATTGTACTCACTACCATCAACTAGGCCGTCGTCGTCGCTATCGCGGTCGACTGGGTTACTGCTGAACGGGATGCCGTAGAGACTCAGTGTGCCAAGGACTTCTTCGCCGTCGGTTAGTCCATCGTCATCCGTATCAGGATCAAGTGGGTCAGTGCCCGTATCATATTCTGAGACGAAGATACCAGTCAATGACTCGACCCCATCGACCAGCCCGTCGTCATCGGAATCGGGGTCAAGAGCGTCGGTCCCGAGCAGCTGCTCCTGGTCATCCGTCAGTCCGTCGTCATCGCTATCCCCTTGCATGTTGTCGGTACCAGGCTGGGTCCCATTACCCTGAATGGATTCATCCTCACCAGTGGTGTTGGTTCCCAGATCGCTCCCGTCTGGCGCGACCCTCGAGCTGGTGGGCTCGAACTGAATCCAGCCGAACTGGTCAAAGTAGACCTCTACCCAAGCGTGCGCGTTGCCAGCGGTGATGACGCGCGCCTCCTGCCCTTGATATTCCATAATCTCACCCAGTGCGAAACCGACGACGAATCGGCTCGGGAGGTCGTTGAGTCGTGCCAGCGCGACGAAGGCCGAGGCGAAGTTGGTACACTTGCCGCGACCTGTATCAAAGAGGAAGCGGTCAATCGGGTCTTCGTCCTCCCCAGAATCATCCATGTTCAGGTCATAAAGGTAGTTCGCGCGCAAGTAGCTCACAATTGCCTGCGCCTCCTGATAGTCAGAGCCTGCGCCAGCGGTGATGCTGGTGCTTAAATCGTAAATATCATTATCTGGTCCGGCCCTCTGTGGCAGTTCCGGGAGCACCAAGTAGCGGCTTTCGGTGGTACCGGCGCTGGCGTTCAAGATTGCCTCAGAATATTCGTATTCGGTGACGGTAAAGCTGTAGCTCTGGAACTCCCAGGTGGTGAGAAAACTGTACTCCGAGTCGAGTGCTACCGCTATCCCAGACTCGACTGAGGTGGCATAAAGTGCAGTCGGCAGGTGGCCTTGCGCTGGCGCGACGTACTGGATTGTATAGCTGTACTCGGTTGCTGTTATTCCGGGATATGTAACCTCGCTCGAGAAATCGTACGGCAGGTCTCCGGTGTGCCACAATCCAGGGTCTGGGTCATAGCCGTCCGAGGTGCGCCACTGCGCGCCAGTATATTCGTCGTAGGCAGCAGCGCGCCAGTAACGAGGGTTGTAGCGAGGGTCAACCATGAAAATCGGAGCAGTCAGGTCTTGCTCATTGAGCCCGTAGAATCCATCAATTGGAGCTGAATCGCCAATGCCGTTTGGTGTCAGCATTTCGGCCAGGCAATCACTAAGCCCGTCACCATCACTGTCATGTTCTCTGTCAGCCTCGTCGATATTCCCATCGCCGTTGAAGTCCTGCTCGCACTCCAGCCCGTCCAGTATCCCATCCCCATCGATGTCGTCATCCAAGTAGTTGGGGATTCCATCGCCATCCAGATCACCTTCAGGATCAATCAGATCCTCAATGTTAGGTGGCAGCAGCCCCGATCCAGCCAGATCCTCGAGCATCTCGCGTTCCAGCCCGTCGGGGATGCCGTCGCCGTCGCTGTCGAAGTCGTAGGGGTCAAACCCCAGTTCCAGTTCATAGGAGTCGTTGAGCCCGTCGCCATCGCTGTCCATCTCCGGGAATGAGGGGTCGCGCCCCTGCGTCGCGGGATTGGCGTGCTGTGCACTCTGGATGTTCATCAGCGGGGTGTAGGGGATCAGGGTGAGCAGTAGGATTGCTACAATCAGTGCTTGGTAGCGACGCCCCCTCATTGCTCTGTATTACTAGGGCAGGGAATTAAGGATGACGTGCAAAATGGCGCCCGAGCCGGGATTTGAACCCGAGTCCTCAGCTCGACAGGCTGAGATGATAGGCCAGGCTACACCACTCGAGCGCGACGCGGGACCTGAACGGGGTGCTTAAAGTTTACAGCCAGCGGCTACATCCCCATATTGAGCCTGAAAGCGGGCCCACCGCCCTCACCACCGGCGAACCAGCGTTCGTCACCCAAATCGTCTTCGTCGACCATCGCCAGCAGCGAGCCTACAGCCTCCTGTAGCAGCCGCACTTCTACCTGTAACTCGTGAATGGTCCGGTGTAGCTTGGCGATTTCATCAGGCTTTTCAGACACTATCCTGTCGGACACGTCGCGGCTACTTAACGGTATCCTCAGCCGTCCAGTGTAGCCATCAATTCCGGTATAATTTCGAACAGGTCATGCACGATGCCGTAGTCGGCAACCTTGAAAATGGGTGCGTCGGGGTCCTTGTTGATAGCGACGATGCATTTAGAGCCTGACATTCCGCCTAGATGCTGGATGGCGCCTGAGATTCCGACCGCCATGTAAAGCTCCGGAGTGACTGTCTTGCCCGTCTGCCCTACCTGGTGCGAGTGTGACACCCAACCAGCATCAACGATAGCCCGGCTGGCGCCACAAGCCGCACCCAGTTTCGCGCCAAGAGGACGAATTAGTTCATCGTAGTTCTCTGGGCTTTCCAGCCCGCGACCGCCGCTAACGACAATCGCCGCCTCCGTAAGTTCGATGATACCCGAACCCGCCGATTCCACCCCAAGTGTCACCGTTGTAGAATCGGGGATTTCGCTGCTGAATTCCTCCACAGCACCAGTCGTGTCATCGGCTGCCGGGAACGCATTAGGCCGCAGTGTCGCAACGAAGGAACCGTTCGGCTCCAATCGCGCCAGTACCTTGCCAGCGTAGTTGGGACGAATCCAGGTGCCACTATCATATTCGAGCGCGTCAGCGATGTAACTCCATCCCAGCTCTGCGGCCAGCCGCGGTCCTAGGTCCTTGCCCATCGCAGTTGCAGCCATTACGACGCTGGTCGCTCCACTCTTGCGCGCTACCTGCGCTGCGATCGTCGCGAACTGAAGCGAGTCATAGTGCTCCACTCCCGGAACGGAGATAACGCGTGGTGTGGCGAGCTTACCAGCTGCACCAGTGGAGCCAAAGACCAGTCCAAGCGTGCTGCCCAGCTGCGTCGCCAGGGCAGCTGCCTGCTGCGACGCCGGCTTGATGGCCGAGCCATCTACCTCGCCAATCACGATGACACTCACAGCACTTTCGCCTCCGTGCGGAGCTTACTGAGCAGTGTTGTGACTTTCTCGGCCGGAGTTTTACCATCGATGATTTCGCCCCCCCCTCGCGCTGGCGGTAGCGATGCCTGTGCACAAGTCAGGTCAGGTCCCGTGGCAGCAGGGACAGCTCGGTTCTCGAATGGTTTTTTCTTCGAAAACATGATGTCTTTCAGTGCCGGGAAGCGCACCTTGTTCAGGTCCTTCTGGCAGGTTATCAGTGCCGGCATCGGGGTCTCAATCACTTGCAAGCCGCCCTCGACCTGCCGCCATGCCTTGAGCTTGTCATTTGCTAGCTCTAGCTGCGTGACTGACGCGATGTGCGGTATACCGAGCTGGTGTGCAACCATTGGTCCGGTCGCGCACTGGTAGTAGTCAATGCCCTGCACACCACAGAGCACGAGGTCGGGCTGGAGCTGTTCCAGCGCCTCAGCTAGCACAGTCGCGTTGCCAGCTGGCCGGTCACCGCGGTAGTCCGGCTGTCGCAATACGATGACCTCATCAGCACCGATTGCGAGCATCTTGCGCAGGTCTGTGTCGATGCTGGAAGTCTCTGAGAAAAGCGCGACGAGGGTGACCTTGCCACCTGCAGCCTCTTTGAACTGGACCGCCTGCTCGACAGCGAATTCGTCGTACGGATTGACCATGTACTTGAAATCAGATTCATCGAGCTTGCCGCCACGCACTTCTAGCCGGGATTCGCTGTCCGGTACAATCTTGATGAGAACCGCGATGTCCATAGCGCCGCGCGCAGTCAAGCTGCTATATTAGTTTCACGCCTCGAGCTGCTCTGCCATAATTTCGGAGACATCGCGCACCTGTATCTCCGAGCCTAGTGTCTTCATCCCATCGGTCAGCATGGTCATGCAGAATGGGCAACCAGTGCCGACTTCATCGGCGCCGGTATCGAGCGCCTCTTGCGCGCGAATCAAGTTGACGCGCTTGTCAGCATCCTCCTCAATCCACATTCGCGCCCCGCCAGCGCCACAGCAAAAGGTCTTGTCCCGACAGCGGTGCATTTCCAAAATCTCACCGCCCAAGGCTTTGCGTGGGGCTTCATGGCTGTCATCGATGCGCCCCATATAGCAGGGGTCATGGTAGGTCAGCGTGGTGTCGCGATCGCTGACCTTCAGCTTGCCCTGTTCGCGCAGCTCGGCCAGCAGTTGGGTGTGGTGGACAACCTCGAAATCACCACCATAGTCGCCATACTCCTTACCGAGTGTGTGGAAGCAGTGGGGGCAGGCTGTCACGATTTTTTGGACACCGGTTTCCTGCAGCGTCGCGACGTTCATCTCTGCCATCATTTGGAAAAGGAATTCGTTGCCACTGCGGCGGGCAAGGTCGCCGTTGCACATTTCCGCCTCGCCTAGGATTGAGAAGTCGACACCCGCCTGCTGCATCAGACGC
>CALBFM010000027.1:0-1600 GCA_937893445.1 uncultured euryarchaeote
GTCCGCCACGTACAAGTTTCCGCTCGCGTCGAACGCCAGGCCGGTGGGCTGGTTGAACCCGGTGGCATAGGTGCTGGCCGTGCCGCTCGCATCGACCTGATGCACGACGTCGCTGGTGGAATCCGTCACATACAACGGAAATTGCCCTGCGGTGAAGAAGCCAAAATCCTGCGCCGGCGCGGCCGTGACGCTCGCGACCGAGGCACTCAAGGTGAGTAAAGTTGTAGCAATCAGTGCAAATGTTGTAACTGGTTTGCGCTTCATGGGTCTTTTCACAGCAAGTAACAGCATATTTGACTGGATTAATTTTAACGGGTAGAGGAGTGCAAGTCAACCGACATAATGGCGCAAAACTGGCCAGCCAGCTGTATGCCCCGCGTTCTCCGTCCAGTCACCAGTCAGCATTGTCTACTGGCCCAGCAATTCTATGCGCTGCCTGCACGTCCTCTGACGTTTGTGCAAGATAGCGTCTTAGCTCAGTCAGGTCAGCGCGTTCTGCAGCAGTTAACCAATTAGCTGCCGATTAGGTCATTTGGGTATGCAGCAAAACGCCCGACATGTAGCCGGGCGCTGAGTTAAATCGTTCTCGAGAGTGTTATGCCGTCAACCGCCTACGCCAAATAATTCCACCACTCACGAGAGCAACGACTGCCAATACGAGCCACACTATAGGTGCGACACTTGTCCCCGTTGCCGGGAGCGCAGTTGGCGTGGCGGCCAGCAGGCCGAACTGCGTTAAGTGGTCGGTAAGCCCGCAGGTCTCGTTCGCGCTGGATGACGTCAGCGGCAAGGGCTGCCACATGACACCGTCGAAGAAGCCCACCCGCAGGTTGGCTGCAGCGCCGCCCGCTTTCAATATATCGGCAACTGTATGGCTCAGGCAGACCGTCAGTGCGCTATCGAAGGTCGCAAGTCCCGTGTCGGTCGTCAGGTCCACCCGCGAACCTACCAGCGAATAGCCTATCGGCGCAGCTGCCGACTGTGGGTTCTCACTCGCCGCGCACAGGAAACGCGTGCCATCGGCGACGACATTCGCGGGCACGGTCACTTGCGCTTGGCTTGAGCCAGCCGCAGCACAGCCGAACGCACCGCCGGTTGCGCCCAGTGCGAACCCCGCTTCGGCAGCGGCTGCTGGCTCATCGGCGACCACGGCTGCACCAATGGTAGTGTCGTTCGTCGTACTGATTTTCTCTAGCCCTATATCCACCCGCGCACCTTGCATATCCGTGAAACAGCTATCACCGTCCATCCAAGTACTTTGGTTGATGCTCAAGCCGGAGATATTGTAGCCGGACGGTGCTTGCGCACACATCGTGTAGCCGTCCCATGTGATGGTGATGGGTGTGCTGCAGTAGTCGTTGCCACCAGTGGCGCGATTATCGTCATGGATGTTGTCGAAAGTGACACCGCGGAAGCCGTTGTCGTTGGCACTGTACAAGCAACTGCTGTCCGTCGTCGTGCTGCCCGACGAGTCGCCGTGCGGACCACCCTTCGCCGGCAGCGGCGTGAAGGCCAGATAGCGTGCATCCGGCAGCGCCACAAAAGTGCTCTTGCTACCCCCGCCCGGCGGCACAAGGTAGACGACGTTGTCGCCAGCGTC
>CALBFM010000028.1:0-2040 GCA_937893445.1 uncultured euryarchaeote
CGCATACACACTCTGCGGACCCGGCACCGCCGTCTCCTCGTAGGCGCGGGCAGAACGTCCGTCGAACACGAAGTCGGTGCTGTAGTGCACTAGCCTAGCGCCGGTCTGCCTCGCCGACGCGGCCCGATGGCAGATGGCGGAATATTTCCTGGGCGTCCAACTGCAGCGGGTCGGTGGTCACGATGGGGTTCAGCATAGCGGTCTCGCCTTCCGTTGCTGGCGTTTGATCCTAGCGAGTTTATAGCTGCAACAAAGCTCAGATGCCCGATACTGGATGCTAGATGCAGGATACTGGCAGGTCGCGGCCCACGGCAGAATAATACGAATGACGTCGAACCGGAGGAAACAAAGAGGAGGTGGATTAGAGATCACACCTCCGCCAGCCGCTCGGTAAGCCGGTGCGCCCAGTAGATAGGTGCCGGCATCAGCGTCTCGGTCTCGCGGCAGGCGTAGCCGAACATCATCCCCTGGTCGCCAGCGCCCTGGTCGCGGTGCAGTCCCGCTCCGGCGGTGACACCTTGCGAGATGTCGGGCGACTGCGAGTCGAGCCGCACCTGTACGTCGCAGGTCGCGGCGTCGTAGCCCATCTTATCCGAAGTATAGCCGATGTCACGAATCGCGCCACGCACGACCGCCTCGATGTCGACTTCGGTTGCCGATGTGATTTCGCCCGCGACAACAGCGACGCCGGTGGATGTCAGCGTCTCGCACGCTACACGTGATGTGGGGTCGCCCGCGAGCATCGCATCCAGGATGGCGTCGGAGATGCGGTCGGAGACCTTGTCGGGGTGGCCCTCGGTTACGGACTCGGAGGTGAAGATGCTGCGCATGTCTAGTACCTGTAGCTGTCGGGCTTGAAGGGGCCTGCTACAGGGACACCAATATAACTGGCCTGTCCCGATGTTAACTCCGTAAGGCGTGCACCGAGCTTCTCAAGGTGCAGCCGGGCCACCTTCTCATCCAGCGCCTTAGGTAGAGTGTATACTTCTTTCGCGTATTTGTCACTGTCACGCTCGCGCCATAGCTCAAGCTGTGCCAGCACCTGGTTAGTGAAGCTGTTGCTCATGACGAAACTTGGGTGGCCAGTAGCGTTGCCCAGATTCAGCAGCCGCCCCTTGGAAAGTAGAATGATGCTGTGGCCGTCTGGAAATTCGTAGCGATCAACCTGCGGCTTGATATTCTCGCACACGATTTTCGGGTCGTCCTCCAGCGCTTCGACCTGAATTTCGTTGTCGAAGTGCCCGATATTGCCGACGATGGCATTGTTCTTCATCGTCGCCATGTGCTCCTTCAGGATAATGTCGCGGTTGCCGGTGGTGGTGATGAACATGTCCATCTCGCCTACTACGTCCTCAAGTCGCACGACCGCGTAGCCCTCCATGCACGCCTGCAGCGCGCAAATAGGGTCCACCTCGGTCACCGAAACGCGCGCGCCGGCCGCCTTCATCGCCTGCGCGCAGCCCTTACCGACGTCTCCGTAGCCGCAAATCAGTATCTGCTTGCCAGCCAGCATTACATCGGTCGCGCGCATGATGCCGTCAGGTAGGGAGTGGCGACAGCCGTAGATGTTGTCGAATTTTGACTTGGTCACCGAGTCGTTAACGTTAATCGCCGGGAACAGCAGCGTTCCTGCCTCGGCACGCTCGCGCAGCCGTAGGACGCCGGTTGTCGTTTCCTCGCTGACACCCTGAACACGCGCAGCGATACGATGCCACCGCTGCGGGTCAGCCTCGAGACCGTCGCGGATGAGCTGCAGTACAATGCCGAATTCACGGCTTTCGGCAGACTCGGGATTGGGAAACGTGCCGTCCCTGGCGTAAGCTGCCTCGGCGTCTACGCCCTCGTGAATCAGCAGTGTTGCGTCGCCACCGTCATCTACCAGCAGGTCAGGCCCCTCGCCGTCAGGCCAGACCAGCGCGGCAAGCGTGCAGTCCCAGTATTCCTCGAGCGTCTCACCCTCCCAAGCGAAGACCGCTGCGGATTTGTCGCGGGCAATCGCGGCGGCAGCGTGGTCCTGCGTCGAATAAATATTGCAGCTCG
>CALBFM010000029.1:0-2803 GCA_937893445.1 uncultured euryarchaeote
GTGCGCAGATTGCAGCCGCCGACAGTATGGTGTGCCAGTTGCTGCGCCATTGACCAGTAAAGATAACGGAAATTGCTCTCACAGATGCGCGTTGCCGCTACTCCGTCGGGCGCCAGCCACACTTCCAGGGCAATATCGAACGCACTGTCGCTGCACTGAAGATAGGACAGTGGCCGTGGCTCCTGTTCAGGGCCGCGACAGCGGAATGGCTCCAGTGCATCGAGCGTCACAACCCAGGGCGAGACGGTTGTCGCAAAGTTCTTCGCTAGGAAGGGGCCGAGCGGCTGGTATTCCCACTTCTGGATGTCGCGCGCCGACCAGTCATTGACCAGTACCATCCCGAAGATGTGCTCCTCTGCTTCGCCGACGGGAACCGGTTCGCCGAGCACGTTGCCAGGGCCGACGAAGAATCCCATCTCCAGCTCGAAGTCGACCATGTTACTGGTACCGAATACAGGGGGTTGATCATCATCGGGACGTGTTTGTCCTTGCGGTCGTCGCACCGGGGCGCCGCTGACGACAATTGAGGAAGAGCGGCCATGGTAGCCAATGGGGAGGTGCAGCCAGTTTGGCAACAGTGCGTTATCGGCGCCGCGGAATATGGTCCCGACATTAGTGGCGTGCTCGCGAGACGAGTAAAAGTCGGTGTAGTCACCGACATCCACCGGCAGGTGCAGCTCCACTTCGTGGGCAGGCAGCAGTACCAACCTGCGCAGTTCGGCATTATCGCGTAGCTCGTCGCAACCGTCGCGCAGCAGCTGGCTCAGCGCCTGCCGGGTTGCCGACCACGCTTCGCGGCCGAGCGCCATGAAGGCGTTAAGCGTCGGCTCATGGAATACTCCGGCATCGGCAACTGGTGTACTATCGAAGGCACCGGACTCGTCCAGCGCCGCCAGATCGATGACGAACTCCCCAATGGCGGAACAGACACGCAGATCGCCCCCAGTGCGGGGGCAGCAAATTCCGAACGGCAAGTTCTGGATTGGAAAATGTGATTTTGTCTCAACTTTGATCCACGACCGCAGCGCCGGGTTGTTAGCTTCGCTAGCCATCAGAGCCATCCCATATCGTGCAGGTCAGCTACCGGCTCGGCAAAAGAACAACTCCCCTGTCCCAGCAGTGCGTTTTCACGCAGTCGCACCGCATCCTCGCTACGTACCAGTCGGCCACGCCATTCGACTCCAACACCAGTCAGTGCGAATGCGTCTGGTGACTGGTCGGCGATGATTCCAGCCAGCTCCTGCCACCCGAAGCTTGTTGTGTGCGCCAGCATTCCACCGACATATAGATTCAGGAAACCATGCATTTCAGTCTGGATGTCATCGCTAAAATGCCGTACGGGATGGTGCAGTCCGGCGGTGAACTTGACCGGCACACCGGCGTCACGCGCGGCGACGATGAAGCGCGCTACCTGCTCAGGCGCCGGAACGGCGTCGGCAGTCACGCCACCGCAGCGCAGCTTCGCTCCCGCGTCAGCCGCGGCGAGCGCCGCCATGGTCAATTCGAGATGGTCATCGACAGCGAACTCGTGCGATTGCTTCAGTCCTGCTTCGCGCAATTGGTTGGCCACATTGGCAATGAATGCGTTGGTGACCGGCAGAGGCGGCAGCCGCGCCTCAAAGCTATCGATGCTGACGGCCGCGTCTTGAGCGGTGCGAAATGTTTTGATAGCAGTTAGGTCTTGGTTAAGATTTTTTAAATACTCGTCTTCAGAGCGACCGCCTTTGCCCAGTGCAGCGATACGTACCGGTTCTGAAAAGAGAACAAGATGTGGTTCTAGCTCTTCCAGTCGCTGTGCAGGGATGATAAAGCGCCCCAGCATCCATGCTTTCTCCTCACCAAGGTGCGCGGCATATTCACGCACTGCTTTTTCCAGCGGCAATTGCGCGGGCGGGAATAACCCGGCGTAGTCCACTATTTCGCTTAGCAGCGCACGTTCAGGACGCATCGGCGCTGACTTCAGGCAGGCGGTATTAGGCTTTCAGGTGCTCAACCTTGAAGTGTTAATGCCCGTTATCTTTTACCCAGTCCCCGTTTTGCAAGGTGAAAACAATAAATGGACGAAATAATCCCGAATCTGTATTTTTTGGCTTTAGCCTTCTGCATAGTTGCTTTCCTATATTCATCCGTGGGACTTGGCGGCGGCTCATCTTACACGGCGCTGATGGCAATAATTGGAGTGCATTACCTGTTAATTCCAACTATTTCACTGACCCTGAATCTTATTGTAACGAGTATTGCCTCAATTAATTTTCTGCGTGGCGGCCACGGTAAAATCAGGTTGCTGCTGCCATTTCTAATCACTTCCATACCGATGGCATATATTGGGGGCTCACTGCATTTTCCGAAAGATATCTTTTTTCTCCTGCTTATGGCAACGCTGGTTCTCGTCGCGCTCCGCGTTTACGTGTGGGACAGACCGGAATTACGCTTAAATCTCACGTCTTCTGGAAAATTAGCGGTATCGCTTTTGATTGGTGGCATCCTCGGTTTCATTGCCGGTGCAGTGGGCATCGGCGGCGGAATCTACCTTGTACCTCTGATTATTATCCTGAGGTTGGGGACCGAGAAGGAGGCTGCTGCTACGGGGGCAATATTCATCTGGCTGAATTCCTGTGCCGGACTCGCTGCCCGGGTAGGAGATTTCCCTGATCCTGTCACAATTCTCCCCCTGGTACTGGCAGTCATCATCGGTGGCGCCGCAGGCTCCTTCTTAGGTGCGAACAAGTACAAACCACGCACAATGCAGAAATTTCTTGGGGGTGTAATCCTTATCGCGATTGCCATCCTGTTCGGTAAGATG
>CALBFM010000030.1:0-2401 GCA_937893445.1 uncultured euryarchaeote
AGCGCTTCGTCAGAATGGCCGCCCGGGAATGGACCGGCCAAATAGCGCAGCACTACTTCGGCAGTATAGTTACCGGAGAGTGTGAAGTTATCGTCCGCAGCGTAGTGTGCCTGCAGTGTAGGCCAGTCCGGAGCTTCGGACGGGGGGCCGCTTCCCGGCCACGCCAAGTGCAGTCGAGCCTTACCACTTCGGTCGTCGCTGAACTCCAGCTCCAGCATTAGTGCTGGCAACTCCTCCTTGGCGACTGCAGTACCGGGTAGCAACAGCAGCGCCAGTAACAGGATTCCTACGATTGCCCGCACGCCCCCGGCCTCACGAGCTAGTTTTAAACTATTTGGTGTTCAGCGAAACTGCTTTTATCTCCCCTTGGTACGGCGCGGCATGGCCCGGTTCCCAGAGGCGGAGGCTCGACTCTTCAGCAAGAAGATTTGTATGCGCTGCAACGCCCGCAACGCTGTTGCAGCAATCCGCTGCCGAAAGTGTAACTCAAGCGACTTGCGCAGCAAGGCACGCGAGTCACGTGGGAAGTAAGTGAGACCGCCTACTCGTTGATTGTCGCGCGCCGAAAATCATACCGCTAACGGTGTTCTTTACTCGACCGTGACTGACTTCGCCAGGTTACGTGGTTTGTCGATATCGCACCCCAGCTCGTCAGCGACGTGGTAGGCGAGCAGTTGTAGCGCGACACCAGCGGTGAATGGCATCAGGACAGAATCGCTGGCAGGGAGCGTAATGACCTGTTCCGAGAGCCGTAGCGCGTCCGCGTCGCCTTCTTGCGCCACTACCAGTAGCGGCGCTTTGCGTGCCGCCACCTCCTCCATGTTGGAGACCAGCTTGGCATGGGTGTGGTCCTGACTGGCGATAGCAATGACTGGTGTCTGTGGCGAAAGCAGGGCCAGTGGCCCGTGCTTCAGCTCACCGGCCGGGTATCCTTCGGCGTGGAGATAAGAGATTTCTTTCAGCTTCAAGGCACCTTCGAGTGCAATTGGGTAGCCCAGATTGCGGCCGATAAAGAAGAGCGAGCTGGCCTGCGTCAGTGAATTGGCTAGCTTGGCGATGGCGGAGCGGCGCTCGAGCACTTGTCCGACATAGTGCGGCAGCCTTCGCAGCTCCTGTTCCCAGCGCCGCAGCTGTGGCAGATCCATACTCTTGCGCGAGTAGGCAAGATGTACTGCCAGCATGTAGAGCGCCTGCATCTGCACCAGGAAGGTTTTTGTCGCAGCTACGCCAATCTCAGGTCCGGCGTGCGTTAGCAGGATACCGTCGACATTGCGCGCTAGGCTGCTTCCGCCAACGTTACAGATGGCGACCGTGTGCGACCCCTGCTGTCGCGCTACCCGCGCGGCGGCGAGCGTATCAGCAGTCTCGCCACTCTGCGAAATCAGTACCACCAGCGGGCGCGCCGAGAGCATACCACCTACATTCTGCACTGGTGGTGAGTAGCGGAATTCCGAGGCGTGACAAACGTTCACCGGGATGGCAGTCAGCTGCTCGATGACATACTTGCCAACCATCCCGGCGTGCAGGGAAGTACCGCACGCCACGATTGAAATCGAGCCGATGCGCCAGTTCAGGTCTAGCCCGTCGATGATAGCCTCTGCTAGGGTTGGCAGCAGCGATTCTTGCAGAGCCCTAGGCTGCTCGAATATTTCCTTGAGCATGTAGTGCGCATAGCCCCCCCGCTCGGAGTCCTCAAACGACCAGTCGAGTTCCTCTATTTCGGGCTCACGTATGTTTCCGGCCATGTCACTAATTTCGACGCTGTCGGCGGTAAGGCATACCAGTTCACCGTTACGGACGTATGCAACGCGCTGCGTATACTTCACGATTGCCGGCGCGTCGCTTGCTAGAAAATTCCCCCCTTCGCCGAAGCCGATCACAAGCGGAGATTCGTTGCGCGCCGCCACGATTTCGCCGGGATGCGCCGCGTGCAGCACCGCAATCGCGTAAGCACCCGTCACATCTCCGAGCGCCGTTCGCACGGCCGTGAGCAAGTCGCCGTCATAATGCTGCCCAATCAGGTGTGGCAGTACTTCGGTATCGGTCCCGGAGTTGAACTTGATTCCTGCCGCTTCCATTCCAGAGCGCAGGTCGGCATAGTTCTCTAGCGTGCCATTGTGTATGACAGCAATGTCGCCGCTGGAATCGACTTGCGGATGCGCGTTTGCGTCGGACGGTTCACCGTGCGTCGCCCATCGGGTATGGCCGATACCAACCGTTGCCGCCAGTTTGGGCAGCGCCTCTTCCATCACCGTGATGCGCCCTTGTTTCTTATGGATAGTAAGTCCGTTTTTTTCGTGGAGCGCGATTCCAGATGAATCGTAACCGCGGTATTCAAGCCGCTTAAGTGCTTCAACCAGTATTTGCGGTGCATTCCCACTCCCGGCGTAGCCTACGATAC
>CALBFM010000031.1:0-4291 GCA_937893445.1 uncultured euryarchaeote
CGCTCTGGCAGCAGCCGCAGCTAGAACTGCTAGAAGTGTTGCTGACCGATGGGTATGAGGTGGTCGTGACTGCTGTCGCAGCCGACGGACTCGGCGCAGAGTGGCTCGGCCGCAGCCTGGACCGAGCAGCGGTAGACAGGCTGCTGGTGCAGGCAGACCGGCACAGGCTGAACCCAGCCGGTGAGGGTGGCGAGCTAGAGACACTGGTGCTCGGCGCGCCGTTATTCCAGAAACGGCTGCGATTGATTGAGACCACATCCAAGTTCCACGCCGGCGCCGGTCGATTACACATTACCGAGGCGGTGCTCGTGTGACTGTGCTCATCGTCTCAACCTGTGCTGAGTCGCTGAGCGAGGCTGAGTTCATCGTACCGTTAGTACGCGTCATACGTGATGCTGGTAAGACTGTCGAAAGTAGCCATCTAAACAATCTTGACAGCGTTCCTGTAGGAGTTTCTCACATCCTGCTGGGGGGAACTGCACTTCAAGACGACATATATTTAAAAGAAAATACTGGCATTAAACTTTTACTGGAGGCTGATGTACCGTTGTTAGCAATTTGCTCCGGGATGCAATTGCTTGTAGCCGTTTGTGGCGGCGAAATCATCATTCAGCGTGAAATCGGTATGGTTCAAGTCAAGACGATTGCGGAGAATCCACTTTGCTCCGGCAATTTTGAAGCTTTTGTGCTCCATCACCGTGCAATCAAGCCCGGTCCGCAGTTTGAGGTACTGGCGCAGTCGAAAAGTTGTGTGCAGGCTATTCGTAACTGCGAATTACCGCACTATGGTGTGCTGTTCCATCCTGAAGTGAGGAATGAGCAGGTAGTGCGAAACTTCCTCGCGCTCTAGAGCGACTTGGCACCGTCAACAATCTTCTGTGCGGTCAGCTTGGTAAAGCCACTAACGCCAGAGACATCCTCGAGTGTAGCTGCTTTGAGTTCCTCGATGGAATGAAAGCCGCTGTCGTAGAGTTGTTCTGCCTTCACCTTGCCGAGCCCTTTGATTTTGGACGCTTCAATGATAAAATCCGCTTTCGAGCCTCCCGGTCCGCCACCGCTGGCCGGGGCGGGGAAGTTGCCCGATTGGATTGAGCGCCATTCCTTGCTGACCTCTGCAATCGCTTCGAGGCTACTGACGTTCTGGTTGAACCAAGCATCGCGCGCTCGCACCGCTTGCTTGGCGAACTCGAGTTCCTCCTCCATTTCCTGGGTAATCGAGAGCAGCCGGTCGTACTTCTCAGTCTGGTCAGCAACTCTTTCCTCGAGCGCTTCCACGCGCGGCCCATACTCGGCTTCGATTTTGGCTTGCCGTTGCCGATCGATTTCCAGCTCGCGCACTCGGCCGTCGCGCTCGCCGAGTAGTTCCTCTAGCGACTGGACCATTGCCTGCTTGGTTTCCAAGTCGGACTCAAGTCGGTTGATACGGTCGAGTGACGCGTTCAAGTCCTGCTCCTGTTGTTCGTAGGCGTCCCACAGCTTTTCGAGACGCTGCTGTTCGTGTGTGAGCGCGCTCTCAAGCTGGGCGGACTGTTCATTGCCGTCAGCCATAGAATGGCGCGAGGGTGCTGCCAGATATATAATATGCCCTGCCTTCACCAGCATGGATTTTACTGTCGGCAGTGGCCACTGCCAGGCGGGAAGCGACGAAGCGCTAAAAGCTCTGCTGGGGCCGGGGCTGGCACTAGTCGATGCCAAGGCTGTATGCGGCGTATTGCATCTTCGGCAGGCGGCTGAGTTGGCACAACGCGCGCATACCGGTGGCTACGCGCTCTCGCATAGCCGAGCTAGTGAGGTGCTGCTATACCTGACTGGCCAGCGACAGGTCTCGCGAGCTATAGATCGCGCTGGATTGACGCCTGTAACGGAGGCAGTAGCGTGGGTTGCCTTCGGGGAACCGCCTGCGGAGCTGGCGGACCAGGTCACGGATGATGAAAGCGTGCTCTCAGTTGACGGCTTTGACTACCGAGCCTTCGGTCTGCCCCAAGGAGCGCTCGATGCCAACCCGGCCGAACGCTGGCCGAAGCTAGTCTTGACGCGCTGCGCTTTGTTGCCAGTTAGAGGCAAGGGGTGAAAACCGCCCCGCGCTAGGCCATTGATGGAGATTGACGCAGCGACCCTGAAGCAGGTACTGCGCTTCCAGTATCTGGAGCTGACCGAGGCGCTCATCTATGAGAAGTTGGCTAAGCGAGAGAAGAATGTGCAAAATCGCAAGGTGCTCCAGCAGATAGCTGATGACGAAGTACGACACTATGAGTTCTGGAAAGAATACTCTGGTCAGGAGGTGGCGCCATCACGCCTGCGCGTGGCATGGTTTTCGCTGCTGGCGCGGCTGCTGGGCATCACTTTCTGTGTCAACCTGCTTGAGCGTGACGAGGCGAATATCGCTACCGAGTATCGCAACATCATCGATGTAATCCCCGCCGCGCGGCCAATTATGGAGGAGGAGGAAGCTCACGAGCAGCACCTACTGGCGATGCTTGATGAGGAGCGGCTGCAATATACTGGATCGATGGTGCTCGGCCTCAACGATGCACTAGTCGAGCTTACGGGTGCATTGGCCGGGCTGACTTTCGCGTTCCAGAACCTGCGCCTGGTCGCGCTGGCAGGACTCGTCACTGGCATTGCGGCGGCGATGTCGATGGCCGCTTCCGAATTCCTAGCAACGCGCACTGAAGCTGACAACCGCAATCCACTGCGCGCTGCCTTCTACACTGGCACCGCGTACTTGGTGACGGTATTCCTGCTGGTGTTTCCCTACCTAGCGTTGCAGCCAGACGCGCCTCCGCTATGGGGGCTATCAGTGCTGCACCAGGCGCTCGGCGCGACGCTCATCATAGGTGTTTGCATCGTCGCCGCGTTCAACTACTATGTTGCGGTTGCACAAGATCAGCCGTTCCGCCGCCGCTTTATCGAGATGTGCGCTATTTCGGGCGGCGTAGCGCTACTTTCGTATGGTGTTGGAATCCTGCTACGCGGGTGGTTCAATATCTCAGTATGAAAACGTGCAGTCAAACTGGAAAAAAGGGTGTGTCCCGCCCGTAGACGGGACACGGTTTTCAATGGGGACGCAAGCCCCTAAGGTGTGTGTTTTCAATCCAGAACGTTGTCTTTGACGGCCCAGCCAGCTATGGCGCCTATGACGCCACCAACCATAGCGTACATGGTTGCAGACGCCGCCTCCGCAGTGGGTGCGGTGTCGGCTAGCAGGTTTGCTTCTATTGCTCCCCCAGCAAGTATGCCGGGATTGACATCACCGAAGCCGCTCGCCATTGCAGTCATTACGAACAACGTGCCTCCAACAGCCCAGGGGTCAGAGGTCGAGAGCAGGACTATCACGAAGAAGGTCGTGCCGACCACCGCTTGACCGAGGATGGCCATGTCACCTGATAGGAAGTTGAATGTCCCCCCTATTGCCGCCGCAGCGATGAACGCGCCGCCAATTTGCCCCAGGACGTATGCAATCGCGTCGTCCTGCGACATCTTGTTCGACATAAAATTCCCGATGGACACCGCAGGGTTGAGGTGACATCCGGATATGGGTCCCATGATGTGCATCAGGACCATGAGGGTTGCACCGAAGGCGAATGCCCCGCCGAAACCCCCACCAAGCGCGCCGAAAGCAGTGAGTCCTATGAAAACCAGAAAGAAGGTTCCCAGAGCCTCGGCACTGACGGCCTTTGTGTTCGTGTCTTCAAACATAGTGGACACCAAATGTGGCCTGTAAAAGCCACTATTTAATAGTTGGGGTGATAATTTATAGTTAAATAAGGTATTAGGTACCACCTTTTCGGAGTTCTTGAGGGTGTTGCAACACAGAGCGCCAGCGTTGTTAAATGGCTCATTCCGCGTGCGCTCACGATGATTCCAATTGCGAAGCCGCTGGTAGGCGACGAGGAGCAGCGTGAGGTCGCGCGTGTCCTCTCTTCTGGCTTACTAGCGCAAGGTCCTGAGGTTGAGGTTTTCGAGCGCGAGTTCGCCGCCTTCTGTGGCACACGGCACGCTCTCGCGACGACCAATGGTACTACTGCGCTGCACCTAGCTCTGCTCGCAGCTGGTGTCGGCCCGGGCGATGAGGTCATCACGACCCCCTTCTCGTTTTTTTCGAGCGCATCCAGCATTCGCATGGTGGGCGCGACGCCAGTCTTTGTCGATTTGGAGCCGGATAGCTACAACCTTGACCCCGCTGCGGTTGCGATGGCCATCACACCGCACACGAAGGCAGTGATACCGGTCCACCTCTACGGCGAGCTGTGCGATATGACAGCGCTCTGCGAGGCGTGCGACGCGGCGC
>CALBFM010000032.1:0-12330 GCA_937893445.1 uncultured euryarchaeote
TCGGTACTATTCCGGATGCCTGATTCACTTGTAAATATTTCGCTCAGCCGGATGTCGCGGCCGTTCGTCTGGCGCGCGATTACCTGCCGGCCGATGTTCGGGTTGTTTTAGCTGCTGGGAGGGTGCGCTTCATATTTACCTAGCCACTAGCAGGCTGTGTTTGTTCTCGACAGCGTCGCCTTCTTGACCCGCCGCCACCCGCAGGGTGAGCTGCTGACGGTATCGGGCGTCGAGCCAGAACTGGTTAACCGACGCAGCCGTGAATACCACGAGCAGATGGTCGCGGCTGGGATGCAGGTTGCCATGGCCAGTGAGACTACGCGGCAACAGGTGGAAACCACAGCGCAGGAGACGGGTGACGCTGGCGTGCTCTCACCAGTCGATGCGGAGCTGCTGGCGCTGGCGCTTGAGCGCAACGCAACGCTGATCACCGATGATTTTGCGATGCAAAACGTCGCCGCTGCCCTGAAGATTGCATGGCTGCCAGTCGAGACCGCCGGTATTGCACGCGAGCTGCGGTGGCGCTGGACCTGCGTTGGCTGTCGCCAGCACTGGGATGAGCCTCACGGCGAGTGCCCGACTTGCGGTAGCGAGTTGCGGCGGACGCGGCGCTAATCCTTTGCTGTAATGAAACCGTCACCGTCCAGCAGAGGCACCACGTCGAGTGAATCGAATGCCAGGCAGAGGTCGAAATCACGTTCGAGCCCTGCGGTCAGTAGCGCGTCGTAGCTAGGTGAGCCGCGGCAGCGTTCACGGATTTCATCCTTTGAGAGCTCGAAATCACCGTTGTTATCGAGCAGGTGTGCCAGCCAGGTAGCGCCAAGCCAGTCCTCTATGACCGGTTCTCCGAGTCGGCCGGAGCAAACCAGCGAGACGTCGTCGCCCCGCTCCCGCAGGAAGCGCGCGACGGCGGAGCTGTTGCAGAAGCCCGCCATCACCACGACAGGCGCGCTGGAGGCGGCAACGACCATGCGCGAGCCGTTGGTCGTTGACGAGAGCAGCGTCTTGCCGCTCAGGTCGGCGTCTGCCATTTCGGTCGGTGAAGAACCCAAGTCGTAGCCGTCGATGCGGCGACATTCGCGCTCGCCCGACTGCAGCGCCTCGGGATAGCGCTGGCGCACCTCATCCAGGTGGGCACGGCTGGCGCAGGGCACAATGCGTTCCGCGCCGCCAGAGAGTGCAGTAGCATAGGTGGTCGAGGCGCGGATAACATCGATGATGACCGTCGCGTCGTCCCGCGCAGCGGCCGCCTCGGCGCCGGGCAGCCCCTGCTCAATGGTTATGCGCACTGTAGCCTCACCTCCCGCCGCGTTTAGCAAGGTGGCGCTCGCCGATGACGAAGTAGAAGTCCTCGACCGTATCGCCGCGCAGTCCTCGCCGCAACGTCTCGACCGAAATCACGTCGGTCGGTGCAATATTACCCAAGCTTGTTTCAGGTCCGAACTCGCGCAAGAAGAATATTTGCTGAGACTTGCGTGGCGCCTCGAAGATTACTCGGTCGGTGTCGACTCCGGCCAGTGCAGCCTGCATGCGTTCCAGCTGGACATCGCCCCTGTCATCCATCAGCCCTACGCTGGCGCCTGATTCACGTGCCTCAACGATGACCTTCTCCGCTCCTGCTTCGAGGAACTGCTTCAGTTGTGCGTTGTATTCACTCGCTTCGAGGTCGCGTTTGGAGAGTTTTCGCCCTACCTCGCAGTAGGGTACTAGCCCTGATTCGCGCGCCTCGACAATCAGTTCGCAGATGCGCTGTGGTTCAATGTCAAGGCTACCGCTGGAGAGTTCGGTCGCGTCCGCCCCCATCTCGCGTAGCTCGGCGAAAAGCTCACTTGCTTTCTTCTGGTGCTCAGAAAGCTCCAGAAGCGTGCCGCCGTTGCAGACCGAGATGTTGTGCGACCGCAGCAATTCCACCTTACGTCGCACCACATCAAGTGGTTGCAGCTGTGTTGTTGCCCACCCTAACTTCCACAGGTCGATGTAGTCAGCACAGATTTCGAGTAAATCTTCCGTGTAGCGGTAGCCGAGCCCGGTGTCGATAACCATCGTCAGCCCTGTGCTGCGCGGCTTCCCGCTGCGCTCCGGCATCGGCAGGAATTCGAACGCGTTTTCGCTCACAACTCGTACTCCTCTTCCTCCTGCAGCATCGCTCCCAGTCCGCCTTTATTGCCCATGTGAAGGTGTCGCGACTGGCTTGAGCTACTTAAAATCTTCAGAAGTCGCCCAGTGTTGCTTGCTGGCCCGTGGGTGGAGCGGGTTGCGCGAACTTCTCCAGTGCGCCGCTAACCCTTGATCGCGAGAAGCCATGGCGGTCGCAGAGCAGTTCCATGACACGGCCGCGCCGTGACTCGCCCCACGTTGGTTCGAACTCGACCGACGGATGTTCCAGAAAGAGTTGTCGCAGCTCGTCCAGGTTATCGACCTCGTGGCCCAGCTTCTCGAGCGCCGCCTCGGCACTACCGAGTTCGCGCAGCAGCTTCAGTCCTTTCTTCGGGCCGATGCCATGGATGCCGGGGTTGAAGTCGGTCCCCATCAGGATTGCCATGTCGACCAGTTGCTCACGAGTGAGCTGTGTCGCTTCCAGGGCCCCAGCGAGTGTCAACTCCTCTGGCGTAACGTCGACCCATTCTTGACGGCCAGGGAGCTTGCGCCGTCCAGAGACGGTCAGGTTGCGCAGCAGCCGCGGCGCCCCGAAAAGCAGTGTATCGAAGTCCTGCGAAACGGCCGCGTCAACCACTCCCGCTTTCAGCATCGCTGCCGCCTGCGCTTCACCCTCCGAAGGCGCAGCGACCCATGGCAGTCCGAGCGCGTCGAGCAGCATCTGTGCTTCGGCGACCATTTCTGGTGTCAGCCGCGAAGTTTGCTGTGCCTTGGTGCGCGCTTTTACCAGGTCGCCGGCGGCGAGTGCTGCTTCCCACTCGGCCTGCGCCTTGTTTTTGCGGTCGCGGCGTTCATCTAGAATGCGCTTCTTGAGTGGATGCGGCTTACCATCGAAAATTAGGCACAACTTCAGCCCTTCCGAGGCGAGTGCCGAGAGCCGGAACAGCAGTCCCGAAAGATGAGAAGTCGTGTTTCCCTGTGCGTCGGTGAGAGGCATCCCGTCGCGCTGCCGAATGCTTGCTAGGAACTGGTATAGCAGATTGTGGCCGTCGACCGCTAGCTTCTGCCCGCTTAGCTGCACAATCTCGATGGGGTGCGCCGGGACAATTGAGCCCAGTTTGATTCCCATGTCACCCCTTTACAACGCCGAGCGGCCGCATGCGCGCTACCTTGCGCGCCAGCCCTGCCTGGTGGCACACTTCAACCACTTGTGAGACGTCCTTGTAGGCTCCCGGTGCCTCTTCTGACACAACGCGCGGAGAGCGGGCGCGGACATAGACCCGCTGCTTCTGCCATAGGTCCTTTAGCAGCCGCTTCGAGTCGAACTTGCGCGCCGCCGCCTTGCGCCCCATCGCACGGCCTGCGCCGTGGCATGCAGACCCAAAGGTATCTTGCATTGCTCCATCAGCGCCAGCTAGTACCCATGACGCGCTGCCCATGTCGCCTGGTACCAGCACCGGTTGCCCCACGTCGCGATATTGTGCTGGAATCTCGTCCGAACCAGGCGCGAAGGCGCGCGTGGCGCCCTTGCGGTGGACGCAGACTTCGCGGCCACCGTGCTGTTCAAACTTGGCAATGTTGTGTGCGACGTCGTAGACCGTTTCTATCCCCAACGCCTCGGCTTCGGTGCCGAAAACGCTAGTGAATGCCTGGCGGGTGAAATGTGTGATCATTGAGCGGTTAGCCCAAGCATAGTTGGCAGCAGCCGACATCGCACCGATATAGTCGCGCGCAACCTGTGATTCGAGCGGTGCACATGCCAGCTGTCGGTCGGCAAGCTCGATGCCGGCACGTTTCGATTCAGTCATGACGCACTCAAGCTGGTCCTGGCACACTTGGTGGCCACAGCCGCGCGAACCGGTGTGCATCATCACCGCTACCTGACCTTCGCGCAGCCCGAACGCCTTTGCCGCCGCGGCGTCGAAGATTTCCTCGACAACCTGTAATTCCAGAAAGTGGTTGCCGCTGCCGAGCGACCCTACTTGCTTGCGGCCGCGTTTGCGTGCGAAGTCGGATACCTTCTCCGGCTGAGCTACGTCAAGCGCCCCCCGTTCCTCGAGCACCTCGACGTCGCGCTCCCAGAGATAGCCCTCCTCGGCGGCCCATTGCGCGCCACGCTCGAGGACGGAGTCCAGTTCGCGGTTCGAGAGCGCCAGGGTGCTTTTCGA
Source organism: uncultured euryarchaeote (assembly GCA_937893445.1). Lineage (GTDB taxonomy): Archaea > Thermoplasmatota > Poseidoniia > MGIII > CG-Epi1 > UBA8886. The sequence goes on from CALBFM010000032.1 coordinate 4,266, forward strand.
GCCCAGACCGGCCGGAACGCGCTTGAAAAGTTCGTCAACCAGCTCCTTCTGCCGCGGCTGGACGTCACCTATCTCAAGATTGGTGCGCAGCAGCCGCACACCGCAGTTGATGTCGAAGCCGACCCCGCCTGGCGAAACTACGCCGCCCTCGTTGGCGTCGAAGGCGGCGACGCCCCCGATGGGGAAGCCGTAGCCCCAGTGGATGTCCGGCATCGCCAGGCTCGCGTCAACGATTCCCGGCAGCGTCGCGACATTGGCGACCTGCTGTAGTGCCGAGTCCATCCCCGGGTGTGCCAGTAGTTCAGGCGTTGAATAGATGCGGCCGGGGACTCGCATGTCGCCCTGCTGTGGCAGCTCGAAGACGCCTTTGCCGGCGGGACGCAGTTGCTCCATCATGCTTTGGCCGGCTCGTATTTCGAAGGGCACCCCATTTGGATGAGTTCAGCGCGCAGCACAAGCTCGCCCCCGATCTCGACCAGCGTGCCGGCAATTGTGGCGCCTTTATCCTCGGCGAAGGTGTCGGGAATGGCTGCCCCAGTCAGATCGACTCGCAGCGTGTAGTCGCCCTCGACCAGTTCGCAGTCTTCGCGAGTCTGGTTCAAGACCACACCGTGGACTTGGACGCGCTCGCCCGCACTGTAGCTGCCGCTGACTGCAGTTTCCACGGAAACGTAATCGACCTGCTCGTCAACGCTGTAGAACGCGACCGCGCCAGTCGCCACCAGAATCGTGAGCGCCAGCAGCCCCTTGGCCCATGTTGGCAGCGGCTGCCGCGTGCGGCGTTCAATCTCCATCCTGTCCTTCATCGGGAGCGGCAGCAATATGGCTTTCCAGCTGTCGCCGTAATTCAGCCTGCCGCCGGTGCAGCCAGACCGCGTAACCAGCGATGCCAAGCCAAAGCACAGTCATCCCACCCCAGAGCCATAGCAGGTCGCTGGGGGGTGGGACGCTGACGTCAATCAATACAGTCATATTGTCCACTACGCTACCGTCGTGGACTAGCTGTAGCTCGAGCGGAACGTTGAACGCCTCGCCGTGGAAGGTCGCGCCGGGGAACGAGAAGCTGACGCTGCCATCGGCCGGCAGTACTTTGGAGCGTGGCTCGACGCCGGCGAACTCCGCTTCGACCGCGTAGCCGTTGCCACCCGTAACCTCAAGGTCGATGAACCACGCCTCGCCAGCGCGGAAGACTGGATCATAGCTTACCGTGACGCTAGCGCTTCCATCGGTAAGCGTTACATCCTCAGCTATCGCGGTCGGCAGCAGCAGTGTCAGCAGCAGTGCCGCTGCCATGCGAGTTCTGTTCACGCCGCGCCTTCCAGCCGCGCCGCAAGCAGCTCTTCCTGCATCCGCTCAAGCTCGAGTCGCGTGCGCAGCATAGCGGTGAAGAGCAGCAGGAAACCCATAAGGCCGGCGTATAGCACCAGTCGCATCTCAGGCGCTAGTGCTTCCTGGTCATCGGTTCCTACTATGACAGGATGGTTGGAGCGCAGGAAACGCGACGAGAGATACGACAGCGGCACCGAAATCACTCCGAGCATCCCAACGATAGCGGCGCCACGGCGTACCGCTTCGGAGTCGGGCTGTCGCCGCCACGTGATGTAAGCGACGAGTAGCAGCCACATTGCGAGTGTGGTAGCCAGCCTCATGTCGCTGAAGAAGCGCATAACAATGTCGCCCCCCCACTCAGCGCGCATCCAGAATGTTCCCGACGCGAGTGACATCGCGCCGAAAACGACACCTAGCTCGGCAGCACAGCGCGCCAGCCGGTCGCCGCGCTGGTCGCGTTGCCAGAGCCACCAAGCGCTGCCAGCTACAACGAGCATGAATGCTAGGTAAGCCATGATTCCCGATGGGACATGCAGGTAGAAGAGCCGCTGCGCGTTGGGCGCGGTGAAGAAGCGCGCCGGTGGCAGCACCAGCAGTCCTTGCCACAGCGTCAGCAATACGAGCGCGAAGCCTGCGCCGCCAAAGGCGCTGGTGAGAGCCTGTGACTTCATCACGCGGCGCGACCTTGCACCGCTAATTAAGCTACTTCCGCGTGCGTGACTTCCACTGCCGCGGATAGGTCGAGCGTTCCATCAGCACCCGCTCGAGCCGTGCTACCGTCCCTTCGGCACCTTGCAGCTCATCAGCGTGGCGCGTTGCGCGTGCCAGCGCCACCGCTTCGCCGCGCAGCGTTATCAGCGCTACCAGCTGGCCGCGCTTCAGGCTGCTCGAGACTGCGACCACACCCGGCCCACCAAGGTCGGCACCGTGGCAGACTGCGTCCACCGCGGAATCCTTCAGCTCCATACGTGGCAAATCTTGCAGCAGCTGCTCTAGTGGCCTCAGCAGCTCCTGCAACGGCACGTCGTTGCCTGCTTCGTGCGCGACGAACGCGTCGCGCAATGTGACTAGCGGCACCGCGTCGACCTCGCCGAACGGCCCCGAACGACTGCGACGTAGCTGCGCCATACTGGACCCAGAACCGAGGATACGGCCGACATCGCGGCATAGGTTCCTGATGTAGGTGCCGCCCTCGCAGGCGACCCTGAAAAGCGATTCCCGACCGCTATGTTCGAGCAGCTCCAGCTCGTAGACACGTCGCACGCGCAGCTGCCGTTTGACCGCGGCCTGTTTCGGCGGCACCTGAAAGAGTGGACCGGTGAACTTGGTGAACTGCTCACGCAGCACATCCTCAGTGATTGCTTGCTTGTGCGCCATGACGCAGACGTATTCCTTTCGCGACTCCTGCATCACTCGCAGCGCGCGTGTCGCGCGGTCGACCGCGACCGGCAACACGCCGGTCACCTGTGGATCGAGTGTGCCGCCGTGACCCGCCTGTGCTACGCCGAGCATGTCGCGCACCCACGCAGCAACTTGGTGCGAGGTCGGTCCAGCCGGTTTGTCGATGACGACCACAGATGATTCGAGCAGTTGTGCGATCACCCTCTCGCCCGGCGGGGAGCCAAATGGCCCCGCGTCCGCATCAGCAACTGGCAGCATGTCGTCCTGTAGCTTGCGGGTGCGCGCCATTAGAGCGCCTCCCGGATACGCGCGACAATTGCTTCGGGTGCCAGCGCAGCGGAGTCAATGACCAGTGAGTAGGGCTTGTGCGAGCTAATCTCGATGTCATAATAGTCGCGATACCTCTGCGCCTCCGATGCCTCGCGTTCTGCCATCAGCACCTGCTGCTCCGACACAGATCCGCCGTCACGGTCGCCGACGCGCTGGGCACGTGTCGCGCTATCAGATTCAAGCCATACACGTATGCTGGCGAACCTGTCGCGGAATGCCATCCAGCCAGCGAGTCGCCCCTCCATCACTAGTCCCGTGCCAGTGCCCATCAGTGCCACAGCACGTGCATCTAGCTCGTGGTCGATGCTCTCGTCCTCTTCGGCGAGCGCACCGAATTCCGCCAGTGTCACGCCCCGTGCGTTTGCCATGGCGCGGAACAGCTCACCGCTGGACTGGAACTTCCAGTCGAGCGCGTCGGCGAGCATCCGACCAGCAGTCGTCGTACCGGAGCCGGGCAGTCCCGAGATGGTCACGAGCATCGCGGGCGACCGGCGCTGGCGCTATTTGGGGCTGGCGCCGAACCTAAAGCATCAAATATGGCAGGCGTAAGGAGGCCAAAGGTCAGATGCGCATTGAAGACGACCTAAAGTTGACCTTTGACGACGTGCTAATTCGTCCCAAGCGGAGCCGGTTGAAATCACGAGCCGATGTGACGCTTGAACGTGAATTCACCTTCCCGCACAGCGACACGACTTGGAGTGGCATTCCTGTGGTGGCGGCAAATATGGACACCACTGGAACTTTCGCCATGGCGCAGGCGCTACAGCAGCACGACATGCTCACTTGCCTACAGAAGTTCTACTCGGTGCGCGAGCTGGAGCAGGCGCTCGCTAATGGGGTCGACGCGCGCCACCTGGCAGTCACCGCTGGCTCGACTGATGATAGTTTTGCGTTAATGAAACGTAAGTTTGCTATCAGCAGCGATCTGCAGATGGCATGCTTGGATGTCGCCAATGGCTACCGCGAGGAGTTCCTCGATTTTGTCTCGCGCGTGCGCGAGGCGTTTCCGCAGCTCATCATAATTGCTGGTAATGTAGCGACGCGCGAGATGACCGAGGCGCTAGTGCTGGCTGGGGCTGACATCGTAAAAGTAGGCATTGGCCCTGGATCAGTTTGCACGACGCGTAAGGTCGCTGGTGTCGGTTATCCACAGCTCTCCGCTATCTCCGATTGTGCAGACGCAGCGCACGGACTTGGCGGGCATGTCATGTCAGATGGCGGTTGTGCTGCCCCGGGTGACGTTGCCAAGGCCTTCGGCGCCGGTGCAGACTTCGTGATGCTGGGTGGCATGCTTGCCGGCCACGATGAATCGGGCGGCGAGCTTGTCGAGCAGGATGGTCGTCAGTTCAAGTCGTTCTATGGAATGAGCTCACGCAAGGCGATGGAGACATATTTCGGAGAGGTCGCTAAGCATCGCGCACCGGAGGGCAAGGAGGTGCGTGTTCCCTACCGTGGGCCAATCGAGCCAACGCTACAGGCCATACTCGGGGGGCTGCGCTCTGCCTGTTCCTACGTCGGCGCCTGGCGCATCAAGGACCTGCCGAAGTGCACGACCTTCGTGCGCGTGACGCGTACGACTAACGATGTCTACAAGTCATTCGACGTGACCGACTGATTATTTCCGGAACAGCCACGCCAGCAGCCCACCACCCGGTACTGCCTGGCCAGCGTCGTAGAGCTCGGCCAGTTTCTCCGGCGGCAGCTCCTTCAGCTCCGCCGGATCGACTGCCTGCAGCGCTTCGAGCTCACCCGGGTCAAGCCAGACGCCGCTACAGCTGAGGCAGACGTCGAACTCGACGCCCGCGGCATGCTCGGCGTCCATGATACCGCCGCAGCCGGGGCAGAGCAGCTGCGAGTCGGAGTCGATGCCCAGATGCTTCGTTGTCAGGTGATGCAGCGGCCGGTTGCCAGTGAGACGCAGCAACTCGCCGTTGTCGAGGAAAATACCACCGCAGCCGCTACAGAGGTCGACGGAGACGTTCCAGAGACCACGTTTTTGTTTCTCTACTACCAGTTTTTGCCAGCAGCGTGGGCAGTCGCGTTTCATTCAATCATCGACCGCGTCAGTTTGCTTGAGCGAGCAGGCGCGACAGATAACGCGCGTCGAATTCCATCCGGGTCCGGTCGGCACCATGATTTCGGCTTCACAAAAGTAGCACTTGCCCTTGAAGGCGGATGATTCCTTGGTGAACTTAGGCATGGGCGCCACCGCGGCGGCTGCCACATAAGGCTGACGGGACTGGCGCGCTCCGCTGCCGAACAGTTTTAGAACCCCCTGTGGTCCCGCGCTCCAGCCGCGGTAGCTCAGGCGGGAGAGCGCCAGACTGAAGATCTGGAAGTCGCCGGTTCGATCCCGGCCCGCGGCACCATTTTTCCGGCGGCAGGCTGTTTAATACGCGTACGCGTCGCCGCGTTGTAATGGTGCCACCTGAGTATTCCGTTGCTTCCCGCCAAGCACTGGCTACGATGGCCATGGGGCTGCTGTTCCTGGTCATCCTGCCATTGGGCATCCCGCTGGCATTAGTTGTCGCGCCATTCTTGGCCGGCCGTGCGGGGGCGCAGCAGCTCCCGCGCAACTGGCACGCTTTCTTTGTGCTGACCATCGGTTTCGGCTGGGCGGTCGCGCTGCTTTTGGTGCTGTTGCTGGGGTTGTCGCAACTGGCTGGCCCGAGTTTTGCGCTCGGGACAATTGAGCCAGTCCTGCTATTCCTGATGCTCGCTTCAGTCACGGGCTCGTTCGCTCTCGGCGTCCGCAGTGCTCCAGGGCTGGGGGAGCGCGTCACGCTCGACGTGGCATGGGATGCGCTTGAGGAGGAACAACGCGCTGCAGTGCCGGAAACCGTAGAGACCGACAGTGAACCCACGTCGGCCGACACGTTGTCTGGCACAGCATCTAGTGAATCGTCTGGTGGGGAACCGCAACACGACGCTGTGGGGTTGCTCGAGCGCTGGTTCCGGGGCGGGAAGCGCAAGGCAAAGCCAGAGACTGCGGCCGCCGACCAAAAAGACGAGGATGATGAAGTGGCGGTCGATGGTGCGGACACGGACGAAGATACTCGAAAGAAACCGCCCCCGCGCAAGGACGGCCGTGTCAGCCGTGTCGGTGCGCTAGCGAGTCGTCGTCGCAGAGATTAAATAGTTCTAGGATTCGCCGCTAGTATGGGTGGCAAAATCAGAGTGCTGATTGCCAAGCCGGGGCTTGACGGCCACGACCGTGGTGCTAAGGTCGTCGCCCGCGCGCTGCGTGATGCCGGGATGGAGGTAATCTACACCGGTCTGCGGCAGAGCCCCGAGGACATCGTTTCGGCCGCCATCCAGGAGGACGTTCAGTTCATCGGCCTCAGCATTCTTTCGGGCGCTCAAGGTCACATCTTCCCGCGCGTGCTGGAGCTGCTTAAGGAGCAGGGCTCCAGCGACATCAAGCTGATTGCGGGCGGCATTATCCCGGACGAAGAAATCCCGAAGTGGAAGGCAGCGGGCGTCGCTGGCATCTTCGGCCCCGGCTCATCGACCAGGGAGATTATCGATTTCATCCACACGCAGTCCGGAGCGTAACTTGGACGCCGCAACGCTGGTGACGATGCTCGAAAGCCAGCCGCAGCGCGGCGTAGCGCGGTTGCTGAGCTGGATTGAGGACGAGAATCCCCGGGCAGTTGAGGTGTTACAGGCGACTTGGTCGCGCACCGGTAATTCGTATGTCATCGGCGTTACCGGGCCGCCCGGTGGTGGCAAGTCGACGCTGGTCGATTGCCTAGCGGTACATGCCGCGGCACAAGGCCATGCCGTGGGGGTGCTGGCTGTTGATCCTACTTCGCCCTTTTCGGGCGGTGCAGTGCTGGGCGACCGGCTGCGCATGAGCGACGCGCAGAAGCGCGGAATCTTCATCCGCTCGGTCGCAACGCGCGGCCACCTGGGGGGGCTGACAGTGACGACGCGCTACCTCGTGAACGCGCTCGAGCTGCTCGGCTGTGACCTTGTTTTCGTCGAGACGGTCGGTGCCGGGCAGGGTGATGTCGAGGTGGTACAGTTGGCCGATACGACCGTGGTGGTCGAGGTGCCTGGGCTGGGCGACGAAGTGCAGGTGCAGAAGGCTGGTATCCTGGAAATCGGCGACCTGCTGCTGGTCAACAAGTCCGACCGTCCCGGCGCTGATCGGCTAGCGCAGGAATTGCGCTCGGCGCTCGATCTGGGTGGGCAGCGCAACTGGCAGCCGCCAGTACTGCAGGTGACTGCCATCGAGCAGACCGGTATCGCTGAAACATGGGATGCTATTGGTGCACACCGTGCACACATGGAGGCGGGACCGCTGGAGGCGGACCGGCTGGCGCGGCAGATGCACGAACTGGAGCAGCAGCTACAGCAGAAACTCTTCCGCGACCGCATAATCGCTGTTGGTGATGCTGCTCTGCGGAGCTCCGCGCAGAAGGTGCTTGCCCGCAAGGCTGACCCTTTCACCGCGATTGACCGGCTGGCCAACTGATTAATCCCCCCGGCAGGTGCAACTGCATGGAGCCTCCTTCCAGAGACGTTCGTCGTTTTGCCGCGGAACCGCACTTCGACCCGGACACACTGCCTACATCATTGGACGGCGGGCCGCCTACCAGCTTTGCAGCCTGCATCTCTGGCCAGTTTCCCGCGTCGCTACTGGAGTCGGTCGATCTGCCAGCTGGCAATTCACCCGCCCCGCTGCAGGCGCTTCTGGCGCAGCACCAGGCGCTGCTTGCCGAACGGCCGCTGCCGGAGTTGCTCGATGGCGCCAGCATGCTTGTACCTCCGCTGCCCCCGGGGGAGTTTGCAACACCGGTTACGGGAGATACGGACTTACTACCGCCGGTGATGAAAGCTGATTCAAAGCTGCGCAGCGACAGGCGCGGCGATGATTGAACAGGGCACGTGGCCTAGCCAGGAATGGCGGCTGCCTCCTAAGCAGCAGGTCGGGGGTTCGAATCCCCCCGTGCCCGCCATGATGCTTAAATTTCAGCGATTATTTATTCCCGCTTCAGGA
>CALBFM010000033.1:0-1800 GCA_937893445.1 uncultured euryarchaeote
GAAATTTCTTGGGGGTGTAATCCTTATCGCGATTGCCATCCTGTTCGGTAAGATGATATTATGATATCATTCAACGGCATTGGGGGCCAGTTCCCGGACTTCCGCGGACGTTAGAATTCCCGGCTTGCAGGCTAGGTCGTTCGCCATGTGACTGGCGTCTGATGTCCCTGTCAATGGCAGAATGCCCAGGTCCATTGCCAGACAGAAGATAACCTGGGCCGCGGAAAGGTTGTGGACGTTCCCGATTTCGGCGACGCGGTGGCTGTGCCATATTTCTTGGTTGGCGGTCAGCAGGCTGAACCCCTGATAGGTGATGCTATGTTCTTGACAGACTTGCCTCACCTGCAGGTCCCAGCCTCTTACGGCGAAGCAACGATTCTGGACGAATTGTGGCTTAACGTTGGCACGACTGAGCAGCAATTCCAGCTGCATGTAGTCGAAATTGCTCACCCCTACTGCTCGCACATTGCCATCAGCGTGCAGCGCCTCAATCGCTGACCACGCTTCCCAGTCCTGTTCCGCCAGCCCTGGCCTCTGGCTGGGTCCGTGCAGCAGGTACGAATCTAGGTAATCGGTGCGCAGGTGCTCGAACGAGCTGGCACAGGACTGCCGCACTTGTTCACTAACAGGTGCCTTTGGGTCGTAGGGCAGGCGGTGGTCCTGACCCGGTCGATGGGTGAACTTGGTCTGCAGGAACAGTTCCTCGCGGGTGACTGTGCCGGCCGCAATTTCTCGCGCAATCACCTCGCCTGCCGCCGCTTCAAAGTAGTGCCTACGCTGGTTGGCGGTATCAATGCCACGAAATCCCTGCTTGAGCGCCAGTTCAACTAGTCCAGCAGTGTACTGCTCTTTCCAGGCGGTGCCGTAGATGAAGGCAGGTGGCATTGGAACCTAGTGGCCGGGCCCCATCAGGGCAACCAGCAGCACTAGCAGTATCCCGAGGATGATGAAGCAGGTAGGTGATTCACCATCGTGCTCATGGCTGTGCACTTCGGGCAGGACATCAACAGTTGCGACGTAGAGGAAGGTACCGGCTGAGAAGAGCAGTGCCAATCCGACATTAACATCGCTAGCCAGTGCACTGTCTCGTAAAGTATAGAACGCAAAGATGGCTGCAATCGGCGATGTGAGTGCGAAGAGCAGCAGATAGAGTTGCGACCGTGCCTTTTCGGTCTCGATGTGTGCCAGAAACGAGGAGAGGCCGAACGCAGTTGGCCCTTTGTGAAGCATAATGGCAGCGAAGACAATCAGTCCAGTCTCGGTGCTGCTGGTAACCGAGGCACCAAGTGCCAGTCCATCCACAGCTGAATGGATTACGAGCCCGATTGTGGCAGACAGACTCAGTAATTCTCGATCCGCCTCATGGTGGACCGCGTGCGGAAGTCCGAAGAACTCGAGCAGTAGCATTAGTGTGAAGCCTGCCAAGATGGCGCCACCGAGCAGAAGGGGCTCCAGGCTCCCCTCATGTTTACCCAGTGTAATTTCCAACCCCTCGGGAATTATAATCAGGAAAGCGGACCCGATCAGCACTCCCGCGCCAATCGCCATGAACTGCTCCAGACGCTCGTGGGAAAATCGCAGGCTGAGTGGTACGTATCCAAACGCCATTGCCCCCACGAACATGATTGCCGAGAGGAGTAAAATGACAGTCTGTTCGTCGTCCATCTATAGGTTTCTAGGTGCCCAGCGCGTCCTCGAAGCCCTCGCCGCTCTCAAGCCAGGAACGACTATAGTCACCGTCCTCAATATCGAGAGCTTGTTTGGCGACCTTGAGCGGGTAGTGGGTATCAACCATCACCG
>CALBFM010000034.1:0-13077 GCA_937893445.1 uncultured euryarchaeote
CTGGCGTTGGCGCTGAACTGCAGTAGTTTATCCACCTCCCCCTCGGCAGGGCAGTTAGCGGTGACAGTCGGCGGCGAGAGGATGCGCAGCGTGCGCGTGGCGGGCACGCTCCAGGCCCCGTCCGAGTCCTGCACCTGTAGCGTCACGCTGTGCGTACCAGGCGACAGATCACTTGAGGAGAATGAATCCCGCGTGCTCAGCACTCCATCCAGGCTAGAGTTCCAGATGTACGCCACGACTTCACCCTCGGCGTCATAGCCAGCACCGGACAGCACAACCAGGGCTCCAAGCTCTGCTTGCGGCGGCGCCTCGGTGATGAGGCAGATTGGCTGGCCATTGAGGCGCAAATAGAAGGTAGTATTGGGAGACCAGAGTCCAGCCTCATTCCCGACCCGGAAGGTAATAGTGTGGGAACCATTGGAAAGCGCGGTAGTACTGAACTCGGCCACGGTTGAGAGCACCCCCTCCAGGTCGGACTCCCAGCTAAAATTTGTCAGGTTAGCCGAGCCGCTCGTGAGTTTCAGACCTGTGCCACGAAAGATTACTTCGGTACCGTACAGCAGCACGCACTCACCCTGCAGAGAGCAGGGCTCGACGGCTAAGACCTCCGCTGACGGGTAGTCGCCAATAGCGATTTCGCGCGTCACCGGCTCGCTCCAAGCGCCATCGTTGTCGCGCACTTTGAAACTTACCGTGTGGTAGCCAGTTGTGAGCGTACTACTGTTGAATACTGACTGGTTCGAGAGCAGCCCGTCGCGCGAGGAGAACCAGCGGTATTCGACAATTCCACCGTCTCCATCGCTACCACTACCGTTGAAGGTAACATTCCAGCCTGGCATTGCAGTCGCCGGCGCTATCGAGACGATGGTTGCATTGGGCGGCTGGTTGTCAAGGACGGGTTCGTAGTAAAGTGCCAGCCGGTTCTCCATCCCCACCAGTAGCCAGTGGCCGCGCCAAGAAGTGGCGACCTTAGTCACAGCTGCCGTGGTAGAGGCTATCCAGAGCGGCTCGCCATTGCCAGTCGCGAGCAGTGTCAGCTGCTTGCCAGCAGTACCAGCCAGCAGGTGGCTGCCGCCACCGTTGAACGTCAGGGACGCTATCTCACCCTCCAAGCTGCGGGTCCATGCCGCGGAGCCGTTGACGCGGTTCAGTAGATAGAGGTCGCCCGCCTCGGTTCCCGCAGCGAACAGTTTGCCCTCGGGGTGCGCTGCAACCGCGCTGAAGGCTGTACCTACCGGAAATTCCAGCGCTGGATTGTTGTTATTGCTGTTGAATACCAGAGCGCCGCCCGGCGTCGCTGCTGCCAACCAATCGCCGTCAAGGCAGAAAGCCAAGTCGCTGATAGCGGCGGCGTCGGTATAGCTCCAGAGCGGATCGGAGACACCGCGCTCCCACATCAGCAGATTGCCGCTGCGGGTCGCCGCTGCAATTCGCTCCCCGTCGGGCGAGATGGCGACCAAGACAACGGCGCTGCCCGGGTTGTAGCTCCAGAGCATATTGTTGTTGGCGCGGCTGAGGTTGAAAAGATACATGTAGGTCTCATCCCCCGCGACAAGGTACGCACCGTCGGCAGAGATGGCAACGCTGTTAAACGACAACACACCGGAGTAGGTCCAGTCCTCAACACGGTCCTCCCACAGAGTCAGTCGGTAGTTAGACTCCTCCGACGCGACCAGCTGCCGGCCGTCGGCCGACATTGCAACTGAAGTCACCCCTGGTCCCCGGGTCCACATCTCCATGGGAGCAGGGCCACTGGTGTTCCAGAGTCCAACGCGGGTACCGTAACTTGCCGCCAGCAGTTCTCCGTCAGCGCTCGCAGCCACGTCGGTGACGGTGCCAGCGGTGGGAGTCTCCCATTCAGGCTCCTTTTCCGCCGTCGTCGCCGGCAGAAATGCCAGCAACACCAGTGCCAGCAGCAGCGCGCGCAGTATGGCAGTGTGGCTCAAGCGCTTCGACTCCCACCACAACACTCATGCTGCAGTTCCAGCAAGCGCCTACCAGTCAGGTGCTCGACCATGCATAACGGCGAGACCGCCACCTTTCTTAACAGTTCGTTAGAAAGTAATGGGAGCCCATTCTGACGTTGGAAGGGGTGCCCTCTGTTCTATAAAAAAATCAGTGGCCGAGCAGGATTGGTAACACAAAAATCTCCCATGGTAGCGCAACTACGAGTAGTTTCAGGTAACCCAGCACGGATGTGTTACGTATAACTGATTATATATAAAGTTAATGGTTAAACGTATTAGGGATAAAAATTGTGTCCCACCTTTTAGCGGAAAACTAGAGAAGTGGATTACCCGCGTACCAAGTTGTAGCGCCCGCGCTGCTCCAATGCCGCCAAACGCTCTAACGCGCCAGCAGAGCAGTTCCACTCCCTGTAAGCAGCGAGCAGCGGCTCCCGCGCATTTAGTTCGGAGTGGTGCGCCTCGAGAGATTCAAGGAGAACCCGCAAATCTGTCGCGCGCTGTTCATCGTCATCGCTTGCGGCGCCGAGGCCAAAGTCAATGACACTTAGGTGACCGAGGGCATCTCCGTCAGACGCACCTCTGGCAATGAAATTGCTGGTAGTTGGGTCGCCATGGATGATGCCAACGGCGTGGATGCGTGCCAGCAGCTCGCCTAGTAGCGGGAGCCACACTGCACCGTTGGGAGCACGCAGTGCATGCTCAAGGAGGTCGCCCGGGAGCTGTGTCATCACCAGCGTCGCGGCGGTGGGATCGACCGCGTAGAGCAATGGTACCGGCAACCCCGCTTCGCTGGCGCGCTCGAGTAGCCGGGCCTCGGCGCGCAGTCTTTCCGCTACTAACCGCACCTCCAAATCGGGGTGACGGTAGCTGCGGGGGTTACGGCGCTTCTCGATGGCAGGCTGACCGTGCCATTCGCAGGCAGTGACAACCGCCTCGGCGCCGCGGTAGTTCAGCGCCATGTCACCTCTGCCATGTCGGTGCGGAAGCGCTGATCGACCCGGTCGTCCTGCGGTTGCGTTTCGTATCCGCCCGCCTGCATTACGTGACCTAACCACGCAATCATTACCCCATTATCAACGCAAAGTGCCTTCGAGGGGGCGAAGCAGGCAACGTCGCGCTCACGTGCCATTGTCCTGGCCATCTCACGCAACCGTGCGTTGCAGGCGACGCCGCCACCCAGAACCAGCTCAGTCTTGCCAGTATGCGCTAGTGCGCGCTCGGCGACTTCACACGCCATTGCGAACGCAGTCTCCTGAATAGCGTAGGCAAGTCGGGGCAGTTCCATCCCGTCGGCAAGCTTGCGCAGCGCCGCCGTCAGTAGCCCCGAGAACGCCATGTCCATGCCCTTCACCGAGTAGGGTAATGGTTCCAGTTCCGGTCCTGCAGCGAGAGCCTCGAGTTTAGGTCCGCCGGGGAACTCGAGTCCTGCCTCGCGGCCAAACTTGTCAAGCATGTTACCGATACCGATATCGAGTGTCTCGCCGAAGACACGGTAGCGACTGTGCGCGTAGCCAATAACTTGCGTGTTGCCGCCGCTCAGGTAGAGCAGGATCGGGTCCGTTGCACCCTCAAGCAAACCAATTTCCAGGTGCGCAACGCAGTGGTTTACCCCCAGTAGCGGCAACTCGTGAGCGTGTGCGAATGCCCGCGCCGCAGTCGCGCCGGTGCGGAGACAGGGGCCAAGCCCGGGACCACGCGCGTACGCTACTAGTGCCAGTTCGTCCGGCGCTAGCTGCGCATCGGCCAGGGCATCGCTCACCAGTCCCGGCAACGCCGCCACGTGGTGCTGCGCCGCCTCACGGGGGTGGATACCACTCCCCTCGGGCGGCGTGAATACGGCCTTGCGATCGGCCAGGATTTCTCCCTCAGGCGATACTATGCCGACGCCGGCAGTGTGTGCGGTGGACTCGATGCCCAAAACGGCGCTGCTCAATCGTCGTCGTCGGGCGGTTTGGATTCGGCGTTGCCGTCTTTGTCGTCGTCCGGCTCGTCAGCTTCCTCACCGCCGCCTCCGTCCACGGGCTCGTCATGCCCATCATCGATGGGGGCGTCGCTATCGCCGTTCGTCTCTTCCTCCGCGGCAACCGCTTCGCCAGCTTCGGGCTCATCCTCGCTCCAGAGCGCCCACGCTGCGCCGCCCGCCAACGCCAGCAACAGCAGCAGTGCCAGCCAAGGCTGCTCTTGCTCCTCTTCCTCTTCCCGTGTGTCAGAGGTGACTTGCAGATAGCGGCTGATACGTAGCTCGCCATCGGACAGAATAGAGTTGTCAGCAACCAGGCTCAGAGAAAGGTCGCCTGCGAGTGAAATATTCCAGTCCAGCTCCAGGCTAGCCACGCTGCGCGGCGCGAGCTCGACTAATGTAGATGAATAGCCAGTGACGTCGTTCACCGCAAGCTGGACGACGACGGACATGCGGCAGTCAGTCGGATTCACCAGAGTGGTATTGATGATTAGTGTGCTCCACTTGGATACTGGCTGGCTCGGTTCGACCAGCTGGCCATCTACTTCGAGTCGCATATCGCTGAAACTGAGTAGCGAGCGGTTGGTCTCAACCGTGATGGCAACCTGCGTATTGCCGTCCAAGTCGCCCTCCCACAAGCCTTCTAGTGAGTAGAACTCGTAAAGCTTCATCACAGTAATGCTTACTTGCGGTTCGACGCGGTTGCCGTTTCCTAGCAGTCGGTACTCTTCGTACCAGTCGACATAGCTGCTGTCGGGCTGTTCCTCAGCGACGGCTAGAGCTATTCCCGCATTATCGCGCTGCGCCACATGCAACCCACTAAGCCGCTCACCGGCAGTATCTTCGACTGTCACATTTAGCCACCACTCCTGGACGTGCTGGGTAGTGCAATTAGCATAGCTCACATTCGACAGAACCGGTGCGACACCGACTGCACGCAAGCAATTGTCATAGTTGGCCAGCATCAGGTTGTTGGCCAAGAAACTGGTATCCTCAATGAACAGTCCTGTGCTGTTCTCCGGGAATGATGTTTCACCATCCAGCCGTGTGTCGAACAGAGTGGCGTTTCCGCCCACCAGCCAGAGGCGTCCACTGGTCATGTTGACTCGGTTCAGCAACAGTTCGCCATCATCGAGAACAACGCGAAAGATAGTGGTGGTGTTGGACGTCAAGTTCGCAGTCGAGGTCAGGCTGCAATCGCGGACCGTCAGCGAGCCTCCTGGCTGAATCCGGATTTCGTTCTCGACAGCGCTGAACTCGTTAATCATGTCAAAGCTGCAGTTTTCTAGAACCAAAGTACCGGACACCTCAATATTGTCCTCAACTGTGAAATTGCCGTCGGTGAGCGTCAACGTCTCGCCCGCAGCGACGGTCAGGTCACCGAAGTCCTGGTCCGCCGCTACATTGTCAGCGAGCAGCAGCGCGCTGGCCAGGATCAGCGTCACGACGGCAAAGCGCAATGCTCTTGCATACAATTGCATCACGGCGCGAGCGGCAGCGGGATATAAGTCTCTCGACAGAGTGTTAAAACCCCGCTCCCGTGGGGCGGCCATGCGACGGGAAGTAGCAACGCAAATGGTCTTCAGGCCGGTGGTCGCGCTACTGGCGCTGACACTGCTGCTAGTGCCACCGAGCGGAGCTGACTGGGACCCCTATGTCAGTCACCCAGGCTATATTCCTGACTTCCACAACTTCACGACGCCGCAATTGGTACCGGGTGAAAGCGGTCCGTTGACACTCGAGGTGACGAATCGCTACGCAGAGCCGCTCGAAAACGTCGTTGTCAGCATGGAAATCTACATGCGCGCTGATATCGAAAGCTCGGAGATTATCGACGCTGTCGCGGCGGATGCGCGACCACGCATCACTGAAGGCTGCTGGATACGACTATCCAACGGCGAGGGGGAATGTGATGCTGCTCCAGCTGGACAGCGAGCTACTTTTAGTCCGGGAACGCTGACGACTGGAGAAACAGTACGGTTCTCGACTGACATCCAGTCCACGGAAGAGCGCTCCTGGCTGCGCTGCACACTGCTCGGCAGCCGCTGCGACACCGGCACCGCCGAAGGAACATACTTCGTCCGTTTCACGCTCGAATTCGACCACAATGGCACCACACGCAGCATGCTGAGCCGAGGGCACTGGTCAATGGCTGAATGGGAAGCGGCAACGACCGATGTTCCCGACGGAGCGCCCGGCAACATCAACCTGACCGCACTGGGTGTTGACGGCGTGATTCCCGATTCCAGCTTCGGCGTCAAGGAACCAATACCGAAATGGCCTCTCTACGTCATGATTGGGCTGACAGTGATGTTTGCCGGACTCGCCGTAGTGTTCTACCTCGAGGAGGAAGGCACCTACCCTGGACTAAACAAATGGCTTCAGCAGCAGCGGGGCAAACTTAACCAGCTTCGGCTGCGCCTTAAGCACCGCGAACGCCGCCCGTGATGTGTAGTCCAAATCTCCCACCCGCTGGATAGCCTCCAGAACTGCTGGGTCACCCAGCATGCGGATAATCTCTGCCAGCTGCGCATCGTCCAGCGCGAGAAATGCACGGCGCAGCCGTGCACCCAGCTGCAGCTCGCCAGCAATGCGGTTGCGCAGTTTCTGCTGGTACTCCGCTAGGTAAGCAACTGAAAGGTCACCTGCCTCGAACGCTGCGATAGCAGTCTCGGCTGCCGCATCGGCGCTTACCAATCCAGTGTATATTCCACCGCCCGAAGTTGGTTTCGCGAGGCCAGCGGCGTCGCCAATGAGCAGCACATGATCCGTGAACGCCGGTTCACGCAGCCCGAAGGGGATTAGTCCGCTGATGCGCGCGGTTAGCTTGGCGCCATTGAGCACTTTAGACGGCGCCCCTTCATGGAAGTAGCTGCGGAAGAACTTGCGCGGCCGATGCGGTAGCGTGGTCGCGACACCTAAGCGACCAGTATCAGAACCTGTCGGGATGGCCCAGCCGAAGAAGCGCGGTGCCAGCTCGGAGCCAACGAACAGGTCAACGTAGCCGTCACGGGTTGCGTAGCCACTGACATCGCCTCCAAAAGCGGCCATCACCTCACGCCGGTTGTGGAGGCCGGCATCGCGCGCCACTCGCGAGGCGGGGCCGTCGGCGCCAATGAGAAGTCGCGTCTGTACCTGTTGCATACCGGATTTATCCCGCAACTCGGCCACCATGCCGCCGTTATCACGCCAGCCACGGGTGTAGCGCGTACCAGTCCAGATTTCGGCTCCCGCTTTTTCAGCGCGTGCTGCAATAGAGCGGTCCAGTGCAGGGCGGTCGATGACCAGCGCCTTGGTTTCTAGGGCTTCGAACTCGAGGTAGCTGTCGTAAGGCCCCCATAGCCGTGCGCCACGCATCTCCTGCAGCACCGGTAGGCGATATCCCAGATAGTCGAGGGTACGCGGCGTCACCAGCCCCGCACACTGGCACGGGTCTCCTACTCGTTCGTGCTCCTCAGCAATCGCTACGCTATAGCCGGCCTCGGCCAGTTTCCACGCAGCGCGGCAGCCGGAGGGCCCAGCGCCGACTACCAGCGCGTCAATCACTCTTCGATTGCGACCAGTTGGATTTCGGCGCCGTCGACCAAACCCGCCTCAGCGAGCGAGAGGCCGGAATCGACCGCCGCACCGTTCACATGTGCCGCAAAGTTGGCGTGCGGCAATGGGAACTTCTGAACGCAGTTCTGGACCAGACGCTCGACCTGCATGTTGGAGGGTACCTTCACTTTAGCTTCTTGAGTATTGCCGTCGACCGCTGACTGAATCGAGAGTGCAATCTTGGCAGGGGGTAATTCGGCAACCGCCTCGGGCGCCTCCTCTTCCTCGTCATCATCAATTGACGCTCGCCTCATACGGCGCGAGACAACTACTGTCCCCACAACCATGAGCAAGGCCATGGACATCAGTGCCACAAAGTGATAGACCTTGAAGCCGGAGCCGCGCACCAGTTCACGGCCGAAAACATCCAAGGCAGCAATCTCACCCACTACTGCAGGTTGGATAACCTCAACATCAAGCTCGTGTTCGTCGTTGCTGCTGTCCAGCTGATCAATCTCGAAGTTGCCGCTGCCAGCGTCTAGCTCGAACTTTAGAGTCAACTGGTCTTTATCCTCGTCGGGGAACACCCAGCTGAACTTGACCTCAGTGTCATCGCCCTTGTTGATATCGCTGGTGACCTGCTCCAGGATTACATTGCCGGCACCATCATCAAACTCGATTGACAGGATGCCGTCGGTAATCTTCCAGTCGGAGTTACCGGTATTGGAGACCGTCACGGTCATTTCGACAGTGTCGCCCACCTCTGGCTCGCGTGGGTCCATGGTAAACTTATCAATCTTGAAGTCGGGTAGAATGAGGAACTTGACGTCATAGCCGTCCTGGTCGAAGATGGCGCCACCGGCGGGAAAGATGTTGTCGCTGTAGCGGTTCAGCTCATCATACATACGGTCGGTATCCTGATAGCCGCCATCACCCGCGTTGCAGTCAATAATGCTGTATTCACTGCAACTAGGGTTGACCTCGGCACGGAAATTGCTCCACTCCCCCATTTCAGCGTACCAGCGGAAGCGAACTGTTGTGGTCTCACCGGCGTTAATCTTGAACTCGTAGTAGTCCTTGACATTGCGCTCCTTCAGGATAGTACCAGTCTCGTCGCTGCTGTCGGCGGTTAGGTAGAGCCGTGCGCGGTCGATGTCGGCCGCACCCTGGTTCACAACAGTGGCCATGAAAGTCACCTGCTCATCTACGTTAGGAGTTTTGGTGGATGAGAGGGTCGGGTCTCCGGCAAAGCGGTTGTCAACCCGCATCAGAGTGATAGCAAGATCAGGCTTGACTCGCAGCAGCTCACCGAAGCGAGCGTCATTGTTGTTCTCGTTGTTCTCCAAGATTTCGCCATTATCAAGGTCATCCTCGTCATAGTCGACGCGCACCTCAACGTACCACTCACCCTCGGTAATCAGCCAGTCCACGTTGGAGTATATTTCCTTGAACTGGCCTCCCCGGAAGTTGTTGCGCTTGCTGTAGAGCAGGCTGAGCCACTCCGACTCGTCCTGGGTCTTGTCGGCCTCCTTGGCGTAATAGTAGATTTCGACCAGCGCGTCGTCCACGTCAGCTTCGCCCTCGTTGGAAATCTTGACCTTGACGGTCACGGTATCACCATCCTTGATGGTTGAACCATTGACCACCTCGCCATTCGCCTCTAGCGTGATATCGCTCGCTTCCAGCGTCAGGTCGGACTGCTCTATCATTACTGTAAGCTCAGTTTCCTGCCGTGCGTTGGGGTCGTCCTCTAGGTTACGCACCGAGATGGTAATTGAGTAATTGCCCTCGTCCGCCTCGTCATCGACGATGACTTCGACCCAGAGGTCGTCCAGCTCGCCAGAGTCGATTTCGACTCCCGTTGTACTGGACCACACCTGATTCAAAGAGCTGTCCTGGAAGAAATTAATCTCCCAGTCGTTGTTGTCGAGAGTCGATTCCAGCTCGGGCAGGAAGGTGTCCGGATGGGTGCCACTGTTGGTCAGCTTTACCTTGAACTTGACATAGTTGTCGTTGTCGCTGCCCTTGTAAGCTGGCGAGATTTCCTTGACAGAGTCGATAATTGCCACGGTCAGTCCGCGGCTGGGTGCCTCAACATTCACTTGCAAAGAAATCGACTTTGACGCATCCTCGTCCTTATTCTTGACCGTCACAGACATGGTGTAGTTGCCCTCGTCCACATCGTCCGGATCGACCTCGACGATGAACCACAGGTCATCTGGCTGGCCATCTTCTATCATCTCGCCGTTGGTACCCCACTTGTCACCGGTTGACCCGGTATTCTTAGTGTAAAAACCATAAGTCCAGCCGTTCGCCAGCACTTCGTCCAGCTCAGGGAGGAAGGTGTCATCGTGGCTGCCGTCATTTGTGACAGTAATCTTGAAGCGGGCGGTGTTCTTCTGGTCGTCCCCTACCTCTGGTGCTAGCGATATTTCGTTATCTGCCGCCTGAAGGACCAAGCTGCGAGTTGGGTCCCGCACAATCATCGTTGTTGTAGCCGTAACTGCAGGTTGAGAACCTGCTCCAGCAGACGCTTCAGTTATGATAGTAAAATTGCCCGTTTCCGCGTCCTGGTCTGGAGTAACACAAAGGTACAGAGACTTTTGCTGCCCAGCAGCGATTGAGCCCGTAAAAGATGTAGAGCAACTAGGGAAAGTGTAAATGGAAACAGTCCACTCATCAGGATACGAAGTAGCGATTGTCTCCACATTTATGGAGTCTTGTCTATTTCCAGTATTAGTCAGCTTCAGCGTGAATTTTTCCCTTCGATCATTTTCACTAGCTTCAGTTGATGGATAGCTTTCAATGGAAGAAGCACCAATAGTTTCGAGTTTAGCCCCGTAAATTTGGCCTATATTTGTGGTCAAATCAACTTCTGCGCTAACTGCTAAATCACCCGCAGACTTGGCCTTTACTCGAATCTCGTATTGGGTGCCTTCAAGGGCACTACGCTCCTGGGTCGTCAAATTATCTAAATCATACTCTGGCAGAGCAATTGTGACCGTGACAGATGCAGTCTGGTCTTTATCAAGCTCAATAGAAGCAGGAACAACGGTAGCCCAATTCAAATCATCGTCCAAGATTGACAGAAGGATAGTATCACTACCATCGCCAGTATTCTTGACATCTACACTGAATACGGCCGAGGAACCAGGAACCTTCTCGATAGTGTTCACGTCAGCATTAATTTCAACTCCTCTCGAAAGTTCAACTTTGATCGTTAAAGTTAATGAATCCTGAGATTTCGTTCCATTAGCACAAGTAGCACAGTTTGACACTCCAGAAATGTCAACAGAATAATCTCCTTTATTTGTTCCATCAGGCACTGTAATAGACAAACCGACCAAGCCAGATGAACCCTCCTCCACGTTAAGGAAAGACGTGTTAAATTCTAGTGCGGTCCAATTGGCGGGAGCCTCGACAGACATTGCTACAATGTCATCACCAGTTCCTAAATTCTCTATGTTAATCGTAGTCGTGACTGGAATGCCTATAATCGCGTTTATAGTGCTTGATTCAACGGAAAGGTCAATCCAGAACTCTTGATTTACAATAGTTGTAACCACAACTGTCGTGTTGACCCACTTTGGAGGATTCTCGTTAGCAGCCTCTTTTGAGGATGCTGTAATATTGGTTTCAAACGCCCTGTTCTGTTCTCCGGAAGGGATTGTTACAGTAAGATTGACTGAACTTTCATCTCCGGCTGGAACATCCTCCACCAGTTCTGACTCAAGCTGTACAATCCAACCTTCCGGATAATTATCAATAGAAAGTGCGAATGAATCTATGCCAGTACCCTGGTTTTGTACCCTGATAGCATATACCAACTCAGAACCGGGATCACCAGTCTTAGAAGAAACAATCAGATCAACTTTGTACTGTTTGCTTACAGATACCGTAACAGTGCTGGAATCATATGTAGAAGATGACTCGTCAGAAGAGCCATTAATGGGAATAGTGTAATCGCCGAAGGTGGCGTCCTCATCGATGTTGACGGTTAGGTTAACAGTTATAGATTCATCAGCCTCGAGGTCAACATCCTCAATGATGGAGCCCCAGTCTGCGTTGTCGCCTTCTAGAGCCAGATTGATGGTATCATCACCATTGCCCTTGTTCTTAATCAGAATGCTGTAGTCCAGCACATCTCCCGGGTCACCCGATTTCTTGGTCTGTCCAGATATCGATACAGAAATATCAAAGATCTGCTGCACATTTAGGAAAACATTACGGTCGTACATCGTAATGCCATCCTCGGATGTGGCGCGGACAGTTATGACATAGCCGTTCTGCGCTAGGGTTCCCTTAGGAGCAGATACGCGCAACTCAACTGATTCAGTCGCTCCGGCTGCGAGGGTAAACGATGATTCGCCAAGCGTGCCCCAAGTGGCGTTACCGCCACGCAAGCTAAGTGTGATGTCATCATCGCCGTTCCCCTCGTTAGTCAAGTTCAGGGTATAGACCACCTCATCGTCAGGCTTGGCGCTCTGGGTGTCGCTGCCCCCGATACGAATCTTGGGCTCGAAGTCCTGCTCCACCGTCGAGCGGGAGGTGAAGGTCTTGTAAACTGAAGTATTGGCCTGCGATATCACCTTAACCTTGATAGTCGCCTCGTCATCGGCAGCCGCGTTAGCGGGCGCCTTGATTACCAGTACATTAGTCAGGTTGATGGACTCATCCACATCCAAGTTGCTGATTTCCTCGGTGTCGAGCGAAGCTTCCCAACCGTCGTTGTACCAGGTATCGTTTACGACTTCAAGGTCGAAGGAATCGACTGCGTTGCCCTTGTTAGTAACCGAGAAGGAGTAGTAGACTCGCTCTCCTGCCTCGACGTCCTGGCCGCTCGGGCCTACTGTAACCACGTTCAGGTCAGGCAGCTTGTTGACGCGCACATTTATCGTAACCGATGATTTTGTCTCGCCGTCCTCGGAAGTGCCAATGAAATTAATGCTCTTCAACCCCGCCAGTGCATTTATGTCAGGCGTAACACTCACGCTGACTTCATCAGTTTCGTCTGGGTCCAGCCTAGAAGAGGCATCATAAACCAGTGACCAGTCGTCGATTCCATTACCAGAGTGGCTGTAGGAAACAGTGTCATCGCCGTTGCCCTCGCCATTGACAATCTCGACATTGAATGTGACCGTCTGGTCAGGGTCCGTGTTCTGAGTGGTGGTACCGTTGATTTCCATTGTGGTACCGTACACCTGGTCAACAGTAGCTGTGACCTGCCTGTTCTTGGTTCCAGCGTCTTGGGTGACCGAGGCGACTTTAAAAGAAACATATTCCGTGTAGTCAGCGGGTGCATCAGAGCGGTCGCCAATCTTGACGTACAGCGTAGCGGTCTCTGACTGCCCATCCTTAACCGAGAGCTGGCTAGGGATGATGTATTCCTGCCAACCTGAGCGGTTAGTGCTGGTAAGGGTCAGGTTGTAGTCATCGTCGTTGTCACCCGTATTCTCAACCGTAATGGTGTAGGTAACCGTATCCTTTGGTTCGCCGTTCTGGCTGACCGGGGTGACGTCAACGGTGAAGGAGTCACCAGCTTGCGCCGGAGTGGCCAAGAAGGCAAGCATTGCCAAGCCCGCTGCTAAGAGCAGCGCGGCCAGCAGGGGCCTG
>CALBFM010000035.1:0-16125 GCA_937893445.1 uncultured euryarchaeote
CGAGGCGGCCGACGACGACATCGACTTCCGCGAATATGACGCTGTGATGGCTGTGCACCCCGGCCCAGGCGAGGAATCGAGCGGAAACAGCGATGACATCTGGTCAATCCACTGGTCCGGATTGAACATCAACACTAATGACGGAAACCACCGTATTCGCGAGGTAACTCAGGTGCCGGAAATCGAGTACTCCAGCGGAGAGCGAAGACCACTAGGAGTATGGTGCCACGAATTTGGCCACGAGCTGGGACTGCCCGACTTCTACGATACAGACTACTCCTCGGAGGGCATCGGTGACTGGGGCGTCATGGCGTCCGGATCCTGGACAGACCATGGTGAAACGCCGGTGCACTTCAGCGGCTTCTCCAAAGCTGAGCTGGAATGGGTCGAGCCAGTTCTAGTAACAGGCGACCTTCTTGATGTGCGGCTCAAACCCGCCTCGCGCGGAGGTATGATTATCCAGCTGCCCATACCTGGCAACTGGTCCGGGACGCGAGAATACTTCCTGCTCGAAAACAGGCAGAAACTCGATTACGACACCTACCTGCCGGGCGAAGGGCTGCTCATCTGGCACGTCGATGAGGACGTCTCAAACAACAACGACGAGTCGCATAAACGGCTCGACCTGGAGGAGGCGGACGGCTACGACGACCTGGACAACGGGTGGAACTCGGGTGACAGTGACGATCCTTACGGCGCGGGCGATGAATTTACCGATGCAGGATATCCCAACTCGACCGCCTACAATCTTACCGACTCAGGCTGGCGCCTCAGCGACATCCGCAAGGATGGGGACGACATCCTGCTCGACATCCGCTTCCTCTCGAAGCCGTATGCAATCTCCGACGCGGCAGAAGCGGCAATCGAGCTCGGCGAGCAGCTACAGTTCTGGGGGCACGACTCGTGGGACGAAGACGGTAATCTGGTGAACTACACCTGGGACTTCGACGACGGCAATTTCGCCTGGATTGAGGATCCTCTGCACACCTTTGAGGGCTACGGCACCTTCGATGTCACACTCACGGTACGAGACGACGACGGGTTGGAAGCGGTGGCAACGTTGACCATCTATGTCAACGCCCCGCCGGTGCCGGTTATCGATGCCCAGCCATTGGAACTGCTGGCGGGCGAGAGTGTTAGCTTCGACGGCTCCCCTTCGTGGGACCCTGACGGCACCATCCAGTTCTGGCTCTGGAACTTCGACGACGGCGCCACATCCGGAGATCAGCAGGTAGAACACGTTTACGTGCAGCCGGGGAGCTACAACGTCTCGCTCAAGGTATACGACAACCTGAACTCTATAGCCACGACGTGGGTAATAATCACAGTCATCAACCTCGAACCGCAGGTCGATTTCGCAGTCACGCCCGTCAGTGCGAATACTACGGTCACCTTCAGCTTTGTAGATAACTCAAGCGACCCAGATGGCAGTATCGTAGGGTGGACTTGGGATTTCGGCGACGGAAATAGTTCGAGCGAGCACAGTCCGCAATATCACTATCTGCTGCCAGGGGACTACAGTGTAACGCTTACCGTGCAGGACAATCTGGGAGCGCAGAACTCAACGACACAGTTGCTTGCAGTGGCGAACGCACTCCCACTGCTTGAGCTCGAAATTCCACAGGGTGTCCGCGACAGCGCGTACTGGATTGTCCCGGCAGAACTGGAAATTGGCCTTGACGGCGGTGGCAGTAGCGATCCAGAGGGGCTGCCTCTCGAGTTTGCATGGGAAGTTGATGGCGAGACCTATTCCACACCTGATATCGCGGTAATCCTCGGAACTGGCAGTCACGCGGTGTCGCTCACCATCACCGACACGCACGGCGCAACCGTCAACGGAAACTGGACCTTAATGACGGTAGTGCAGCCACTGCTCTCTCTTTCCCCACAAACCGTGAATGCACTCACCGATGAAATGACCTCCTTCAACGCGACAGCGCTGCAGGGTAGCGTGACGACTTGGGAGTGGGACGGTAACCTGACTGTCGAAGGTGGTGACATGTTCTCCTTCGGCTTCGTCCCTGAAGCGCTGGGCAGCTATGAATTGCGCGTGCGTGGACTCACGCCGGGAGGGCTGCCGTCGCCCTGGGTGGTTGCAACGCTCGAAGCGTTTGAACGGCCACAGGCAGTGCTGGAAATCGAGGGGGAACTGCTACAGGGCGTCTGGCTAACGTTCAACGGCTCGCAATCGCAGGGCCTTGACCTGACATGGCAATGGAGCCTCGACGGCACTCCGCTACCCAACGCGACCGCGGTTGCGCTACAGCGAGTGGAGGAGGGGGGGATGCACGCCATCACACTAGATGTGCAGCAGCAGCCAGTCGGCAGCGCCCAGGTGACCGAGCAGTTCTACCTAAACTACCTACCGCAGGCGTTGCTCGAGAGCCTCGACCCGACCCGGCCGCGCATCGGGCAGGAGTTCAGCTTCACTATCGTTGCGCATGACCCAGACGGCAGCGCGCAGATGCTTGCCGTCGCATGGCCAGAAGGCTTTGAACCACTAGATGAGACGCTCGGCAACGACAGCTACTCTGCGACCGCACTGATGGATGCGGAGACGTCGTTTGGCCTGACAGTGACACTGCAGGACAGTAGCGGTGCACTAATCGAGCAGATTGTAGCTTTGAGCGTCTACGGCTGGCCTGACGGGGTGTTGCAGGCGCTGGAGTGGCGCGGCAGTTCCCACACCAACGAGAAAGGGCAATTCGCCGCTACCGTTGCCAATGATGGTGCCGACAAACTGGCGGGCACCGCGACACTGGAGCTAGACGGTCTGGTACTGCGCACATGGGAAGTGACGCTCAACCCAGAGGAGAACATCACCCTGCTGGCGGAGTGGACAACGCAACCTGGCCGGCACGCAGTCACCCTCTCCCTTGAGCTGGAGCAGGATGAACTGGAGCTGGCTAACAATCAGCTGGCACTGAACCTGACTATCGAGAATGCAGAGCAGGGACTACCGCTACTGGCGCTGGCGACAGTTGCCCTGGGTGTGATGGTAGTAGCGGTAACTGCCTTTTTCTACTGGAAACAACCGTCTAGAAAGCAGTCTGAAGATGATGTGCAGTTGCCATCCTCGACAGGCAGTGGTGTAGAGGAACCGGTCGAGGCAATAGTCGTGGAAGACGACGCCTGGCGCCGGCAGGACTAAATATCGGGGAACCGGTCGCTCCATGATGGCGACAATGCGCCGCGTTCCCAGTGAGCAGTTCTTTGACCTGCGGGGATGGCAGGCTGATCACGCAGAGGAGTATGGCGAGCAGCCGAGCATGCGTGTCCAGACACTGCAATTGGACCGACCGGAGCAGGTCGGCAGTATCACCAGCGAGATCCACGATGGCAACTTAGTGCTAGTGGATTATACTCCGCTAGAGGGAGACCAATCAACGCTGCACAAAGTACTCGCTGAGCTGGAGCGCGCAGTAGCGGATGTCGATGGCGATATCTGTGGTGTCGCGCGTCACTGGCTAGTTGTTGCACCGCGCGGAGTACGAGTAGCCCGCAAGCGGCTAGGCGACTGAGCGCGCTTAAGCTACCGGCCGCTGGTATGACATGGCGCGGATAGCTGTACTAGGGAGCGGACTGGTCGGCTCGTTCGTAGCGACAGAACTGGCACGTAAACATACGGTCAGTCTGTTCGACCCAGACAAACTAGCGCTAGAGCGGGTGGCACAGCACGCTCCGACAGCGGAACTGCATTCCGAGCGTTTCTCTTCCGCGAAGCAATTGGAGGGCTGCGATTTGGCACTGAACTGTCTGCCGGGCAGCGCTGGCCATACTGCCCTTATGCAAATTATAGACGTAGGCGTTGACTGCGTTGACATATCCTTCACCGAGCGGGATCCACGTGTGCTGGACAGCGCAGCGCGCGAGGTGGGCACCACAGTAATCCCAGATGCCGGGATTGCACCAGGATTCAGCAATCTGCTTGCGGCCGAACTGGCAGGGCTGGCACCACAACAACTTGAGATTTTTGTCGGAGGACTGCCGCTGCGGCGCGACCCGCCCTGGGAATATGCGGCACCTTTCTCACCAACGGACGTCGTTGCCGAGTATGAAAGACCAGCGCGGCTGAAACGTGGCGGTCGCGCTGTTACAGAGCCAGCGCTGTCGGACTGTCGGCCTTTCCAGTTAGGACCAGGACTGGTGCCCAAGCTGCCAGACGGGATTGCACTGGAGGCTTTCCTGACTGACGGCCTGCGCAGCCTGCTAGAACTCCCAATTCCCGAGATGGTGGAATACACGCTGCGCTACCCCGGCCACGCCACTCTTTTCATGGAGCTTCGCGATTCTGGAGCGCTGGCAGGCGAAGCACGCAACGCTACCTTGGCTTCGCTATTCGAGGCGTGGAAACTGCAGCCGGGCGAGTCGGAATTCACCCACCTGCAAGTGCTGTCGACGCTCGATGACGGCTCGCAGCGGGGCTGGCTGGTGCACGACAACGGCGCCGACGGCTGGAGCAGCATGGCGCGCACCACCGGCCTGACGGCGTGCGCGTTCGCGGAGCAGCTGCTTGCGGGTTACCTGATGGGTCCGGGTGTCCTGATGCCGGAGGCGTGCCCCGGAGCATTGCCCGCGGTGCGAGAATACCTTCAGTCGCGTGGTGTCACCGTCGAGCGCGTCGCGTAGACGGCGACCAGTGTACCAGCCAGTGCCAGCAGCGTCCCGGCACCGAACACCTCAGTATACGTGAGGGTACGATGCAGCTCGCCCGCTAGTAGGGCGCCGCTGCCGGCACCGAGGAACATGCAGGAATTCAGGACGCCGACGGCGCGGCCGCGCAGCCGGTAGGGCACGCGGTCGGCGACCAGCGCTGTCGCGGAGACGTCGAACGCCATCCAGATGGGCGGCAGGAACGCGGCGATTACCAGCAGTGGATGCGGAGTGAGCGTGTAGGTCGCCATGCACGCTACGAAGCCGAGGCTGACCAGCCGCAGCAGCTTTTCGCGCGGGTGGCGATCGGCCAGTCGACCGAACCAGGGCGCCGTAACGCCGTGCACCAACCCCGAGGCAAGCATCACCAACCCCATGCGAGATGTGCTGCCGGTCAGCGTGGTGAAGAAAGCTGGCGCGAAGGCGAGGAAAAAGTAGTAGCCCACGAACAGCAGCACGGTCGCGACCCAGAGCGGCCAGAGCCTCCAGAGCATCCCAGTCGGTGGCAGTGGCACTCCCCCGTCGGGCACCCGTTCCGGCTGCCCAAGCTTCGCGCTGCGCTCACGCAGCCGCAGCAGCGCTGCCACCGCAAAGATGCCGAGCGCGCAGTTGACGAAGAAAGCGGCGAGCCCCGGCGAGCTGCTGCTGCCGTAAGCGCTGGCTGGCACCAGCAGCCCCCCGAGCAAGCCACCAGTCCCCCAGCCGAAGCCGGCGGTCATCTGTAGCCGCCCCAGCTGCGCACCTCGCGCGTCCGCATCTAGCTCGGCGAAGAGCGTGTGGAGGTGGACCACGCCACCGCGAAAGAACGACTGCAGCACGCGCAGCGCAATTAGCCCCCAAGTCCCGGCCAGCGGCATCGGGAGTGCCAGAAGCGACGAAAACACCATCGCCAGCAGTACCACCCGCTTGCGGTTGCGCCAGCGGTCGGCCATCGCGCCCCAGAAAGCAGAGCTGCCGACCATCATGAACATCGGAATGCCGACGACAAGGCCAACGGCGCGCGCGCCGCCCAGCGCCTGCGCTTGCAGCAGCACCAGCGTGAACGAAAGGCCAATCGTGGCGTGGTAAGCGAGGGAACCGGCCAGCGGCAGCATCAGCGATTGCGCTGGCACTGTCGCGCTCCCGGATTCCGCGCCTCCGGTCATCAGCGCGGGCAGCACGCCCGCTATTAATGGCGCGGCGACTGTACAGTCGTGATAATCCGCGCCGTGACCGGTTTCGCCCCGCCTAGCGAGGGGGCGCTGCGCACGATGAAGGTCGCTGAACACCTACGTAGTTGCGGCCACGAGGTGCAGACTGTGCGGCTCGCGACACCACCATGGGAAGAATGGTGTACAGCTGAAGAACTGCCAACCCGAGCGCGCGAGTTGGAACAGGCAGCACTGGCAGCCGGAATGAACTTCCTGTCTCTGGGTCCGTGTTCCGCTGAGAACGTTCCGGCCGTAGTAGATGCACTACTCACCACCAAGTCAATCTTCTGTGGGGCACAGCTCAACGGAAACGACAACACCGCCGCTGCCAGCGCGATGCTACAGCTAGCACAGGCAGACCAGCAGCACAACTTACGCTTCGCGGCTCTGGCTCATGTAGAAGCTGAGACTCCTTTCTTTCCGGCTGCATTCGCTCAACGCGAAGGATTTGCGCTGGCGATGGAGATGGCGCCGCAAGTGCTGGCTGCGGGTGGCAAAATCGCAGCTCTTTCGCCGGGGCTAGAAGCGCTAGAGCGCGACGCCCGCGCAACAAATGTGCCATTTCTCGGCATCGATCCCAGTCTGACGCCCGGGCTTTACGGCGAAGGTTCTATCGCACGACTGATGACGCTGCTGGGATCGCCAGTCGGTTCACGTGGCGCGCCAGAGCTCGTGGGGCAGCTGACTACTGCACTCCGCGCGCTGCCGGTCGAGCAAGTAGGCTATCGAGGCGTCATGTTCGCCGTGATGGAAGACCCTGGTCTGGTCGAGGCGGTCCGGCAGCGCGAGCTCTCCGTTAGCGACCTGCTCGAATACGCAAGCCACTGTGGAACCGGGCTCGACACAGTACCCCTGCCAGGCGACGTCGGAGTGAAACGGCTGACGGCGCTGCTCGATCGCGTTGCTGCGGTGGCTGACGCGCACGCTAAACCGCTCTCAGCTCGGCTCTTCCCGGCACCGGGCGTCAAGGCAGGAGAAACTGTCGCAACTGGCTCACCCTACCTTTTCGACTGCCCGGCTATGGAGATACCATGAACTTGGTCAAGTGGGGCGGCTCTCTCATCACTGACAAGACGGCTGTCAGACCGGCGCCGAAGCGGGAACGCATCACCGCGCTGGCCGAAGCGCTGGCGGCTAGCGGAGAGCCAGCAGTGCTAGTGCACGGAGCGGGGTCGTTCGGGCATCCACTAGCAAAGCGGTTCGGACTGGCGCAGGGGAGCGACGGCTCGCCCGAACAAGGAGCGGCGGTAGAACGGACCCGGCAGCAGGTACGTACACTCAATGCATTGGTATGCGACGCACTAGCCTCGGCAGGAATGGAACCATATCCTGTCCTGCCGTCGCAAACGCTTCACACCGCCGGTCCGCAGAACATCGTGGATTTCCCGACCAGCAGCTTCGAGGCGGCGCTGGAAGCCGGACGTATACCGGTCACCTGTGGCGACGTTACCGATGATAACTCACAAGGCGTAGCCATCCTAAGCGGTGACACGCTAATGGTCGAGCTGGCGCGTGCTCTGGATTTGCAGCGCGCGCTATTTGTCATAAATCATCCTGGCGTGATGGACCGTGACCCAGCCGAACCGGGAGCACGACTGGTCGAACAGCTGGACGCGGCCGCTCGTAAAGTGATGCGTACGCAACGGATGGACGTGCCGGGCGCCGACGTTACCGGCGGGATGTGGGGCAAGCTGGATGCAGCTGCCGCCGTTGCCCTAGAGTGCAAGTGCCGCATTATTGGTGCTAGCGACTTTGCCGCTGCACTTACAGGGGACCCAGCTGGAACGCTGGTGCTGCCGTGAAAGAGCCCGGCCGCGGTGAGGTGGCACAGCTTTGGCTGATGCTGCTCCCGCGACCACTAGAACTGAACACGGCCGCTACTGTGACTGGGTTAGAACCGACACTGATTGCGAACCTGGCGACGCAACCAGAGGCGACAGAGTTCATCGCGCAGGTGGTCGTGGGCGAGGAGATGCAACTGCGCGCGCGGCATGGATGGTTGCTCGAGCGGATGCGCGGACAAATGCGACTACGCAAGCACGAATGGAACCTGCTCGAGAAACGACTACGCCACCAGCTTGGTCCACATGTCGAGCATCACTGGTCTGAAGATGGCAGGATAACACGCGACCTTGACTTGCGGCCAGCGGGCGAGTGGGTGCTAACCGAATTGAGCTTTACCGGTGGTTTCGCGCTCTGGTTCCGCGAGAACGAGCAGGAGGGTGGTGCTGACCTGTCAACGCTCGCATCACAGGCTGCTGGCGCACCGGTCGAGGCGCGAGGCGAGCTGGAGTTTGACCGCAGCCGGCTAGAGCTGCTCGAGGGGCTGCCGCAGCGCGTCCTGCGCGCATTGACCAACATGTCGCCAGCAGGGAAGCTTGCCTACCGTAGCCTGGAGCTGGCGGTGATGAAAGGACTAGCGCAGGGCAGTTCGACGGTAGAACAGCGCATGCGCGAAACCGCAAGGCCGTGGTGGAAGTTCTGGAACTAGCTATTGCTCCGCCATCAGCGTGCTAACCATCTCTGGCAGCCAAGGTACTGTGCGGTAGTCACGCAGTGCTTCCGGCGCGACCCACGCAAACTCGTCGTTCTCCCAGTCAAGCCGCACTTGGTCGGTCGTACAGAGGTAGAGGAACGAATACACTTCGAAAACCTGCCCAGGCTTCTCGGCAAGGCGGGGCGGAGCGCGCGCCAGCAGCTCGAGGCTGGCACGCGGGATGCCGGTCTCTTCTTCAACTTCGCGCTGCGACGTTTCGAGCGGCTCTTCACCCTGCTCGACGAATCCGGAGACGCCTGACCAGTAGTGCTGGAAGCTGCCGACTGCGGCCGACCGCTTCAGAATCAGGATGCGGTCGCGATTAAGCAAAATACTGGTAGCAACGCGCTTAATCGGTCTGCTCATCAGCCGTGACCTGTGTTCCCGGCTTGAAAAGCGCATTGGTCTCAGGATCGCGCTTCTGCGGGTCGGGCAGTCGCGCTAGGTCGCCGTTCAGGTCCACGAAGTAGAGGTAACCTTCGTCGCGCTCGACCATCTTGTCGGAAATGCACTCCTTGCTGCCACCCTGATGTTTCCAGACCGTATTATCCCGCTCGACGAAGTAGAGAAAACCTTCCGGCGGTGGCAGCCCCAGCTTCAGGACCACTTCCGCCATCAGCTCGCCTCGCTAACCTCAATATGACACGGGGTTGGAAGCTTGTGCGAAGACTTGCGCAGCGCATCTTTGGCGGCGTCGAGAAACTCACGCGAGGTGCGCAGAGTGATGATTTTCTGCCCCGCCTTGACATTGGCGGCAACGCCGACAGACTTGCCGAACGATAGCCGCATCCCCTGCGAAACACGGTCGGCACCGGCGCCTTGAGCGACCTTGTTGTGCCGCAGAACCTGGTGCGGGTAGACGCGTATCTTGAGGTGGTAGCCTTCTCGTCCTGCTGCAGTCATGATATGCCGGTTGGCGGTGATGCGCGCTGATTCAAGCGCATTGTGGCGAATTAGGCACTTCTCGTCGGCGCTGAGGGTTAGAACGACCTCGGAGTCGAACTTTGCTCCGGGAGCGCCGACGTCGAACTGGGTAATCCGGCTGGTAGGAACGCCGCCGATATATTCTCGGCGCGTGTAGGCTTTTGTCTGCCCACGAAACATGTGCGCCGGGTTCTTCTTCGCCATGGGGCCGGCGCAGGATGTGTGTTATTTAAGTCTTAGCGCCATCGAGCTGGTCAGCTTCTATAACTTTTTTTCGAATGTAACCAGCTGGCCCGGCGATCCTCTTTCCAGTTCTGTGGCTTTCGATTCCTTGACCCGCCATCCCCACCAGGCGACCCGCCTCCGGAAGCTTTGGGACTCCCGCGTTTCCAGTTCTGTGACTTGCCATTAGTCGGTCGGCCCTGTTTCCAGTTCTGTGACTTGCCATTACTGGGGCGTCCACCATTCTTGCGATGGCCACCACTGGAATATTCGGGTCGTTTTCCGCTATTGGGAGGTCCCGAACGGCCCGGCTTAGACCTATTCTTGCCTCCATACTTGTTCCGGAATTTATTTTCCCTGAAATTCGAGCTTCCTCGCCCTTTTTGCCTGTTCCCACCTGCCGAATAACTCACTGTTCCTCCGGAATGCCTGGGGCGATTATACGCCACCCTCTCAGGCAACTTGCCGAATTCGGGAGACGTAAAATTTACGTTTATTCCAGCCTGTCTCTGGATTTTAATGAATTCGCCTTTCTGAGGAGACTGCACGAGTGAAATGACTGCACCATGCGCCCCGGCGCGTGCAGTCCTTCCGCTGCGATGCTTGTAAGCCTTGCCATTCTCCGGAGGGTCGTAATGAATCACACACTGGACACCTTCGACGTCGATGCCTCTGGCGGCAACATCTGTCGCCACTAGTGCCATACAGTCACCATGGATGAAACGCTCCATCGCCTTGTCACGCTGGTTCTGGCGGAGTCCACCGTGGATTGTAGCCACATTCAAGTCGGTAGCCCTCAGCTCCTTGCCAACCCGGTCAACTCCCCGACGTGTACGACAGAAAATCATGCTGCGTCCGCCCCTCTTCACGGCATCACTAGTTAGCTGGGATTTGCGGATATTGTGAGTCATCCAGAAGAAATGTTGCATGCTTTCCATGCCAACTTCCTTGGGTCCTATTTCGATTCTGACTGGGTGGTCCTGATAGTTCTTTATCAAGCCTGAAACTTCATCATCGAGGGTCGCGCTGAACAGCATCGTCTGGCGTTCCCCGGAACAGTTGTCCAAGATATGGCACACCGGGTCGATGAAACCCATATCGGCCATGCGGTCAGCTTCATCCAGGACAATCATTTCTACGTCATCCAGCTTTATCATTCTCTTTTCCATCAAGTCAATCAGGCGACCGGGACAGGCGACAACGATATCCACACCTTTCTCAAGCCTCTGTCGCTGTTTGGTGTATGAAGTTCCGCCATATACTGCCATTACACTCCGATTGACCTGCTTGGCCAGAGGCACCAGAACCTTGCAAATCTGTTCCGCCAGTTCCCGGGTGGGCGTGACGACCAGAGCGGTGGGATAGTGCGGGTGTGCTGGCTTGCAGCGTGAAATCAGGGGCAATCCGAACGCCAGAGTTTTTCCCGAACCAGTCGGAGCCCGGCAGCAGACATCCTTCCCCTGCAGCATGGCTGGTATGGTTTCGGCCTGAACCTCAAACAGTTCCTTAATGCCCTGTTCTTCCAAAACTTTGACAATGGCTGGCGCTATGCCGAGTTCCGAAAAACTCATGCCCGGCGACACTCCAGAAAAATCCGCATAGCCCGCGCACGAAGCAGTCTCTATAAGATATTACACAGCATCTTAAACACCGACCGAATGCACGCGTCGTGAATATCCACGAGTACCAGGCCAAGACACTTTTCCGCGACTACGGCGTCGCCATTCAGCAGGGGCAACTGGCGCTAACCGCCGATGAGGCGGAAGCGGCCTGCACGGCGCTGGGTGGCAAACTCTGGGTGGTCAAGGCGCAGGTGCACGCCGGAGGCCGTGGCAAGGGCGGCGGCATTCGACTATGCCGCACTCCTGGTGAGGCACGCGACGCTGCTGAGGCATTACTCGGATCGCAGCTGGTGACGCCACAGACTGGCCCGGAGGGCGTTGCTGTGGGGGCAGTTTACGTTGAGGCAGGTTGCGACATCGCTCGCGAGCTTTACTTGGGAATGGTGCTTGACAGGGATAGCGAGCGCATGGTGATGATGGCATCCACCGAAGGTGGTGTCGAGATCGAGGAAGTTGCCGCTGCTACCCCTGAGAAAATACTGAAGGCGTACCTGGAACCAGACGGTACACTGCCTGCAAAGGCTGCCCGTGAGCTGGCCCAAGGACTGGCACTCGAGGGGGAGCAGGTCAACCGTGCGGTTGAATTCATGTCAGCCCTGGCCCGCCTCGGGCAGGAACTGGACTGCTCGATTGTCGAGATTAATCCGTTGGTCATCACTAGCGACGACCGCGTGATTGCACTTGACGCCAAAGTAAATTTTGATGATTCGGCACTGTTCCGGCATCCTGAACTGGCTGAGCTGCGCGACACCGCTGCCGAGGAACCACTCGAAGCGCAGGCCAGCGCAGCCGGCCTCAACTACATCAAGCTCGATGGCAAAATCGGATGCATGGTCAACGGAGCTGGACTCGCGATGGCGACCATGGACATCATCAAGCTGCACGGCAGCGAGCCGGCCAACTTTCTCGACGTGGGTGGTGGCGCGACTGCCGAACAAGTCACTGAAGGTTTCCGTATCATCCTATCCGACCCGGCTGTCGAAGCTATCTTTGTCAACATCTTCGGCGGCATCATGCGCTGCGACTTCATCGCCGAGGGCATCATTACCGCCGCTCGCGAGGTGGAAATTGGTGTGCCACTGGTGGTGCGACTTGAAGGCACCAATGTCGAGCTGGGGCGCAAGATGCTCGATGAGTCGGCGCTGGAGCTGATTACCGCCAGTGACATGGACGACGGCGCCCGCAAGGCAATCGCCGCCGCCGGAGGTTCGAAATGAGCATCTGGCTCGATAGTGACTCACGCGTAGTTGTCCAGGGAATTACGGGGCGCAACGGCCAATTCCATACACGGCAGATGCTCGACTACGACACGCCCGTCGTCGGTGGCGTGACACCAGGCAAGGGCGGCAGCGAGTGCCTTGACCTGCCGGTCTGGGACACAGTCACTGAAGCGGTCGATAACGGCGCTAATGTTAGCTGTGTTTTCGTCCCGCCCCCCTTCGCAGCTGGCGCGATTCGTGAAGCGGCTGATGCCGGTGTCGAACTGGTGGTTGCCATCACCGAAGGGATTCCCGCTCTGGACATGGTGCGTACCAAGGCACATCTTGCCGATACCGGGACGCGACTCATTGGACCTAACTGCCCCGGCATTATCACCCCTGGAACTGCCAAAGTGGGCATTATGCCGGGCCACATCCATCAGCCGGGAGACGTTGGTATCGTCTCACGCTCCGGGACACTGACCTACGAGGCAGTAGACCAAGTTACACATATTGGGCGCGGGCAGTCAACCTGCATCGGCATCGGTGGCGATCCGGTCATCGGCACACCATTCATCGACGTGCTCGAGGCATTCGAAGCCGACCCTGCCACTAAGGCAATAGTAATGATTGGCGAAATCGGTGGCAGCGCCGAGGAGCGTGCTGCGGAGTTCGTACGAGAGCACGTCTCCAAGCCAGTTGTCGGATTCATCGCTGGCCGGACCGCGCCGCCTGGCAAGCGCATGGGTCACGCCGGCGCGATTATTGCTGGTGGCAAGGGCACCGCCGCCGCCAAGATGGATGCGCTGCGAAAGGCAGGTATTGCAGTCGCCGAGAATCCAGCGAAACTGGGCGAAACACTCGCAGAACTGCTTTAGCAGGCGCGGAGTCAGCTTTTATTACACAACGGCGCAGAGCGTTGCCATGCGCTGTATCGGCAAGGTCGCACAACTGGGCGACCGAGGCGAGCTGCTGCTACCAGTCGAAAAGAAAATTGAGCCCGGTACGACTGTGTGCGACGCACGCGGCCGCAGGATAGGACGCGTCAGCGACCTGTTCGGTCCGGTTTCCGAGCCGTGGGTGGTAGTAAGAGCTGCCCGTGGCGTGCGTGCAACGCAACTGCTGGGACGGGAGCTTTTCTGTCAATGAAATGCCCTGGCTGTAGCGGACGCGAACTCGAACCTGACGGCGATGGACTACTGCGCTGCACCGCCTGCGGCGAGATTATTGATGGCGGACCGGAGTGGGGTAGTTTTGCCGCGGTTCCGACTAAGGCGACAGGCAGGGAGGCGATCGCGCCCCCACCAAACGACGCACCTGCTACGAGCGAGCACCTGCTACAGCAGTGGCAGGAGGCTGTGCGGCTCCATGGCACGCCAGGGCGAACGCTGTTAGTTGCTTCGCAAGAAATAGAGCGACTAGCTGACGTAATGCGGCTGCCACTTCACGTACGCGAAGGCGCGCTTGAGCTCTTTTCCGAGGCACTGCGACGTAAACTAGTGCGCGGCAGACAAACCGAGAGCGTTGCGACGGCACTGCTCTACGCTTCAGTAAGATTGGAGAAGATGCCTTTAACGCTGGACGAGATTGCCGCTGAGTCGCGACTGGGAAGGCTAGAACTGGGGCGGCTCTACCGCGGGCTAGTGCGCGAGCTGCAGCTGGAAATTGAGCCGCAGATGGCCACAGACTTTCTCCCACGATTCGCCCAAAAACTGGAGCTTGCTGACAAAACGGTCGCGCATGCGCGCCAGCTATTACACCGGGCGGCGAAAGCGGGCTATGGCCAAGGACTGGGCCCGGGAACACTTGCAGGCGCGGCACTCTACCTGGCGTGCCGCGAAGCGGGAGAGCCACGTAGCCAGAAGCAAGTGGCTGGGGTCGCCGGTATTACGGAGATAACGGTGCGAACCCGCTACCAAGAGCTAGCACGTCTGGCGTCAGATGGCGGCCTCGAACTCTAGAAATAACTTTCTGGAAGTTCGAGCTCGATGGCGAACATTGGGTCGGTGTTATCATCAGTACTGTCGTGGTATGCTACCACGACACCACCGTCGGGGAGAATCGCCATTGAAGAGAAGTCGAAACGCACGTCATTGCCCGCTCCCGAAGTAGCGTCTAGATCGCCTAGACCGATAAGAGTTATGGAATCAGCTTCCATACTTTCCCTGTAATCCCTTATATGGAATACTAAATCAGCATCACTTGAAATTCCACTATTCTCAGTCTGCACCCTCATGGAAATAACAGCTAGGTCCAAATTACCGTCAGCCTGGAAATCCCATTCAAAAGTATTATCTGAAATCGATAAGGATTCTGGCCATTTGTGAGTGTAATTTGTCCAATTATACCCACCATCATAACTAATTTGGTGCGTTAAATTGAAAGTCCCATCACACCCTTTAGCTCCAGGATTCTCTTCGTTACAAGAAACACTGTGTAGCGCGCCCGAACTGTCAATTACTAAATTACGGGAAGGAAGTAGTTTGCCGTCGGGTAGCGTATGCTTATGCCAATCTAAATTAGTATCCATGAACAAATTGCTACCATCACTGTACCAGCGTGGAAACAATAAACCTCCGGACGGGATAGGAGATGCTCGCATTTCCCTATGTGGTTGCATATAATCCCATTCAGACCCCAGATTCTCAAAATATAAGTCAAATTCTATGTCTGCTGGTCCTCCAGCATTACTATCAGGTATCTGTATAGGGCGGTAATTCAAGCCATCCACACTAATCTGGTAACCCTGTTCATTGTAACTCCAGAAATTTGAGACTACCATACTGGCCCATGGACAATTCGAAGAGCATTTGTTGGTAGCATATTCAGGAGGAGGGTCGATTGGTCCAACAACAGGTACTTGCCAAGAACGATCATAAAATGGCTCTTTGTCAACTGAATTCCAGCACCATTCCCATTCAATGCTGGTAGAACTTGTCTTCTTGCCCAAGATTGCATAGAATTGGTCAACACCATCTATGCTAGGATACGGGAACCAGGTCATGGCTAGAATATCACCATTGGGTGCTTGGATAATTGAGCCCTCACCGAGCCCGGGCTCAAGAGTCGGGTCGAACTGGCCTTCTTCACATCCTAAATCTGTGTTGACTGCAGGAGGTACCCACTCCTGCCAAGTCAAACCACGGTCGGTTGACCACCAGGGCCATTCGCCGCCAAGATTGTAGATTACACCATCCTGATCGGTGGCTAGGTAATGTTCGCAGCAGTTACCGCCATAATTGTGCTCATCCGACTGGCCGATATTGACAGTCCCGTAGACTGACCAAAAACGTTCGTCGACTTCTTCCATCGCGCTGGGGTCGATAACACTGAAATTGCGCACATCATAGGGGAAATCACCGAAGTTCTCCTCCGGAATCACCAGCCGTACTGATTCGTTGAAGCCGCCGTCATCTGGCTGGCTGCGAAAATCCTTGGGACCGAGGCAGCCGCCCAGAGAGGTAGCCAGCAGCAACAATACCAGCAAGGGTACGCGCAGCATTATTGCACCACCCTGTCACACCTAAATTAAGGTTGGGCGCGGGGGCAGTAAATACACCCCTCCGCTTCGTGGCGCGATGGCTCCCGAGACTGCTGGAGGGGAGGTCCCACCCTGCGTCATTCCCGGTGATGATGGACTCTTCCCAACAGCACGCAGCGACTGGTGGTGGGCGCAGCCACTGGCAGTCTTCCTCGGACTGGCGACAGCGATTGCCTACATGACCTGGGCGGCGTTCCAAGGCACATCCTACCATTATAACGGCGGTGGTGCAAACTAC
>CALBFM010000036.1:0-5438 GCA_937893445.1 uncultured euryarchaeote
GAGCGAGCTGTTCATCGTCGAGGGTGACTCGGCGGGTGGCACCGCCAAGCAGGGGCGCAATCGCGCGACGCAAGCGATTCTGCCGCTGCGTGGGAAAATCCTGAAC
Source organism: uncultured euryarchaeote (assembly GCA_937893445.1). Taxonomy (GTDB): domain Archaea; phylum Thermoplasmatota; class Poseidoniia; order MGIII; family CG-Epi1; genus UBA8886. Next base: position 107 of record CALBFM010000036.1, read on the forward strand.
GTCGAGAAGGCGCGCATCGACAAGATGCTCGCCAACGCCGAAATCCTGGCGCTGATTACCGCCATGGGGTGCAACATCGCGCTCGACGCCAGCGAAGAGGAGAACGGCGAGGAGGCGGGCGGCGAGGAGCTGAACCTGGAGGATGCGCGCTACCACAAGCTGATTATCATGACCGACGCCGACGTTGACGGCGCGCACATCCGGACACTGCTGCTGACGTTCATCTACCGCTACATGCAGCCGCTGATTCACGCCGGCTACGTCTACATCGCGCAGCCACCGCTCTACAAGATTTCCCGCGGCAAGAAGGCGGCGTACGCCTACGACGACCTGCAGCTGGAGCGGCTGCAGGCGGAGTTCGGCGAGAACCACCACATCCAGCGCTACAAGGGACTCGGCGAGATGAACGCCATCCAGCTGTGGGAAACAACGATGGACCCCGAGCGGCGCACGCTGCTACAAGTCACCATTCAGGACGCCGAGGATGTAATATGGCCAATGGTTGGCGCCGACGAAATCTTCCGCACCCTCATGGGCGACGATGTCGCACCGCGCCGTGAGTTCATCGAGGCGCACGCGACCGAGGTCAAGAACCTGGATATCTGAAGCAGTTCAGCGATTGGCGCATCCAGTCAAGCCGAGTTGCACAGCCGCTCCATCACGCGCGGAAAATGCTCGGCAAATTGCTCGACCTCAGGTGTTGGCAGCGAGAAGGAGACGCGCACGAAGCGGTCGCCGAATCGCTCCGAGACGTAGTTACCGGCGCGGACGAATACCTGGTGGTTGTAGAGCAGTGCGTCCTGCACTGCCTGTGGCGAAACACCACACTCAGCAATATCGATAACCATCATGCTCGCCGCTGACGGGTATACAGGTAGATAAGCGCCCTCTACTTGATCGACGGCAGCCTTGATGATGGTCTGGTTATGGCGGCAAGTTTCGACGTTACGTGAGAGCCACTCCGGCTTGGTCTCGAGCGCGGCGATTGCGGCGCGCTGGCCGACAATTGAAATCCCAAGGTCGGACACCATGTGACCTGCGATATCGTCAATGAACTCCTGTGGACCGACCAGTGCCCCCACGCGCAGCCCCGCCAGGCCGCAATTCTTGCTCACCGAGTAGGCGATAATAGTGCGTTCTGGCGCGAACTCCGTTGCTAGCGTGTGTTCCGGCGCGAAGTCACGGTAAGTAATATCATCGATAATCCACAGGTCATGCTCTGTTGCCAGCTCGCAGAGCGCACGTACCTCATCGCGTGGGTAGGTTGATCCAAGTGGATTGAGTGGGTCAATCAATAGGATACTCTTCGTTTCTGGTGTAATTGCCGCCCTGACCGCCTCCAGATCGAAGCGGCAACTGCCACCGTAAATTGGCAAGTCAGTGCATTCGGCACCACCCAGCTTGGCAAATTTGTGGATGATGAAGTAGGATGGGTCTGACGTAATCATGCGGCTACCTGGCGGCTGCAAGTAGCGCATTAGGCAGTAGAGCGCTTCAGTTCCGCCATTGGTGATGTGCATCCCAGCATCTGGTAATCCCAAATCTTCCAGAATGAGCTCACGCAGTCGCGGCAGTCCCTTCGCGAGTGGATACTTGTTGTACTCGTGACTGGCAGTCGAGCCGCGAATCGCCTGTTCGATGGCAGGATGTGTTGGCAGGTGGTTGGTGTTCTGCGCCATCCAGACAATGTCGTTGCGACTGTGTGCGTACGCGAAGGCCTTACTCATCGCGTCGCGACGTGTCACCCCTTCATTAAAAGTACGCCCAGCACGGGAGGGGTCCGGCTTCATTAAGTGCTTGAGCAACTCAGTGACGTGCGCATTCCTCTGCGATTCTGGTTGCGGTTCATCGGCGTCGAATTCTGGCTGGTAGGGCTGGTACCTTTCCAGATAGGTTTCATCGTTGGTGCGCAAGCGTGGACCAGTACGACCGGATTGCTGGGGCTAGCAACGGTCGCACTGCTGACCTCGAGTAGCTTTGTACTGAACCACATTTGCGATTTGGAGACTGACCGGCAGAATCCTCGCAAGGCATTCAGCCTGCTTGTACGAGGGGATATCGCCCCGCTCACGGGCTGGGTGCTCTTCGGCGCACTACAGCTGGTGACACTGACGCTGGCTGCTTTCGTTGGTCGCGAGTTTCTGTTCTGTCTTCTCGGCCTTACAGCGATTTCGCTCGCCTATAATATCGCGCCGCTACGATTGAAAGAACGACCTGGCGTTGACATCGTGGCTAACGGCGTCTCTCTTGGGTTCCTGCTGCCGTTAGCGGGCTGGTCGCTCTCGCAGCCACTGACGGAGTTTCCGCGGCTATACTTTGCGTCTATAATCTGCTACTTGGTCGCGTTCTACTGCCCTACCATGGCGGTCGACGTCGCAGCGGACCGCGCGGTCGGCACGACCACCTTCGCGACTCGTTTCGGTGCGTTGGCAACGATGCGGCTTTCGTGGATAGCAATGACCTTCGGCGCCGCTATCCTGTTCTGGAGTGGCCTCAGCGACATATTTCCATGGAACCGTAACTTGCTCTGGTGGACCGGCTGGATCCTGGCAATCCAGCCGTTGGTGCACTGGCAGCTGCTGCCGCCAAACGAAGCGCCAGACTACGAAACAGTACGGCGCGGGTCAATCAGCCTCGCCACAATTGCAGCCTTTGCTACGTTGGCTTTTCTCTGGCTCTACCTATCCGGCTCGCCGGAACCGCCTTTTAGGCGTTGACGAAGCCGATGACCTTGCGGCATTTCGAGCAGGAGAGCGCAATCACCTGCGCTCCTCCCGCGTCCAAGTCGACCGCGCTGAAACGGTAGGTGTTGTCCGACACGCCAATATCTTTCTTGCAGTGTGGGCACTTCTCTGGCGCATCGGGGTCAGCCGAGCTACTAAACATAGGTCTTGTGCAGGCTGCCGCGTATTTATGCGCGCGGTCGCTGTTGTTCGTGGCGGAACGGTTACTGTTGGTGGGGACCGCACACGTTCTGGAGTTGGCGCTCCCGCTCGAACGGGTGCTGCGCACTTTCGACCCCGATGTGGTTGCACTCGAGCTGGACCGTCAGCGCTGGGCGTCGCTACGGTCGCCGCTACGGCCGCGCCAAGGTCCGTTGCTGCTGCGATTGCTTTCGTCACTACAGGAGCGGCTGGGTGAAATGCTGGGTGCGCCACCTGGCAGCGATATGCTCGCTGCCGGCCGCACTGCGCAGCGGCTCGGCGCACGGCTAGCTTTGATCGACCTGCCGATCGGTCAGACACTACGTCGCGCCTGGCGAGCACTCGGCTGGCGCGAGAGACTGGCACTAGCACAAGATCTGGCACCGCTGCTGGCGGGTGCAGATATTCTCACAAGCGGTTCAGCAACCGCAGATAATCCGATTGCCACCGGAGACTTCTCGCGCGAACTAGCTGAATTCGCCTACCGCTTCCCGTCGCTGCAGCGTGAGTTGATTGACCGCCGCGACCGCCATATGGCGCGCCAGCTAGTGGTGCTGCTGCGCAATTGTCAGCGGGTGGCAGCGGTTGTCGGCGAAGGCCATTTGGCAGGCCTAGCGCGGAGATTTGCCCGTGTCTCGCCTCAGGTGGTGCCGCTTAGACGTCTGCTTGAACTTGGGCGTCAGATGTAGCGAACCCATCCCTGGAAGTCCCAGCTGGCGCTGGCGGGGGAGAGGCCTTGTCGCTCGATTTCAATCCGGATGACATAGTCGCCAGTTACATTGCCGATAGTGTTGGTGTCTAGGGCGATTGCATGTGAGGCGTCATCGCCGCCGTTGAGGCTACCCTCATCGGACCAGAGCTCGTTTTCGTCGGGATCGAGCACGTAGATAGTGTAGCTGAAGCTGCCGCTGTTACTCTCGACTGTTAGGTTCAGGTCCATGGCTTCAAGGAACACCTCAACTGGGAACTGCTCTTCGTCTTCGGTATTGCTAATAATGATGGCTTGCCCGCCTGAATAGTCAACTTCGTAGTCTTGCGGGATAACCCGCAGTTGCTGCATCGCATCGCTACTCTCGTCCACTTCGTCAGTGACAGTGAGCGTGATATTGCGCCATCCGCCCGCTGTCCAGTTGTACTGTACTGTGTCATTACTGCTAGTATCGCTGTTACCGTCGCCGAAGTCCCAGCTGTAGTTAGTGATGGCGCCATTGGGAGAGCTACTGGCCGAGGCGTCTAGCGTCAGCTCGGTTCCGGTGCGTCCTTCACTAATTTCGTTGCCGTCGAGCAGGATGCGGAAGCTAGCTTCGGGGCCGAGTGACTTAATTTCGACTGACAGCATCGCGGAGCCCTGCTGTCCCTTGCCATCGGTTACGGTGAGCTGTACTTGGTAGCTGCCAACCTCGTCCCAAGCGTGGCTCGTTATCTGCGACTGCGATTTATCACCGTCGCCGAAGTCCCACTCGTACTCGCGTAGGTCATGTTCCGGGTCGTAAGAGTCGCTGCCGACGAAATCGATTGAGATGCCTATCAATTCGGTGCTGCTGTCCAGCGGTGTAATGATTGCCACCGGAGGTAGGTTGCTCACGCTGAACTGGTGGCTCACGGAATCTTCACCGCCGCGCTCGTCGCTGACCGTCAGTGTTACTGCATACTCACCCTCGCCCAGCGACTGGCTGAAGCTGATATCGTTCGAGACTTGGCTCTGCGCTGCGCCCGCTGGGCCGAGCTCCCATTGGTAGCTGAGCGAGTCTAAATCTGGGTCGCTGCTGAAGCTGCCATCGAACTGCACCGGGTCTCCCTCCGTGTAGGCGCCGCCGCTGGCTGGCAGCCGGATGGCCGCCGTTGGTGGCCGGTTGGCCGGATCAATTGTGACAAGCATGAAGTTGCTTTGCGATGCACCGTGTGGGTCGCTCACAGTCAGCACTAATCGTAGGTCCGTGGCGGCCTGCTCGATAGTTGCGCTGGCGATGGCTTCACGTCCCAGCTCTCGTGGCTCTCCGAGTCCTTCTAGAGTCCAGAGATAGGCGAGAGCGTCACCATCTGGGTCGGTCCCGGCCCCTACCATTTGGAATTCAACGCCTGCCTCGAGCCTCTCGCCAGGCGTTGGGCGTACAATCTGCGGCTGCTGCGGTGGTTGGTTACTCCCTCCTCCGTCGTCACTGTCCAGCAGGTCGATACAGCCCGCTAGTGGCAGTAGCAACGCCAGCATCACAGCCCCTATGCGCATCAGTCCGCTGAAGTGGCGTGCTATTTATGCTGACCTCTGCACCTCGCGTTTTTAGACTCCGCTAGCACGGATGGGGCGGTGCGCGCCACAACCTTCGCATTGCAGTACTAGCGTGCGCCCCTGTCGCTGGAAATTTGTGTCGGGGCGGTGGCACTCTTCGCAAAGCACGAACGCTTTGAGG
>CALBFM010000037.1:0-1114 GCA_937893445.1 uncultured euryarchaeote
TGATGCGGGTCCGCTGATCTGGGGGTAGACGCATCATGACGCAACCTCCTGCAATACCTGTTGCAGGACCTGTTGACCGAGATGACCGGCTAGGTGCCGCCGATAGGCGGCGGAGGCGCGATTGTCATCCATTGCCTCCAGACCTTCGATGAGCTCGCGGCTCACCCGTTCGGCCAGGGATGTGGTATCTTCCGAGCTGCCGCTGGTACCAATCGGCCGGTCCTCGATGCCGCCCAGACCTAGGCCATAGTGGATGCCATCAGCAGAATACTCAGCCCAGGCCGCCGCCGCGACGATGGCGAAATCACCGCGCCGTTCGCTGACTTCCTCGAATGCGATGGCGGAACGGCGTATTGGCCATAGCAAGGCAGTGATAAATTCATCCTCGGCCCGACTAGTGCTTAGGGCGCCCAAGAAAAAGTCCCCTGCCCGCACTCGTCGGACCTGGCGTTCAGAGGTCAATTCGACCTCGCCTCCAAGGGCAGTCAGACACAATGGAACTTCGGCGCTGGGGTCAGCGTGAGCAACGGAGCCGCCCAGGGTGCCACGACTGCGAGTCTGGTAATGGCCCACGTATTCCAAGGCAGCGACGAGCAGCGGCACCATCTCTTTGCATTCGGCCGAAGCCAACGCATCAGCCTGGCGCACCAGGGCACCGGTGCGCAGATTATCACCATCCCGTTCAATGCGGGCCAGACCGTCCAAACGGTTGATATCAACCACCACTTCAGGCCGCGCCATGCGCATATTCATCAGTGGACCTAATGACAGGCCGCCTGCCAGAACCGCCGCCTGGTCGCCGTACTCACCGAGAAGTGCCAAAACATCGGCCAGACTGTCGGGCCGGCAGTATGTGAAGGGTGCTGGCTTCATTTTTCACCCGCCTTTTGATTTGCCAGGCGCCATACCCGGTCTAGGGTCAGTGGTAGACCGATATCTTCGAGGTCCAGAGCATCAGCGACCGCGTTGGCTATCACCACCGGCGTTAGCATCGACGAGCCGTCGCCCATGCCTTTGGAACCATAGGGGTTCCTCGGAGAAATAGTTTCGTAGTGGCCAACCTCGACAGGCGGTAGATCGGCGGCAGTGGGACAGAGGTAGTCGGCGAAACTGC
>CALBFM010000038.1:0-1761 GCA_937893445.1 uncultured euryarchaeote
ATTGCCGGGCAGGGGACCGCCGCGCTGGAGCTGCTAGCGCAGGCAAAGCTGGACGCCATTATCACGCCGATTGGCGGTGGCGGGCTGCTCTCAGGCACCTGCATTGCCACCCGGGGCACTGCGCCCGAAGTCGTACTCTACGGTGCCGAACCGGCAGGTGCCGATGATGCGGCACAGTCGCTCGCCAGCGGAGAACTGGTACCGCAGCTCGCACCCGATACCATCTGCGATGGTCTGCTCTCCAGCCTGGGCAAGCTCACCTGGCCTATCCTGCGAGATCACCTTGCAGCCATTATTACCGTCGATGACGATGCCGTCCGGCAGGCAATGCGATTGCTATGGGAACAGCTAGAGTTACTAATCGAGCCGAGCGGCGCTGTAGGCCTCGCTGCAGCGCTATCACCCAGCTTCCAGAGCGACGCACAGCGAGTTGGCATCATCCTCACTGGCGGCAATGTTGATCCAGCAAAGTTCTTTCAGCAATAGAGTGGCGGGCCCGCCGGGATTCGAACCCGGGATCTCCGGCTTAGAAGGCCGGTGCCCTTCCAACTAGGCTACGGGCCCCGCACGTCGGGAAGAGGGGCGGCTTAAGGGATTTGGCTGTAGCTGCCAGATCTCTTTACCAGCAGGATTTATTTAAATATCTATCGTCAGTGAATTCTGCTGCCGTTTTCTACCTTCTGATCAGGCTGGAGCAGACTCACAACTTTGCCGCTTTCGGCAGCTAGCAGCATCCCTTCCGACTCAACGCCGCGGAACTTGGCGCGCTCGAGGTTGACGAGCACGGCAATCTGCCGTCCCTGCAGCTCGTCAGCCGCGTATATACCACGCAGACCGGTCACGAGACGGCGCGTGGGGCCACCGAAATCGACGTCCACCAGCCACAGCTTGTCTGCGTCCGGGTGCTTCTCAACGCCGGTCACGGTGCCGACGCGGATGTCCAGCTTCTTGAAGTCATCGAAGCTGATTTCTGGCTTTAGCTCGTGGAGCTCGTTTGGGGGCATTTCTTTCTCCAGGACCTTCTGCAGGTCCAATTTTGCAAACAGCGGCTCGGGTCGCTGTAGGGTAAAGTCATTCTCGCCGTCCAGGACTGCCTCCCAGCCCGCCTCCTGCGGGGTGCCGGACAGGCCGAGATACTGCCATGCAGTCTCTCCTGTACGAGGCATGTATGGCGACATCATTATTGAGAGAGAACGGCAAATATTCAAGAAGCCGACCAGCTGCGTCTCGCACGCACTGCGGTCCTGCTTCAGGAGCTTCCACGGCGCTACTTCGTTGAGCGCCGCGTTAGTCGCCTGCGATAGTTGCAGCATCGCAGCCAAGCCGCGCTTGAACTTGCATGCGGCGAGCGCCGTGTCCATCTTCGCGTGAGCCTCTGCAACGCGGTCGCGCAGTTCAGGCAAATTGCACTCATCGGCGTGGAGCCCGTCGGGGAAATTCTTCTGTGCAAAGGATATCACGCGGTGAAATAAATTCCCCAAATTTCCAATGAGCTCGGTATTGACTCGTGTAACGTAGTCTTCCCAAGTGAAGCTTGTATCCTTCTGCTCGGGCATGACTGCTGCTAGATAGTAGCGCAGCGCCTCCGGGTCGTAGCGCTCCATGTAGTCGGGAATCCAGACCGCGTGGCGACGCGATTTGGAGAACTGCGCCGAGTCCAGCAGCAAATACTCGTTGGCCGGCACATCGTGCGGCAATTGCAGCCCGCAGCCGAGCAACATCGCAGGCCAGATGATGGTGTGGAAGGGGATGTTGTCCTTG
>CALBFM010000039.1:0-3914 GCA_937893445.1 uncultured euryarchaeote
TCGGCCCCGGCGAATTGACGGTGACCGCCGAGGGGTTCTTGCTGGATTGCGCCAGTTGCACTGCTGGCCTCTTGGGCTGGCGCAGCTGCACAATACGGGCGTTCGCCAACAATGCCGAGGGTGCCGAGGGATACTGCAACAACAGTTTATCATAAACCCGTGCCGCGGCCTGCCGCTGACCGGCAAGCTCTAGCCGATAACCCCGGTTGAACAGTAAATCGGGCGATGCCGCTGGCGATTTCGGGGTCGCCGGGGCCCGCTGCACCTCAGCCACGACCGGTGTCACCGGCATTGCTGGCGGCGTAACCTCGGATTGGCGTGGCAGCGCACTGCCGGCGCTGTTGAATTCACCTATGGCCCGTGGTGGGCGGGCGGCGGCAAAAACCTGCGGCGGTGCGTAATTAGCCCCCTGCACCGCGCCGTCCTGAATTGTATCTTGTTTCGACACCGTCGCAGAGGAGACGATGATCGTGCCGCCGCTGGCTGGCATCGCGCCGCCAGTGCGCGAATCGATGACCCACGGACCATCGCGGCCAGCATACATTATGGCGGACTGGGTAACGCTGCCGAGTGGATTTGCCACTCGCGGATAGTAGACAGCGGGCTGAAAGGCAGCGGCAAGGGTCTGAAGCTGTGAATTGCGCGACGGAAGCGCGGCAACACCCACAAACGCGGGCTCGTTCGTCACCGAAGTCGAAGACACAACAGTGGTGCCGCCGTAGTTTGCAGTCGCGCCCGAGTACGAGAGGGTCAAACCGGATGCCGTGGTCGATGCAACAGCCGGTATTTTCTGTTGTTTTATTGGCGCGGATGGCACCTGCGCTTGTGGCCCCGTGCGCCTCACGGATGCTGGTGCAGCCATCATTGCACTCACCTTCGGTGCCGGTCGAGGGCTGCCTTCAGCCAGTTGCGTCGCCGAAGCGTCAGTCGGTGCATTTGCGACCTTGTTTGCCGCCGGGGTTTCGGCCGCACGGGCGACCCTGCGGGCGCGGGAAAAAAGCCAGGCGTCGATTTCCGCGGTGCTCGGGGCGCGTCGTGCGGACAGCTTGCCATCCTCGTAGATTGTGTGCAGGTAGGAGCCGTCGGGACGGCGAATGATGAAGTTGCCGTTGCGCTGCCCGTCAACATATTCGCCGACGATATAGCCACCATCGTCAAAGGTTGTCACCACCTCGCCATGTAGTTCGCCGCCCCGGAAGCCGCCTTCGTTGCGTTCGACTTCGCGGCCGTCCCGGTACCAAATCAAAGTGCCCTGGCCGCCGAGCTTGCCGTTACCACAACTTCCGAACCAGCGTATGCTCTCACCTGCCGTCGGCTGGGGGTTGCTGGTCGCACAGCCACTCACGCCATCGACAATCCAACCGGAAGGCGCTACCGGCAGGGCAGTAGCATGTCGCAGTTGCGCCGACGAGGTCCGAGTGTCCTTGGCATCTCCGCCAAACCAAGAGGTGACATCGAGCGCGGCGCACCCGGACAGCATACTCAAAAGTAGCCCGAACGTTAGTATCCGGCCGGTCGCGAACATCTCGTATCCTCGGACGTAAAGATTCAATCTTCGACTATCCTACCGCCATTTGTCTCCGGATTAAATCCTTCGCTGTCATTTGCCATCATTGCCATTCGTGGCGTAGATGCCTGCCCTGTCCGGCCCCCAAGCGCGGAATTTCAATGGCTGACCGGAGCCATCGCCGGGCCATACCACGGCGGACCAGGTGACGGCGGGGTTCCCGCCGCGGGTTGTCGCCCGGATCCCGTAGGCGTGGCCGTCAGAGGGTTCCAAATACTTCGCCAGGCCAGGCGGCGAGAATATTTGATGGCCGCCGTTGCGAATCATAATATCGCGCTTATGCAGAAAAATCCGCAGCGATTCTGGCGCGACCTGCGAGGGCAACAGCCGCAACAGCGGCGCGCTGGCGGCCATCGGGTCGATACCGGCATTGAGGCAGTCAACTGTAAGGAACGGCGTCAGCCGCGTCACGGTTTCGGTGTCTAGGCCCAGTACCTGGTGTAGTTCTGCCACCGTCTCGAACGGCCCGTTGCGCGGCCCTTCGGGTCTTCCGGCAATGATATAGGCATCCCGTTCCGCGCCCTGCGGGCGGGACCGACTGCCGGGATCACGCCAGTCGAGGACCGCATTCGCTTGTCGCCGGGCGTGCGCGGGCTGTCCCAGGCTGCTGAACAGGGCGGTGATCAAGCCGGAATAGCCGGTGTTAAGGTCGATACGGCCGCATTCGTCGATCATCTCGATATCGACCGGTGCGCCGAAAATCACTGGTGCGTTCTCGCCGATCAAGCTGTGGCGCGGCGGTAGAGATTGCGCCGAATCAAGCAGCAGCAAGGCGCCGTGCAGCACACCGGCCTGCGCGCGTAGGCGCTCCTGCACGAGATCTATCTGGGTCCGTGCCAGTGCCAGGTGGCTGCGCGACCGTTGTGCGACGCCTTGGGCTATCAGCGCCAGCATCACCAGCAGCCACAGCACCACCAGAAGCACGCTGCCCTGTCGTCGCCGGTTGTGATTATTGCCGCTCATACCGCCCATCCGCCGTCAACGCGGTTGCGGTGCAAGCTGGGGGTGAACCACAAGGTCAGGCCATCTTTCGCCGTCGCGCCAGGCAATCCGCACACGAATTAGGTCAGGCAGGTCCCGGTAGGTCCACTGGCGGTGCCAAGCTGCCCGCTGCCGCCCGGGCCGGCCGAAATAGTCGAAGCGCAATGTGCCGATACCCCGCGCCAGCGTTTTGCCATCATCAATGGCGTGGTCGGTCCTGGTATAGTAGGCTCCGGCGAAGGGCCTTTCCGCCAGCATCAGCTGGCCGTTGCTCAGGTACAACCAGTTCAACGCGAGGCCGCCAAGGTCGGGCCAGGGCGGCCTGGTGGTGACAAAACGTATGCTGCTGGCCTCACCGGCAAATACCGGCAGTCGTCGACCCTCCATTTGCCAACCCAGGGGGCGCACTGTTTCCAGCCGCTCGCGCAACAGCCTGTGCACGTGGTGCGCTAGCTCTATGCGCTCGGTACGTCTTTCCAATTGTGCTGTTGCGGCGATGCCGGTGCCGAGGACATTTACCAGCAGCGTGGTGATCAAGGCCAAAATAGCGATGCCGACCACCAATTCCAGCAGCGTGAAGCCGGCCTGCCGTTGTCTAATGATCATTGGCCGATCCCCCAATTTTCAGGGCCTGCAGGGTCAGCGACCTGGCTTTTGTATCATCCCAGGAAACCGTAACGCTGACGGTGAACGGACGCACCGGTAGGCGGTGCGTCTGCAATCGGTCGAGGCCTTTGTAAGGTGAGATGATGCTGCGCCAGTGTAGCCCTGGTTCCGCCTGTCCATAGCTGGTGCCGCTCTTCAGCGGGATAGTGGTGCCGTGTTCGGCCAATAGAGATTGCGCGGTCATCAGCGCCGTCAGCGCCTGCTCGCCACTCGATGCGCTGTCGGCAGCCTGGCCGTAAACACGTATTGCGGCACCGACCGTCAGCGCCACCACCACCAAGCTGACCAAGACCTCCAGCAGGCTGAAGCCGGCTTGCCTATGGGCCGGCAATCGCGACATTCCCGGTCAGCCAATCAATGGTGACAATTCGTCGGCGATGGCCATCGCCCAACGCAATACGTCCGCCAGTGGCGCTGCCGTCGGGTAGGAACACGATGCTAGACATTCCGTTCTCCCGCCGCCCGACGGGCGGCACTGCGGTGGTGATGGAGGCGACACTGTCAAAGGTCCCGACGTCTTTGCCGTGGCGCCATTGGCGACGTGCCGGATCGATAAAGACATGCCGCGGCCGTCCCTCGACGATCGCCGCCATTCGTGCCTGGCGCAGCGCGGCTGCCAGGCGTTCGACGTCGTCGGTCGGCGAAGAAAGGTCTATGAGACGGCCGGCGGACGGGACGGCGATGGCCGCAACCAGCGCCA
>CALBFM010000040.1:0-3305 GCA_937893445.1 uncultured euryarchaeote
TCGGGTTCACTTCGTCCCCGTAGAGATTCCAATAGACGCCGATAGCAACGTGGAAGGGAATCAATAGTCCAAACAAAATAACTCTAAGCCAGTCGATGTCGTAGCGCCGTTCTTTTTGCATATCTTGAGATCTCAGCTCATCTATGTACGATGGGCTAGACTCCTATCGCGTTAATAGGATTACTTTCTGAATCTGCGCCCAGCCAGCATCAAAGACCCAGCTGCTGCCATCAATCCGAATCCCGGGAGCCCTAGAAACCCATCATCTGAGTCTTCCACATTTGATGAGGATAGGACATTATTCTTTTCCGGATTATCAGGGTCTGCATTGGCGTCAATCTTCTGCTCTGCCTGTTCAGCGGCAATTGGAGCAATAGTTACGGAATAGCCATCCTCCTTTGCGTTAGGCATATCCATCTGCATGAAGGCAGGTTGGCCAGTCTCTGCATTGTGGAACCAGATTAGCTCTGACTCACATAGAGGGCCACCACATTCGCCTTCATCATCAAACTCATCGTCACTTTCGTCTTCTTCGCCTGCCCTACCATCGTCAGTCGGGTCATCCAGGTCTCCTCCTTCGCCGTCATCACCGTCGCCATCACCTTCATCTTCCTCTTCATCACGGGTAGGTTCTGAGGGTATTATCTGATAACCTGTGTAAGGTGTACCATCGTCTGCCTGGGCGGATTTCTGGTCACTGGTCTCGAATGCATACGGTATGGTTACCGGTATGTCGTAAGGCCCGAATGCGAATCTGTTATCTTCGATTCTGAGGTCAAGTTTCTCGAACTCTTCTTCTGCGGTTTCGTCGCATTCCTCGCCCTCCTGTGCGGAGTCGTCATCTTCACAGCTTATAGCTTCCAGGATTGCTTGAAAAGCATCATCCATCCAGTTCTCTGGAACATACATTGGGAATATGTCATCCCATGCATCTATTACGTCTGGTAGTCCATCTCCATCTCTATCAACGGTGATGCTGAAGGTCTCGTTCTCATGTAACTCCTCGATTCCCATAGTCAGGCCTTCGTACAACTCCTGGACCTCTGGTAACTTATCACAATCCAGGTCAGGACATATGGACAAGACCGGTTTTTCAATATCTATCATTACGCCCGCATCTCCACTTACGGTCACTTCAGTCTCTCCTTCCCAGTACTCGTTTGCTTCCAAAGGAAGGTCAAGAGCGTTCAGCGGATCTCTGGCAAATTCAAAGACAAGATGGAAACTGGCTTCGGCCGCAGCGTCGAGCACGGCAGTCTCCATTACTGTATTGACATACTCGAAGTGACAGGTCTCTTCGCCATCCTCATACTCGCAATCCTCTTCCTCCGCATCAGGATAGCCATCACCATCATAATCTACTTCCTTCATCTTAAGTTCCCATGTCTCATTAGGAACATTCTGCAATTTCATGCCACCAGACATTCCCATACCGAGGGTTAGCTCCATCTTTGTCATATCGAAGTTGTCTTGGGTCCACCACGTTTCGGTTGTGACTTTAGTGACATAGTGGAAATTACCACCAATTTCCATAGTCTGTGTTTCGGTTGGTATTTCCGTGCCGTCTGGCAAGGTGTATGTGCATTCATCACCGTCAACGCATCTCTCTTCGACATCATTGTAAGTTCCTTCCTGGAAGAACACAGCAGTAATTGACGTGTCTACGGCGGTGTGGATGTAGAACGCCTCTTCGGATTTGATATGTATCTGTTCATCGAAATCATCAACGACCTCGCTTGTGTAATACACTCCGATTACTCCCTCATTCTCATTGAGGCTGTAATCCATTAAATCTCCATATTCACCAGTGGGATTGTTTTCAATCTCCGCATCCAGTTCTTCTAAAATTTCCTTGGTAAATGAATCTAATTCTTCCATTATATCAAATTCGTGTCCGAGCGCCCACGTATCACCGACATTGAAAACTGCTGATTCTTCGACGGCAGTGCTTGCTGGAGTCAGAAGCAAAAGAATACTTGCTAGCATCGCAATAGCGACTTTGTTCATGACGCGGCGTATGAAAAGTGGTATTTAAAACTAGTTAAACAGTTCTGCAACTATTTTCAAAAATTGTTTGAGGGGTGATTACGACGAATCTACGGCGCGCAAAGTAATTATACCGGGGCCAGCCCCCTGCGGCGTGATGCGACAGCTTGCGCTGCTCACCGGCCTGCTGCTGATGACTGTAGGCTGCATAGACCTAGACCGGGGCGACGAGCCCAATCAGGAACCGCTGGCCAAGGCAAAGACGGAAACAGCCGGACCGTACGAACCAGAGACCGAAATCTGGTTCACCGGTTCTGGCTCGAGCGACCCTGACGGAGATGGGCTGGACTTCTTCTGGGACTTCGACGCTGCCGACGGCGACTCACAGCGCATCGTAGGGCAGGGTGACAACGGCCGCGCCGCGCACACCTATCACGAAGAGGGGAGCTACAGTGTGACGCTTACTGTCCGCGATCCAGACGGCGCTGAAGATACTGCTACGCTACAGGTGACGATAGCGCGACAGACTGATGAACTACGTGCGGTGGTCTCTACTGAGGACGAGACAGAGGCTGTCTACCACCCTGGCCAGTCACTGCGATATGACCTGTCTGCCACCGGCTCAACCGCCGATGGCGACATAACCGAGTACGAGTGGGACTTCTCGTACGATGACGACGACGGCTTCCAGACGGAGCGAAGCAGTACCAGTCCGGAAACCGAGCAGGACTTCGAGTCGGGCGTCTTCGTCATCTCTGTGCGCATCACTGACACACTGGGCGAGCAAGACGAGGCACACGGCAGCGACGGCCTAGAACTGGTCATCAACTTCAACACCACCATCACCGAGAGTCTAGCAGGCGGGACTGACGAGGGGCAGCATGATCTGCCGGTCAACGACGTCGGCTACTACAGTAGTGGCGAGCTGCGCTACATCAGGCTGCGACTTGAGTACGACACAGACAGCCGACACGATTTGGACCTGTACCTGTTAAACCTGACCGGAGAGGAAGTTGCCAATAACAACACCCACGACCAGGATAACAACCATCAGGTCAACTCCATAGCGCTGGAGTACTACAACTCTAGTCACAACCAGTGGTTCGATGAGGAAGGCGAACTGGGCGACTGGTCGGTTGAGGTGCGTCGCAGCAACTGGGATCTAGGCGGCGAGGTGGAGTACAAGCTTTACATGGACATTATCTACTGGGAAGAGTAACAGAAATTCTGTTATTTATTTTACCCTGTTACGGGATTTGCGAGATTCTGGCACTAACCCCGCGAAAACACCCCTCCCCCTTGGAATTCCTGCAGGCGCT
>CALBFM010000041.1:0-1118 GCA_937893445.1 uncultured euryarchaeote
ATATCGAGAGCTTGTTTGGCGACCTTGAGCGGGTAGTGGGTATCAACCATCACCGCCAGTTCGTCCGTCGCGTCGGCGCCGATGCTCGCCTCGTAGCGGCCGGGGTGGGGTCCATGAGTTATACCGTCGGGATGGAGCGTAATCGAGCCGTATTCGATGCCCTTGCGCGACATGAACTCCGACTTGGCGTAGTAGATGACCTCGTCAGACATGACGTTGGCGTGGTTATACGGCGCAGGAACGGCGTCCTCGCCGAAATCGTACGGCCGTGGACAGAAGCTGCAGAGCACGAAATTATCGCCCTGGAAGGTCTGGTGGACAGGCGGCGGCTCGTGGTAGCGGCCGACAATCGGCTCGAAGTCGTGGATGCTGAAAGCATACGGGTAGTAGTAGCCGTCCCAGCCGACGACGTCGCAGGGGTGGTGATCTAGCGTGACCTCGGTAAGCAGGTCGCGCTGTTTGACAACGATGACGGCCGGCTCCTTTTTGTCAACGGCCTGCAGGTTTTCCGGCACGCGCCAGTCACGTTCACTAAAAGGGGAGCGCTCGATTAGCTGACCGTACTCGTTCCTGTAGCGCTTCGGCGTGCGCACCTCACCCTTCGATTCGGTGATGAAGAATCGCTGCTTGTCCTTGCCGAGACGGTAACGGTGCAGGATGCCACGCGGGATTACCAGGTAGTCGCCCTGCGAATACGCCAATTCCCCGAAGGCAGTCTCGAGTGTGCCGCTCCCATCGCTGACATAGATGATTTCGTCGCCCTGTGCGTTACGATAGTAGAAATCGTCTTCCCTATCAGGGAACGCCATCCAGAGCGTGACATCGTTGTTAAACAGCATTGGCACTCGGTCCATGGTAGGGCTGCCGCCACGTGCCAGTTTGTTAGTGAAGAAGTGGCGCATGCGCAACTGGCGGTCTGGGTCCTCATCCAGCTGCACCTCGCGCAGCAGTTTGGTCCCGACCACAGCAGTGGGGCGATGGAGGTGGTAGAGCAGTGAAGATGGACCTACGAACCCCTTGTTGCCCTTGAGCTCCTCGTAGTAGACCCCGCCATCCGGCTTGCGCAGCGCCATGTGCCGCTTCTTTGGCAGTTCGCCCAGCCGGTGGTAGCGGTGCAT
>CALBFM010000042.1:0-3662 GCA_937893445.1 uncultured euryarchaeote
TCACTGCCTGCCACGCTACCACACCCGCCAGCATCGACGAGGCGATGATGGTGGCGAGCGTGTACCAGCCGTAGGCCACCCTAGCGGTAACGCCTAATTCGCGGTTGGAACTGTGCAAAATCGCGAAAGTCGAAATCCAGCTCACGGTAACTGTTGCAACCGGTAGTGCCAGCAGTCCCAGTTCCGAGCGGGTGAGCAGCAGCAGGCTCAGCCCCAGATTTAGTAGCCCAATCGCCAGCGCGAGCCGGAACAGGAAGCGCGTGCGACCTGCCGCCATCAGTACCTCGCCAGAGCTGAAGGGACGGTTGAAGAGCAGCAGCAAGTAAATTGTGAATACAGGAACTGCTCCGACGTAGGCTGAGGTGAACAGTAGTTCGATGAGTGGCTGCGCGATAATGGCCATTAGCGTCGCGAGGGGAAAGTAGACCAGCGCCATCCGTGATGCCATGCGGCTGCGCAACTTCTGCATCGCGGCCAAGTCACCTTGGTGGTGGGCAGCGGAGAGGCGTGGGATGACCACCTGCACCACCGATTGCGTAGTCCAGCTGAAGACCGGTGCCCAGAGTGCACCGATGTAGTAGACTGCAAAAGCCCCGACCGGGAAGAATAGTCCTACAAGGTATTTGTCAATATTGAGGTTGATGATGCTGACCATTGCCAACATCCCTACAGGAACGCCATATGCTAGCTGCTTGCGTACGAACGGCCGCCCACCATCGTACTTCAGGTAGCGGCGCCAAGCGTAGCCCAGTGAAACTGCCGCCTTGATGGTCGCCGCAACCGTGATGCCACACAGAATGCCCCACACATCAGGCCACAGCCATACCGCAGCCGGCATCACCACTATGTCCACGACGACGAAGCCAACTATCGAGAGCGCTGAAGCACGCTCGCGCCCCTCGACCACCAGCAGGTTCTGTAGCGGCGCCACCAGCAGCATCAGCGCCGTGTAGAGTCCTAACACGCCCAAGTAGGGCTGCAGCGGGTGATCTGTAAGCAGAAGCTGCGCACCCAGTCCCAAGGCAATTGCCAATAGTCCCGTCATCGCCAGCAGCGCCAGTGACTGCCGCAGTAGCTGCGCGTGGCCGCCGGGGCCAAGCCGCGGAAAGAAATAGGAGAGCGAATGCGGGACCCCCAGCAGCAGGAATGCCTGCGCCGTGGCGTAGAGCAGTACTAGCTGCTGGTAGCTGCCGTATTCGTCCTGCGCCAGCAGCCGTACCAGCACAACTGGAATCACTAGGCTCAGCCCAAAAGCGGCTGCACGCCCGTAGACCAGCATCACCGCCCGCTGTACGAGGGGCATTGCGGACGGACCGGGAGGGTGGTTTAAATCAGGCGAGCAGACGCGCGTAGAGCTCCGACAGCTTTCCCTGTTGTGCATCCCAAGTAAACAAGTTCTGCGCGATGCGCTGACCTTGCGAGGCCATCGTTGCTAAGTCGTCCCGAGACAGCAGCTCCCACATGCCTGCCGCCACCGCCGCAGGATTTGTGGAATCTACTGACTGGCCAGCGGCAGATGACGCAACCAGACGGTCCAGCAGCGGTCCCCGTGCCGAAAGGACGGGAAGACCCATTATCAGATACTCAAAAATCTTGGTGGGTATTCCCTTCAGGTACCGCTCGCTGGGCTGACTCAGGAACAGCCCCAGGCTAGCCTGTGACAGCACTCTGGCCAGCTCACGGTGGTTAACCCACCCGAGCCACTTCACCCGCAAGTCATGCTCCTGGTCGAACGCGTAGCATTTCCGCTCCAGTTCATCGTCATGGAATCCACCGGCAACCACCAGCCGGGCGTCAAGCGACTCCCGAAGCAGGCGCAACGCCTCCAGCATCACCAGGACACCGCGGCGCTCGGTCAGGGCACCGACATGGATCATTACAGGGGGGCCGTCTAGTCCTGAACTGGAAACTGACGGGAATTCCGCCAGTCGAGGATAGTTCGGCAGGACCAAGACCTGGCCATACCTGGAGAGCTGACGGCCGAGCCTGTTGTCAACTGTGATAATGGCACAAGTGCGAGGCACGGCCACTTCGAGGGCGAGCGCCGTCAGTTGGGCTGCAAGTGGTCCCTGCAACTCGCGCTTCATCAGCACCAGATATTCGTGGCAGTCCCACACCACTGGCTTTCCGGTCAGTGGCCGCAAAAACAGTGCATAGAGCAATGGGTCCAGCTCGTGGCAGTGGAACGCATCGTAGCGCCCGCGCAGGGCCAGCCGCAGCAACCGCAGAGCAGTTGCACCGGGCGGGCCGGCAGTTGAGGCGCAGTGCACCACCAAGCCATCCACCTCCTGCACCTCATTGCGCGTGTGGGGCGTCAGGATTTCCACGTCGTAGCCCGCGTCGCAGAGCGTCATTGCTTCCTTCCAGACACGCTGGTCGAATGGCTTCAGGAATTCGCGGTCGCAGATTACCCCGATGCGCGCCATGACGTCCGCAGCCGGACGATAGTTTAAATCAGGCGAGCAGACGCGCGTAGAGCGCCAGCAGCTTGCCTTGTCGCACTTCCCAGGTTAAGCAGCGTTTCGCGATACGCTGGCCTCGACGGGCCATCGCCTGGCGGTCCGGTGACACCAGCAGCGTTTCCATCGCCGCTGCAATCGCGTCGGGGTCGGTGCTGTCAACGGTCGCACCACAGCCGGTGCGATCAATAAAATTGCGCAGAACTGGCGACTGTGTCGCGAGCACCGGCAGGCCGCAGAGCATGTACTCGAAAATTTTGGTCGGCATCGCGCACTCGTAGCGCGGTACTGGCTGCAGCAGGCTCAAACCGACCTGGCACCTCTGCAGCACTTCCGCCAGCTCACGGTGGTCGACCCAGCCCAGCCACTTGACACGCAGTCCGTGCCGATTGCAGTAGTCGTGACACCATGCTTCAAAATCCCGGTCATCGTGGAAGCCTCCAGCGATCAGCAGCTCCGCTTCGATGCGCTCGCCCAGACGCCGGAACGCGCGCAACGTCTTGCGTATGCCGCGCGATGCGGTCAGGCTGCCAGCGTAGATTATGCGCGGAATTCTGTCAGACGGGGCGGAGGGTCCTGCCATGAAGTCCGCTGTGCGAGGGTAGTTCGGCAGCGCAATCGCCGTCTTCCAGCGGCCAAGCAACCGCACCAGCTTGCGGTCGACGGTAACTACGCCGTCTGTGCGCGGCACGGCGATGCTGAAGAGCAATTGCACCAGCGCTCCTGCCAGCGGACCCTGTAGCTCTCGCTTCATCGGCACATAGTATTCGTGGCAGTCCCACACTACCGGTCTTCCGGTTAGCGGTCGCAACAGCAGCGAATATGCGAGCGGGTCAATTTCGTGGCAGTGCAGCAGGTCGTAGCCGCCTCGCAGCGCGGCGCGGAAGAGCCGTAGAGCTGTAGTGAACGGGAAGCGATTTACGCGGCAGCAGATGACCCGGATACCATCCAGCTCCTCGATAGTGGTTTCGTGATGAGGGGTAATGACTTCGACTTCATAGCCCGCCTCCACCAGCGTCTTGGCCTCCTTCCAAACCCGTGGGTCAAACGGTTCCAGGAATTCGCGGTCGCAGATTACTCCGATACGCGCCACGCTCGCTGAGAGCAACACCCCTAAAAGCAGACGCTTCGACTAGCAGCATCATGAAGGTGGTGATAGCCCATGGAATTGATTTGTGCGAGCCGTACCTGGATAACAGGGTC
>CALBFM010000043.1:0-2048 GCA_937893445.1 uncultured euryarchaeote
TAGTCGAAGCTGCGAAGCTGATGGTTGAGGCCGTAGCTGCATTCGCGGAGGGGAGACTCGACGAGTTGCGCTCTCCGCAGGGTAAATCCGAGTGGCCCACTTTCCGCTACGATGCGGAAGTGGAGAAGGCAGCAATTGCGAAGCTGGAGCGCGGGGAATACGGACGGTACGTGGAATGAGCTACACGCGAATACACTCTGTAGCACTGGTGGCCATACCGCTGCGCTAGCACCTATGTACGCACGTGTCAAGAACTTCCTACACCTGCACGTTCTGATGCGCTCCTACATTGTTCGGAACTGGTTCACTGGGAACGGAGCTATCTGGTGCTATCTCGATAACGCCGATCTAGAAGAGATGGTGGCCAGGACGGTAGAGGTCACATCCCTGAAACTGTCAGGAAAGAACGTTCTGGACCTCGGTTGTGGTTCCGGAACCATGCTGGCCTATCTTGCCGAAAAGGAACTGGCAGTACCGCATGGTGTGGATATCAGCAGGCTCAATATCCGAGAGTGCCGCAAGAAAATGGGTCTCGGGAATTTTCATAGGATGGACATCATGAAATACCTCGCTGACTCACCTCCGGAGCAGTTTGATTTAGTAATCATGTACGGAGTTTCTGCTAGCTTCACGGTTGAGAAGCAGAGAGAGATTATCCGACGCATAATCCCTATCCTGAGACCGGGTGGTTACCTGTGGATAGGTGCTAATCTCTACGACGACGCGAAATACAGGTACCAGACCTACCCAGTACCTAGGAACTTTTACGAGCAACTAAAATCCCGCTATGGTGATCAGGTAGATTTCGAGGAGCATTTGGAATTGGAGTTATTTGGCAACGACAAGTACGAGAAGGAGCAGACTACGGTTCTGATACGGAAATTATAGAACTCTTCATACGCTTTTTCTGGGTTTTCCGTTAAACCATTCCATAGCGGTCGTAATACTCACTTCCGAAACTGAACCAGACCCGTTCGCCGTGGAACAGTTGTTCCTTCGGGTCCCATGGGAAGAATATCACAACTTGGAACTCGACTTCCTCATTGGTGGCTTGAAAACCCAGCCAATCCTGCTCGTGCGTGCCAGTGACACGTGCTTCCTCGACCACACCCTGTGGACCGATGACGATGCTCGTCAGGCGGAAATCGATGTCAGGGAACGCTCCCAGCAGCCGCTCGTAGAACTCAGTTGCGCCCGCGTGACCTTCGAAAGTGCGGTCAAGCTGTGGTAGTTCGTAGCGGCAGTCAGGTGTCAGTGTCGCCAGTAGCCCTTCGATGTCGCGGTCGTCCTCCGCCAGTGAGTGAGCCTTCCAGAGATCGCGAATAATTTCGTACTCAGCGGAGTTGAGCGGTCGCTCGAGCAGCTCGCGCGCTGCAGAATGTCGGTCGGCAAAATCGGAATCGACTGGCGCTGCCTGCAGCTCAGCTACCAGCGCGATGTAGCGTCGCATTGCTGCTTCACGCGCCATACCTTGCAACGCAGTCCAGGCGTCATGTTTGGCGCGTCCACGTAAGTTTGCGAGACCTGGTCGTTGCTGTAGTGCGTCGCCCTCGTGGGACTGCTTGTAGAGACCGTAAAGCTCCAGCAGTTTTGCACGACCGGGTGGGGGGAGCTTGCGCGCAGTCTCAGCGGCAGCTGCGAACCGTTGTTCCAGTTTGCTCATCGTCCCGCTCGCGACGGCCTATACGCATTTTTCGCCATTAACTGGCCACCGGCGCCCGCTCTAGTAATTCCAGTGTCACGGTGCCGTCGCGCAGCTCCAGTCTCACTTGATCGCCGCTGTTCAGCTCTAGGCACGGATCGCTGCCAAATGAGTGCGCATACGGTACGCCGAGCAGCGAGCAGGCAGGGAGCGTTTGCTGGTCGAGTTCAGTGTTCACGACTGCTAATGGACCGTGATTGCGGTAGAGTAGGCCAAGCAGCACATAGGGTGCGACCGACGATCCGCTGCCGCGCGGGAATACTAGTACTTTTCCAGCTATGGACTGCCCGTCGAGTGGATGCCCTGGCTCCTCGACAACACCAGTTCTACGATTTACAAAGCCAAG
>CALBFM010000044.1:0-5157 GCA_937893445.1 uncultured euryarchaeote
TTAGACTCCACTGGCACGGATGGGGCGGTGCGCGCCACAACCTTCGCATTGCAGTACCAGCGTGCGTCCCTGTCGCTGAAAATTTGTGTCGGGGCGGTGGCACTCCTCGCAAAGCACGAACGCTTTGAGGTAGGCGCTGACGCGGGCGGCGACTTTCTTCTCAGGGACGCGTCCCTGCAGTACTAGTCTCCGTCCCTCTATGTTGCCTGCTGTGCCGAGCTCCTGCACCAGATATTTCGAGAAGTGGTCCGGCTCGCGTCGCAGCGCATCTACCATCTCACTGAAGTTACGCAGGATGGTGCGTTTGCCTTCATAGAGCACTTGCGGCTCGGGTGGGACGAAGCGGGCGTCATCAGTCATGACATCCTCCAGCCCTTCACGAGCGCGGCTCAATAGCTTGTCGTAGTCCAGCTCCACGCTCCGGCGCAGACCACCCGCCTCAAAAGGACTACGCCCGTCGCAGCAGGCCGACGAGCAGACCGAGCGAGTATCCGAAGTGCTGTATGAAGAGCACCAGCGGCGCGTAGAATGCTTGCTTGAACGAGCGCGTCTGCGCGCCGACAAGCAGCCCTGCCAGTCCCAGAACGCCAAAATAGGCAGCATTTAGCGTAGCTGGTAGCAGCCACGGTACTGCGACCGGCAGCGGCTGCCGCCACGCAAGCGCATAGAGTGCTATCAGCACGAAAAACGCCCCGATGAAGGCGTAGTGACGCGGGTCGAAGCTGCCGGGATGCATGCGTGTTACTTGTGCACGGGTAACGCCGTAGTTGAACATCTGTCGCAGGAACGCCAGTGGCCGCGACCGCCTGTGGTGCCACACCACTACGTCCGGCGCGTAGAGGATTCTGTGTCCTGCTTGCTGTAGCCGGATGTCGAACTCGACATCCTCACCCGGCCAGAGCGTTGGGTGGAACCTGACACCCGCAATAGCCTCGCGCCGTAGGATGTAGTTACAGGTGGGATTATGGTCCACCTCCCGTGGTTTGTCATGGCCGGCGGTGTAGCGGAAACGGAACAGGAACTTAGATCCGAATATCCTGCCGACTGCCTTGGCGAACGGCAGTCCCTCGCGCGGGGTGAAGTTCGGGCCGCCGACACCGGCGTAGTCGGGATTCTGTGCAAGATGCTGCACAGCAGCGCGCAGCCAGTCCTCGCGCAGGATAGTGTCGTCGTCAGTGAAGGCAATAACCTCACCCTGCGCGACGGCGACGCCTCGGTTGCGCTTCTCGCCCGCAGCGACTGAATCGTGAATAATCCGTAGCGCAACCCCACCCTCCTGCGCCAGCTCCTGCGCTCGTTGCAGGAGTGGTGTTTCAACATCGCCCAGCAGTATTAGCTCGAAGCGGTCGCGTGGGTAGTCGAGCCGCACTATCGACTTCACCATTCCACGAATATAACCCACACGGCCAGTGGTTGGCACGACAATCGAGACAAAAGGTTCAGGCGCCATTTTCTCGACGACCAATATTTAAGCCGCCCCATTAAGCAGTAGCCCTACTTCGGCAGCCAGTTTCTCCGCTAGCTGTTCATCGCTGGTACGTAGCAGCATACGTCCTGAAGGATAGAGGTTGACCATGCATTCGCGCTCAACAATTACCATCACGCCGGCGTCCACCACTTTGCGGAACTTGCGCTGGCGCAACCATTCCAGAGCCCGCTGTAGGTCTAGTTTTGCCGTCTGGCGCGGTTTCAGCTCGAACGCGGCCGAGTCCTGGCAGGGCCGCAGCAGGTAGAAGCTCACATCACCTGTACCAGTCCATCAACGCAGTGATCGACCATCTCTTCCAGTGGCAGTTGCGCCTCCCAGCGCTCCACTCGTGGTAGCGACGCCGCGGTCGCCGGCTTTTCGGGGACAATAGTACAGCAGAGGCTCGGCAAGGTAGAGATATCAAAGGTCCCAGCTTGGCGCGCAACGCGCTCGATTTCAACCTTGTCGTGGCCAATCAGCGGCCGCAAGATAGGGACATCGCAAACCTCGTCAATCACCGCTAGGTTGGGTAGCGTCTGTGACGCTACCTGCCCCAACGACTCGCCGTTGATGATGGCGTCGGCTCCAATCTGTTTTGCCAACGCGGCGGCAGTACGATACATCATGCGCCGGCAGAGCAGGCACTGCAAATGGCGGTCGGCATTGCGTGCAATCTTGACCTGGCTGTCACCGTGTGGTGCCATCCAGAGTGGAATTCCGAGGTGTTTCGCCAGCGCCCGTGTCTTGTCAATTTCGCGGTCATCAGTGAAGGGGCGGTTGTCCATGTGCAGTCCAACCAGGTCCCAGCCCTGCTGCTGGAGCATGTGCGCTGCGGTGGGGGAGTCGATGCCCCCGCTAAGCATGATGATTGCCTTCACGCTGTGCGCTACCACACGTAGTTAAAATAGGTTACTTTTCCCCTGCCCATGGCAGCCTGGGTTGCACAGCACCGCCGCTTCGAAAACCTGATGCGCTACCGCATCCGCGATATACTGCTGGTTTCGAGTCCCTACGATTATTTTACGTTAGAGGAGGATGGCAGGCTCAACGAGCTGTTGCTGGTTGACTACCAGCAGCTGAATTTGTCTTATGCTCCGCGCATCACCCACTCCGCGACCGGCGAGCGGGCGCTGGAGCTGCTGCAGGAGCGGCCGTTCGACCTAGTAATCACCATGGCGCGCGTGGGCGAGATGGAGGTGCACATCTTTGGTCGTCGCTCCAAAGAAATCCAGCCCGGAATTCCTGTGGTACTGCTAGCTTACAACACGCGTGAACTGGCGCTGTTCCACGAGGGCAACGCGATTGATCGTATCTTTGTATGGTCGGGCGACGCGCGAGTGCTTCTCGCTATCATCAAGCTCGTAGAAGATTTGCGCAATGTCGACCACGACACCCGTGCCGGAGAGGTGCAGGTGCTGATTCTGGTGGAGGATTCAACCCGCTTCTACTCGCTCTTCCTGCCGCAGCTCTATTCCGAGCTGATGAAGCAGACCGGGAGCCTGATGGCGGGTGGGCTTTCGCTGCACCACAAGCTGCTGCGGATGCGTGCCCGGACCAAGATTCTCCTGGCGACTGACATGGAGCAGGCGCAGGAGCTCTACAGCCGTTACGCCCCCTTCCTGCTCGGCGTAATCAGCGATGCTGGCTTTCCCAATGGAGGGAACCATGACCCCCAGGCTGGGAAGAAGTTCATCGCGCAGGTCCAGAAGGCAAGTCCTGACGCAGGAGTAGTGCTACAGTCATCGCTACCGGAGAATCGCAAAGTTGCCGGCAAGCTAGGTATAGAGTTTCTGGACAAGGCAGACCCGGCGCTGCTGAAGAGCTTACGAAGTTTCATGCGCGACAGTCTGGGATTCGGCGATTTCGTTTTCCGGCTACCCGACGGCGAAGAAGTGGAGCGCGCGCAGGACATCTCCGAGATGCGCAAGGCGCTCCCGGATATTCCTGGCGAGTCGCTGCGCCACCACGCAGTACGGCACGAGTTTTCCAAATGGTTTCGCGCGCGGACCGAGTTCGACCTCGCCACCCGGCTACGGCCACACGTAGTCACTGAGTTCACTAACAACGAGCAGCTACGGCAGTTCCTGCTTGATACCTTGCGGGAGTTTGAAAAGCAGCGGCGACGCATAGAAGTGGCGGACTATTCATCGCAGGCCCTCGAGGCAGGGAGCGACTTCGTGCGGCTCGGTGGTGGCTCGCTCGGCGGCAAGGGGCGCAGCTTGGCATACTTCCACGCGCTTTTGCCACAGCTCGACCTGGCGGAACTCAGCGACATCGAGGTCTGCATCCCGCGCTCGGCGGTGGTTGGCACGAAGGTCTTTGACGAGTTCCTCGAGTCCAACGAGCTGACTGAACTGGCGTACTCCGACACTTCGGAACTGGAGGATGATGACATAGCTGAGACCTTCATCGAGGCACGCTTTCCCGAGTCCATCTATGAGGATCTGAAGACTTTCGTGGGGCAGGTGGAATATCCGCTCGCCGTGCGATCATCCAGCCTGTTGGAGGACTCACAGCACCAGCCCTTTGCCGGCGTGTACGAGACCTACATGCTTTCCAACAACCATCCCGACCCTAAACTCCGGCTCCAGCACCTTTGCGATGCCATCAAGCTGGTCTACGCCTCCACATTCTATCAAGCGTCAAAGGCGTACATCGCTGCGACACCTAATCGTATCGAGGAAGAAAAGATGGGGGTCGTTATACAGGAAATAGCGGGGCTGCCGCACGGCGACGCTTTCTACCCAACTTTCGCCGGCGTGGCGCGGTCGCGCAATTTCTACCCGCTAGGCGACGCGGCGCCGGAGGATGGCGTCGTGGCGGTTGCTCTGGGCCTCGGCAAGGCAGTAGTCGAGGGCGAGAAGATGTTTCGTTTCTCGCCGGCGCATCCGCGGCAGCAGTTTCAGTTCGCGTCGACTGAGGACTACCTGCGCTCTTCACAACGGCAGTTCTGGGCGCTTGACCTTTCGAAGCAGCAGGAGCGGCCAACGCGCGCCGCCGAGGCGAGCCTAGTGCAGCTGGACTTGGCGCGCGCCGAAATAGATCGGCAGCTGCACCCCATCGGTTCGGTCTATTCAGCTGAGAATGATGCCATCTATGATGGCCTAGCACGCGCCGGCGTGCGGCTGGTGACCTTCGCTGGCGTCACTAAGCAGAAGCAGTTCCCGCTGTCCAGGCTGACACAGCTCTTTCTGGCGCAGGCAGAGGAAGGGATGGGCGGTCCCGTGGAAATCGAGTTCGCCGTCGTCATCGCTCCTGGTGTGCGTCGCTTCGTGTTCCTGCAGGCGCGGCCACTGGTGTGGGAGCCGGTCGACGTCGAGGTTGATCTCGATAGCGTTGAGGGGGCGCTCTGCACTTCGTCGCATTCACTCGGCAATGGAGTCATCCAGGAGATACGCGACATAATCTATGTCCATCCAGACCGGCTCGACCGCGCTGAGACGCGCGAAGTCGCGCAAATCATCGAGAAGCTGAACCGTAAGCTGACGCGCGCAGGGTGCCCTTACTTGCTCATTGGCCCCGGCCGCTGGGGCTCCTCTGACCCGTGGCTCGGCATCCCTGTAAAATGGGGGCAGATTTCAGGTGCGCGCACCATTATAGAATGCCAGCTGGCAGACCTGCCGGTCGAGCCGAGCCAGGGCACGCACTTCTTCCAGAATATCATCTCGTTCAGCGTTGGCTACCTCACC
>CALBFM010000045.1:0-4860 GCA_937893445.1 uncultured euryarchaeote
CCGCCGACTGTCACCGCTAACTGCCCCGCCGAGGGGGAGGTGGATAAACTCCTGCAGTTCAGCGCCAACGCCAGCGATGCCGACGGGAACATCGTACTTTACGAGTGGGATTTCAACTCGCCATCCGGCAAGCTGATTGGTACGCCTGACTTCTTTGACTCCGCACCGGAGGCGCTGAAGAAGTACGATTTGCTGCCACCCAACGACGCATTCTACACTGCCGTGGTACAAGTGACCGACAACGACGAGTTGCAGGCGTCCGACACTTGCACAATCTTCATTAGCGAGCCACCTCCGGTCACTTCCGCCGGAAATGACGATGGTTTTTCGCTCGACCTAGGCGAGGTCGCCGGTATTTCCGTGACCTGGCTGCTGGGCGGGACGCTGTTGCTGGTAGTGCTGATGGTCGGTGGCACCTGGGCCTTCCTGCAACTGCGATCGACACAGGTCCAACCTTCACAAGTTGCCACACCCTGGGAAGTGACGCAGGCGGCGGCGACCTCTAGGGCACAGGATAAAGAGAAACATCTGGATTATGATGGAGCCATTGCAATATATGAGGGGATTGGAGATAAAAAATCAGCGTTCCGGGTCCAGAAATTAAAGGCTGAACAAAGCTCTGTCAAGGTCGACCAGACTCTCCCACCGCAGCGCATTAGCAAAGGTCGTCGCAAACGTGTCAGGCGTAAGCCTGCAGCGAAACAGGTCACCATAGAGTGCCCTGGCTGTAGTGCACAGATGCAGGTTCCACGGCGTGATGGCCCGCAGGTGGTGAAGTGCGATGCGTGTGGCCTGACGGGCGAACTAGAGTTGTAGGCGCTCCTTTTTAGCCGCACGCTCCATCGCCCGCGCATGGCCATGAAAAGGACCAAGCTCATCAACGACCCCGCCGAACTAGTGGCATTGTTCCGGTCGGTCGATTCGCCCGGGCGGCGCGCGGTACTGGCAAGACTGGCAGAGGGTTGGACGCCAACCAGTGAGCTCCAGTCGTCATTCGGCGAGGAAGCGTTTGGCGCCATCACCTACTTTGAGAAATTCAAGCTGGTAGAATCGCGCTGGGAAGTCCTTGACGGAAAGCCCGAGAAGGCTTATCGCACATTCTACAACGCCTTCCAGATTTCGACATCTCTCAATTTTGTGGAGGCGCAGGAACTGCTGACTGTGGTTCTGATGGAAGAGACTGTGTTCGAGGCGCTAGAAGTGAAAATCCTGGAAATGGTGGGCGAGGAGGGGTGCTTTGCAAACGACATCTCGCGCGAGCTAGAATTAACCTCGCTTCAGCTCAAGGGGCTGGTACGGCGCTCGGTCAAGTTCGATTATAGAGGACACAACATCGTTCCTATCAAGGAAGAGAAATGAATGAGGAACCTGATATAGACGGCAGCATGCCAGACGAAGGGAACGCTGAGGAACGCCAGGCGCAGCGCGAGAGCGAGCCCGTGGTGCGCCGCAACGCGCCGTCGCCGCCGGTGCCGCGTGCTTCACCTGATTCCGAGCCGTTGTTCGATAATTTCAGTGCGGGTGGTGAGCCGGGCGCTCTGCGCGAGAAGCTCTCGCTCATCGCAGGCGCCGGCTTCACGACGCTGCTGGCGTATTTCTACTTCATTATCGGTCTGGACAATTCGGATACCATAGCTTCAGCAACTGAAGTAACCGTCCTCGTGGTTGTTGCACTCTGGTTCTACATGCGCGGGGCGCAGAAGATGGACCCTGTTCGCGCTAATTTCTTCGCCGGTGTTCTCGGCATCCTCGCGCTAATCGTGTTGGTCCTGGGGTGGGATGCAGCCAAGAACGACCTAATCATCTCGGCGCTGCTGGCGGCGCTCTCAACCTTCAGCTTCCTCAAGGCGTCCGAACTGGAGTAAGCACTTTGCCCCCTAGTGTGCACGGTTCCGTGCGCTGGCTGCTCCTGATGCTGCCGCTGTTACTGCTGCTCCTTCCGTCCGCGGAGGCGGTGCCGGAACTTCCCTACGACCTGGCACCACAGCCGCCAGGCCATACTCCACCCCAGAACCAGTCTACCTCACCCCCCCAGTTGGCGCAGCGTGAATGGATTGGTGACGCGCACCTGCTGGTAATCCTGATACAGTTCCCTGACTACCCGGCAGACAGTAGCCACGACGTCGCCTATTACGAGGAGCTTCTGTTCGAGCGCGATAATGGCTCGATGTGGGATTTCTTCAACGAGAACTCCTACGGCCAATTCAACATTTCCGGCACGGTTGTTCCTCAATGGCTGAATGCGAGCGAGAACATGTCCTACTACGGAGAGTACGAGTTCCAGAATTCTGAGTCGGAAGGCAACGCACAGACGCTAGTACGCGAGGCCATCGCGCTGGCGCAGCCCTTCGTCAACTACAGCCATTTTGACCGCGATGGTGACGGAAACCTGGATCACTTGATTATGGTCCACTCCGGGCCAACGGATGAGTCGAACGGTGGTGGTGGTCCCGCCGGTGACGACGCTATTTGGTCTCACCGCTGGGCGATTTCGGCCGAATACCGAAACGGGACACGCATAAGCGGCTACGCGATGCAAGGTGAGGGGACGCCAATGGGAGTCTTCGGTCATGAATTCGCCCACGACCTCGGGCTGCCGGACCTTTACGATACGGACTATTCTTCCTCAGGTATTGGGCACTGGGGCATGATGTCAGGCGGCTCCTGGCTCAATGGTGGTGACACACCAGCCCAGCTCTGTGCCTGGTCCAAGATATTTCTGGGGTGGGTAGAACCAGCCCTGCCCCTCGCTGGCGAAGGGGAGTACAACCTCTCGCGTGTCGAGGACAACGCCTCCATCATGAAGATTCCCATTGACGGGCTAGGTGGCCGCGAATACTTCCTGCTCGAGAACCGGCAGAACGTGGGCTATGACACCTACCTCCCCGGGCATGGCCTGCTCATCTGGCACATCGACGAGGATGGCAGCCAGTCGAACGATTCTCACCGACGGGTCCACTTAGAGGAGGCTGACAACAACAACAACCCGAAGCAGTCGAGCGATCCATGGGCCAATACCACCAGCGGCTTCACCAACATCTCGAGTCCGGACAGCGACGACTATGACGGAGCGGAGACGCACATCGGTGTCATCAATATCTCGTTCTCGGGCAACACGATGACATTCGAGCTGCAGCTCCCGTCGGATTTGGCAATAATACGTGCAGGCCCTGCTTGGGCCGAGGTTCACCAGCCGACGGTTTTGGAGGTGGTAGTTGAGAATACAGGCTTCGAGCATCTGAACGCGACGCTGGTTCTGGAGGGAATGGTAGAGCGCACAGTTGAAGTCCCGTGGCTCCCGCCCGGGGGCAGCTGGGAGTGGAGCGAAGCATGGACTCCGGACGCATGGGGAGATTATGCATTCGAGGCGGAGCTGCTGGTCGATGACGACGAGTCGGACAACAATGCCCTGTCGCATTCGTTCTCGACTACGGTCGTCATAATGTTCGAGGAGTTCGAGAACGGCCTCACGTGGCCAGTTGCCAACGACAGCCTCTGGAATACGACAGACACACGCAGCTATGGCGGCGAAAGCGCGCTCTGGTGCGGTGTCGGTACAGGTTACATCGATGACATGGATGACGTGCTGCTTTTGCCGCCACTCGACCTCAGAAACTTCGATTCGGCGTGGCTTGATTTCGCGCACTGGTATCGAACCGAGGCGAACTATGACGGCGGCATAGTCGAGTATTCCACTGACGGCGAGAACTGGTCGCTGCTCGAGCCCGAGGGTGGGTACCCCGGCAGTGCCAGTGCCGCGAACGGCAGTGCCTTCGCCGGTGGCTCAGGTGGTTGGGTGGAGGCCAGCTTCAACCTGACAGGTTTCGAGAGCGTGCAGCTGCGCCTGCGCTTTGCGAGCGACTTCGGCTCTGTTGATGAGGGATGGTTCATCGACAATCTGTTGCTCCACGGCCGTCCGCACTTCGGCGTTGCCGCCCCGCCCCAGGTGACGTTCTTGTTGCTCCCTGATTCAACCGGTAACACGACCGTGCCATTCACCAACACCGGTGTCTTTGGCGACAACTACACAATTTCACTGGAGCTACCGGCAGGCTGGAACAGCAGCGTGCCCGCTAACATCAGTGCCACGGCGGGCGAGACAGGCGGATTCACGCTCGAGCTGCAACTACCCGAGCAGGTGCTGGCAGGCAACTACAGCGGATGGCTGAACATCACGTCTCAGGCCGACGACAATTCCAGCGCGTCCGTCCGGTTGCATATCGAGGTGCCGGAGGTGCACCTGCTCAGTGTCGAGTTGCTCGAGCCAGCAAGCGGCCTGCCGGGCGAGAACATCACATTCACGCTTACGCTGCACAATTCCGGTAACGTGCCGGAGATGGTGGCGGTCAACATCTCCGCCGGTAACTGGTCGGTCGCCGCGCCTGTCAACCTCACAGTCAATGCCTACTCGACACTGGAATTCAACGTTACCATCACAGTTCCCGAAGTCCTTGCCGACAGCCTGCTGCTGACGACGCTGCGAATGGTCGCCGAGGAAGCGAACGCGACTGGCGAGCTGTCGGTAACGGTTGAGCAGCGTCACCAGCCGGAGCTTGAACTGGCGCTACCGCCAGAGTTCCGCCCGGGTGAAACGCGCGACATGATGCTGACACTCTACAATCACGGCAATGGCCCCACTAGTATGGCGCTTTCACTGGTAGCTCCCTCTAACTGGACGTTTGGGCAGTGGAACGCAACTCCTGTGCTGGCACCTTGGAGCTCAGTTGTGGTGGAGGTGCAGCTGACCGCACCGGAGGGCGCGGTAGTCGCTGGTGCCGGGGTCATTGAGGCGACTCTGCAGAGCGGTAGTGAGTCGACGTTCTCCAATGGGGCGCCATTGCTGAACCAGACCTACCGCTT